>CAJTUD010000011.1 GCA_910579725.1 uncultured Oscillospiraceae bacterium | reverse complement strand
TACCGAACACGCCAGTCACATTGACAGCGAGCGGATTCAGCAGAACATCTATTGGGATTGTTTCCGGGGCGCGACCTATCCGGCCCAGCAGGACGGTGAGGTGTCCTTTGCGGATGTGGAACGGGCCTTTTATCTGAACCGCTACTCGGATTACCTTGACGGTCAGCATGAGCGGAACGCAAAACGCCGCCACTCTGAGCGTGACCGGAGCGTGGATGATCTGCTGGCGGACAAACGCTTCTGCCCGGAGGAAACCATTTACCAGATCGGCACAATGGAGGATTCCGTTTCCCCGGATGCGCTTCTGGAAATTGTCGGGGAATTTATGATGGAGTTGGAGCGGCGCTTCGGTGAACACATTCATGTCATTGATTGGGCGCTCCATCTGGATGAGGCCACGCCCCATATCCATGAGCGGCACGTTTTCGACTATGTGAACCGATATGGTGAGGTGGAGCCAAAGCAAGAAAAGGCGCTGGAGGCACTTGGCTTTGAATTGCCTGATCCTGAGAAAAAGCAGGGGCGCACCAACAACCGGAAGATGGTCTTTGACGCGGTCTGCCGGGTTATTCTGTTTGATATTTGCAGAAAGCACGGTCTGGCGGTGGAGGAAGAGCCTGACCCCGGCAACCGTGGGCGCAGTTATCTGGAGAAGAACGATTATATCATTCAGAAACAGAAGAAAGTAATTGCTGAGCAGGAAACGGCGATAGCGGATAAAGCTGAACAGCTTGATGCGGTTACGCTTCGCTTGGCGGATGCCGAGGCACTGATTGACGAGGTAACAGAAATCGCCTATGACAAGGCCGTGGAGCTTGTGACCGATGCTGTCCGCGCCGAAACGCAGTTGCAGGATGAGAAGATCGTTTCCGATTACAAGGATTGGTGTTTGGCCCCGGAACGGCGCTACTCCCCGGCGGAGAAAGGGCTTATCGGCAAGGTGCTGGGAAAGGCGCAGGAGCTGATTCACAAAGCCGCTCAAAAGGTGCTTGCCAGAGTGCAGGCGGTTTTGCGAAAGCCGGAAGTCAGAGCCGCCGCCACCAAACAGATCAAGGAGAAAGCCAGAGAATCCGTCCTTGCAAAGCTGGAACAGGGCAAGGCCGAAGTTGCCAGACGGGATGCGGAGCGCAGGGCGGCGCAGTCCGCAACAAGGCATAGCGTAGAGCGGTGATCGCTTTTTCATTCACAGAGGGAATTTCGGCAGCGGTTACCGAAATTCCCTCTGTCATGTTTTTTGAAACCGGGCTGTCATGCCATTAGCCCGGTTTTTTCAGATTTGCTCATAACCATAGCAGGAGGGCGCGATGGACGCCCGATTTTTACAGATTGGAGGTATGCGAGAATGAATGAAAATGAAGAATTGCACTTCGGGTTTCCCGACTGGCTGACGGAGGACTACAAGCTCATGGAGCCGGTGTTCTGCCGGTCGTTCCTTCGGGAACATCCCATGCGCTGCATCCGGGGGCGGTTCTACACGGTGGACGGGCTGGTGGCAGACGAGAGCGGCTTGAAAAAGGAAATCTACGACCAGATCAGCCCGTGGCTGGAAACCAAAACCGCCCGAAAGGTGGATGACCTTCTGAACGCCCTGAGAATGGCGGCGTACTCCGAGCCAATGGAGTTGGATTGTGACCGTATCCATGTTGCCAACGGCACATTATTTGTAGATGGCCGGTTTACGACAGAGAAAACCTACTGCAACAATCGCCTGACCGTCAACTATTATCCTGACGCGCCGCCGCCGGAGAAGTGGCTTCGGTTCCTGGCGGAGTTGCTCCACCCGGAGGACATCCCCACCTTGCAGGAATACCTGGGGTACTGCCTGCTCCCCACCACCAGGGGCCAGAAGATGCTGATGCTCATTGGCAAAGGCGGCGAGGGTAAGAGCCGGATTGGGTTGGTGATGTGCTCCATCTTTGGGGACAGCATGAACACCACCAGCATCCAAAAAGTGGAGAATAACCGGTTCAGCCGCGCCGACCTGGAGAGCAAGCTCCTGATGGTGGACGATGATATGGACATGAGCGCCCTGCCCAAGACCAACTATATCAAATCCATTGTCACATCCGAGTGCAAAATGGACATGGAGCGCAAGGGCGTCCAGAGCTACCAGAGCCAGCTTTATGTGCGGTTCCTCTGCTTTGGCAACGGAGCCTTGACTGCCCTCCACGACAGGTCTGACGGTTTCTTTCGCCGCCAGATCGTGCTGACCACAAAGGACAAACCGGCAGGGAGAGCGGATGATCCGTTTCTCTCAGACAAGCTGATCGCGGAGCGTGAGGGTATTTTCCTCTGGTGTCTGGAAGGGCTTCACCGCCTGCTGGTCAACAATTACCGCTTCACCATCAGCGACCGGGCCAGGGAGAACATCGATGTCGTTGTGCGGGAGGCCAACAACATCGTGGACTTTCTGGCTTCTGCCGGGTATGTCCAGTTCAAAGCGGACAGCGAGGCCGCTACCCGTGACCTCTACGCCGCCTATAAGGTCTGGTGCGAGGACAATGCCGAAAACCCGCTTTCCCCCAAGAGCTTCTCCGGCTTCATCGCCCAGAGCGCCGATGCCTACCGGCTGGAGGCCACCAACAACGTGTATATCGGCAGCGGAAAGCGGTGCCGGGGCTATCTGGGAATTGAGGTCCTGATAAGGCCGACTGCATTATGAGCAGAGAAATGAAATCATCCGTACATGCGTACACGAGTACACAGCCCCTTGTACCGATGTACGCATGTACGGATAGTTTTGAGTTCGCCCTTATCTTTTACAGGCGGTCACGCTGACCTGACCTCAAAAAAGCGGGGTGAAATTCAAGCCTTGTGATTTTCGTGAAGATTATCACGCACCAGCGTATGGATTACACCCGTTGATGATTTGCGGAACCGTGTACCCGCTTTACGAACAGGTGAAGAAATCTACGGTTTCAATGGAGGTCATACGAAATCGTGAAGTGGGTAGCAGCCTCTTGTGACCTGGGCTTCATGGCAGAAAAACTGAGCGGAAACCACAGGCCGCCAAATCTTCATCATACCGTGAAACTACTTTGCGGAACAACAAACAAAATTCATCAGAAAGCGAGGAAAACAAGTTGAAATCCAATTTGAGAAACGAGATCAAGGCATACATTGTGCGCCAGGGGATAACCATGCAGGAGGTGGTGGACGTACTCTCCGATGTGTACGGCTGGTCGGACAGTGTGTCCAACCTGTCCAACAAGCTCCAGCGGGAATCCCTCCGCTACAAGGAGGCTGTCCAGCTTGCCGATGCGCTGGGCTACGACATTCAGTGGGTCCGGCGTAAAGCTGACTGACCCACAAACTACGGATTATGGAGGTACTATGACGAAAAACTTTGAACTGCTGACCTTTGAAGAACTTCTGAACCTGCCCATCGACATTGAGAGCTGCTTTGACCCTATCTTTGAACCGCCTGCCGATTTCATTGAGGAATGGTATCGGGATCATGAACCGCAGAACCCGTTCTCCTGCAAAGTGACGCGCAAGATTGGAAACACCTGGTATATCGTTGAGACGGAATGTGATGGGGCCGAGCCGCTTTCCAGCCTGATGCGCCGTATGATTTTTTCAGATAAGGAGGCGGTTTGATGTCGACAAAACAGGAAGATCATGTTATCATAGAGCCATGCACTACGGTACTGTCAGCTGACCCACACAAGAAAGGAGACAACAACGTGGATCAGCAGAAAATCACGATTTTGTACTGCCGCCTCAGTAATGAGGACGCCCTTGATGGGGAGTCAAATTCGATTGCCAATCAAAGGGCTATCTTGACCCGATATGCCGCCGAACGTGGCTTCACAAACACACGCATTCTGGTGGACGATGGGTACACTGGAACGAACTTCAACCGCCCCGGTGTCCAGGAGGGGCTTTCCCTGGTGGAACAGGGACTGGTCGGCACATGGATTGTTAAAGATATGAGCAGATTTGGCAGAGATTACCTGCAAGTGGGCCAGTATACAGAAATTGTTTTTCCGAGTTATGATGTCCGCTTCATCGCCGTCAATGACGGAGTGGACAGTGAACGGGGAGATAACGATTTCACGCCGTTTCGTAATCTTTTTAACGATTTTTATGCCAAAGATACCAGTAAAAAGGTTCGTTCTGTTCTGAAAGCCAGAGGCACCAGCGGCAAGCACATGGGCAAACCGCCCTACGGCTACCGCTTCGACCCGGCCGACCGTAACCACTGGATCATTGACGAGGATGCCGCGCCGGTGGTCAAGCGTATCTTTGACCTGTCGATTGATGGAAAGGGACCGAGCCAGATCGCCCGGATTTTGGAGGCGGACAAGGTTCTGACTGCCAAGGCACTGTATGCTCAGCGGAAAGGCGGGCTGTTGCCGGAGCGTCCCTACCACTGGATGGAGCAGTCTGTTGTCGGCATTCTGGAACGGATGGAGTACACCGGCTGCGTCTGCAACTTCAAAACCTACTCCAAGTCCTATAAGCTCAAGAAGCGCATCCCCAACGCCAGTGAGGATATGTTCATCCTGCCCGACACGCAAGAGGCCATCGTGCCGAAAGAGCAGTGGGACAGGGTGCAGGAGCTGCGCCAGCACAAGCGCCGCCCCGTCAAGGGAGAGCGTCAGGGAATGTTTGCCGGGTTGGTGGTCTGCGCCGACTGTGGGAGCAAGCTCCACTTCGCCATCTGTAAGAACTTTGACGGCAAGCAGGACCACTACGTCTGTGCCAAGTACAAGAGCGGACGGGGGACTTGTTCGGCACACTATATTCGGGAGGATGTTCTGCGGGATGTGGTGCTTGAGCGCATCCGGGCTGTGACGGATTATATCCGGTCCGATGTGGAGGGCTTTCAGGAGGACTGGCTGATGTGCCGGAGAGAGGAACAGGAGAAATCCATCCGGGAGGACAAGCGGCGGCTGGAAAAAGCGAAGAAGCGTCTGGCGGACATCGACAAACTCATCACCCGTATCTATGAGGACATGGTACTCGGCAGTCTGAGCCAAGAGCGTTATCAGAAGATGCTGGAGGGCTATGAGGCGGAGCAGGCCAGTCTGAATAACGAGATCATCGGTCTGGACGATTGGGTGGCGACCCGTGAGGAAATGGAGGACAATGTTGACCAGTTCCTCGCCCTGCTTGAGAAGTATGTGGACATCCCTGATCTGACCCAAACCATTGTGAATGAGTTCATCAAGCAGATCATCGTCTACGCCCCGGAGAAGGTCAACGGCAAGCGGACACAGAAGGTCAAAATCGTTTTCAACTTCTTGGAAGAAGTTGAAGTACCGGAAATCAGCGAACCTGTTATTACAAAAACCACCTATGGACGCAGAAAGACGGCGTGACACACGGTCACGCCGCCCTCTGCGGCAAATAGTTACTTGTCACTATTAAGCCTTGATTTTCCGGGCTTTTTGAGCCGTTTTGATAAAATTTAACGCTTGCTGAACTGCGGAGCGCGACGAGCCGCTTTGAGGCCGTACTTCTTGCGCTCCTTCATACGCGGATCGCGAGTCAGAAGACCGGCCTTCTTCAGGATAGGACGGTTGTCATCGCTAGCCAGCAACAAGGCGCGGGAAATGCCGTGGCGCAGGGCACCGGCCTGGCCGCTGACACCGCCTCCCTTGACGGTGGCAACGATATCCACCTTACCTTCGTTGGCGGTAGCCACCAGGGGCTGACGGACGATCATCTTCAAGGTGTCGAGGCCGAAATACTCCTCAATGTCCCGGCCGTTGATGGTAATAGCGCCAGTGCCGCCGGGATAAACCTGGACGCGGGCCACGGAGGACTTCCGACGGCCAGTGCCGTACAGATAAGGCTTTTTAGACTGATACATGTTCCTCTACCTCCCTTATTCCGCGTAGAGCTCGGGCTTCTGGGCCTGCTGCTCATGAGTGTCGCCAGCATAGATGTGCAGGCGCTTGAGGGAATCCTTTGTAACTACGTTGCGGGGCATCATGCCACGGACAGCAACCCGCATGGCCAGCTCGGGCTTCTTCTCCATCATATCCTTGTACTTGGTCTCCTTCAGGCCGCCCACCCAGCCGGAGTGGGTGCGGTACATCTTCTGCTCCAGCTTCTTGCCGGAGAGAGTGGCCTTGGAGGCGTTGATGACGATGACGTTGTCGCCGCAGTCGGCGTGAGGGGTGTAGGTGGGCTTGCGCTTGCCGCGGAGCAGGTCGGCAACGACGACGGCGGTGTGACCCAGGGGCTTGCCGGCGGCGTCAACAACGTACCACTTGCGGACGATATTGCCCTTGTTTGCCATAAAAGTGGACATGGCTGTTTTCTCCTTCTTGATTCTTCCTTCGATTACGAAAGAACAGGAGGGAGACTCCTGCCGTCTCGTTATCGAAGGAAGTCTTGTATTTTTGCTCGAAATCAGGTACAATGGCCAGTAACGAGCAGATATATTTATAGCACACCCCCATGTCCTTGTCAATACCGTTTTTATTTATCAAACAGAATCCTCTTGATATCAATGTTTTTCTCTTGTTTTCTTTCGATATCTCTTCTTCAATTTTAAATTTTGCAGGAAGGAGTTTCCCATGCAGCACATATTGTCCCTGGTCCGCCGGTGCGTGGAGGACTACAACATGATCGAGGAGGGCGACACCGTGGCGGTCGGGGTCAGCGGAGGAAAGGACTCTGTGCTGACCCTGGCCGCCCTGGCGAAGCTTCGGGATTTCTACCCCAAGCGTTTCGAGGTGACGGCACTGACCATCGACAGCGGTGCACCGGGGATGGATTTTACCCCCGTTGCCCGCTTGTGCGAGACGCTGCGGGTGCCTTACCGCCTGATCCCGGTTCCCATCTATGAAATCGTTTTTATCCACCGGCGGGAGAAAAACCCCTGCTCCCTGTGCGCCAAGCTTCGCCGGGGGGCCCTGAGTACGGAAATGAACCGTCTGGGGCTGACTAAGATTGCCCTGGGACATCACTGGGACGACGCAGTGGAAACGATGATCATGTCTCTGTTTCTGGAGGGCAGAATCAGCTGTTTTCAGCCTGTCACATATCTGGACAGGAGCCGCGTGACCCAGATCCGTCCGCTGCTGTATGTTCCGGAGCGGGATGTGAAGGGCGCGGTACGGCGGCTGGAACTGCCGGTGGTGGAAAACCCCTGCCCCGCCAACGGTTCCACCAGGCGTGAAGAGACAAAGGAACTGCTCCTCGAGTTGGAAAAGCGGTTTCCGCAGCTCAAAAAGAAAATTTTCGGAGCCATACAGCGCTATCCGCTGTATGGCTGGAGCCTGGAAGAGGAGCAACGATGAGGAAGTCCCCCAGGAGCAGTGCTCCGGGGGACAGCAGCGTCAGATGCAGGTGATTTTTGTTTTTTCCTCCAGAATGGCAATCCACTTTTTCCGGCTCATGATGGAAAATCTCTTCTTGACCGGCTTCCCGCCGGGTGTGGGCTCATAAGTAATCTTGATACCCATGGGCATCAGCATAATCAGGCATTTATCCAGCTCGCGGATCTGATTGTATGGAATGACAATATCATCGCCAGCTCCGGTCCAGATGAATTTCTCTTCTGTAAAACACGCAAATCCGGGCAGCGCCTTCTGCATGAACACACCGCCTACGCCAAACGTGATCTGGTTAGCGTAAGCCGCGTCAATAAACGTGTCCTCCTGGGCCATCGCACCCGATTTCTTGAGGTTCGCCTTCAAGCTTTCCTTCTTTTTTTCACTCAGCGCCATGCGTCTCTTCCTTTCCTGACTTCAATTTTTCAATGGAGCGGCCCGCGAAGCGGGAAACCTCGCCGCAGCACCCATTTCCTCCCCCTTGCCGACGGCAGGGAAAGCAGTTATAATGGGCATAGCGCAGCATGCCGTGTGGAAGGCCCCATTTCCCACATGGGCGCGCGAGGGGATCTGAGTTCCTCCACGCCCTGTCTGTCGCCGTCTCTGCTTTTATTTTACTACATACCGGATGGGATTGCAAGAAAATTTCTTCCTCGTTCGCCATCCGCAGATCATTCCGCAAAAGAACCGTCAGGCGGCTCCGGGCCGCAGAAAGGAACAGTTATGTTTACCGGCTACAGCGATAAAACCATGGAATTCATGTGGGGCATCCGCCTCAACAACAACCGGGACTGGTTCACCGCTCACAAGGAGGAGTATCTATCCCACCTCTATCAGCCCACCATGGAACTGGGCAGGGATGTTTATGAAAAATTCATGGAAAAATTTCCAAAATCAGGGCTGCATCTTCATGTCTGCCGGATTTACCGGGATGCCCGCCGTCTCCACGGCCAGGGCCCCTACAAAGACCACCTCTGGCTCACCATTCGGCCGGAAAACGACATCTGGAGCCATCAGCCAGTTTTCTGGTTTGAAATCACCCCAGAGGAGTGGAGCTTTGGCGTAGGTTTCCGGAACGCAGATGCCCAGACCATGGCCGCCATGCGCCGGGACATGGACCAGGACCCCAAGCGGCTGGAAAAGCTGGTCAGACGGATGAAGAAGGATGGCCGCTTCTCCGTTCAGGGTAAGGATTACGCCCGGAAGAAAGGAGAAACCACTCCGCTGCTGGCGGAGTGGTACAACAAAAAGGATATTTCCGTAGGCCGGTACTGTCCCATTGACGAAACTCTGTATTCCCCCGCACTGGCAGACATTCTGGTGGACGGCTATTGCTTTCTGGAGCCATACTATCAATATTTCAAATCCTTCTGCAAGGCCGGGCTGGAGGATCTGAAATAAGCGTCAGGGAATGTGGAAAAACCGCTTCCCGTTTTCCATCGTGATCCGGGCACACTCCTCAAAGGAAATCCCCTTGAGCTCCGCCAGCTTCTCGCAAACACAGCGCACATAGCCCGAATCGTTCCGCCGGCCCCGGAAGGGAACCGGGGCCATGTAGGGACTGTCCGTCTCAATCATGATCTGCTCCAGCGGAACAGCCTGCGCGGCCTCCACTGCTTTCCGGGCGTTCTTATAGGTCAGCACTCCGGTAAAGGAGATCATCCACCCCAACCGGACAAGCTCCATGGCCATCTCGGCGCTGCCGGAGAAGCAGTGAAACACGCCCCGGACCTGTGGAAATTCCTTCACGATGGACAAACTGTCCCCGTGGGCCTCCCGGTCGTGAACGATCACCGGCAGTTCCAGCTCCCGGGCCAGCGCCAGCTGATCCCGGAAAACCCGCCGCTGGTGCTCCCTGGGCGGATTTTCCTCCCAGTAGTAGTCCAGGCCGATTTCGCCGATGGCGACCACCTTGGGCCCCTTCGCCAGCTCACAGATCACATCCAGATCCGCCGGGGTATAGGGGGCGCAGTTTTCCGGATGGTATCCTACGGCGGCGTACAGAAAAGGGTACTGCTCTGCCAGCGCTGCCGCCTTCCGGGAAGAGGGGATGTCGCACCCCGGATTGACCACCAGGGACACATCCCGGGACGGCAGGGCGGACAGAAGCGCTTCCCTGTCCTGGTCAAACTCCTCCGCATCATAATGGGCGTGAGTGTCAGCCAGCATAGCTCAGCACCAGCCACAAAACCACCCCTGCCGCAGCAAGCCCCAGAATAATCCAGAGCGCGGCGCCAGAGGATTTTTTCTTCTTCGCCAGCTTCGGGGGCGCGTAATCGTCGTCATAGAACGGACGGGGTGAGCGGTCCGGCTCCCTTCTGGGTGGAGGCGTCTTGTATGTGGGCTTCTTGGGACCAGAGGTCTGGTCGGTCAGATCCTTGAGCAGCCGGAGCTCAGCGTCCAGAAGCTCGCCGCAGGAGCTGCAATAGATGCGGGAATCTTCGTTGACGAAGCCGCAGTCGGGACAGCGTTTTGACATAATGGTTCTCCTTTTCCACCACAAACGCAGAGTAACTGATACATGTAGGATATTATAGCAGAAGAATTTCCACTGTGCAAGCCGCTTTTACGCAATATTTTGCGGACTGGAGCTCCTAAGCGCCCATTTTAACCCTCAAAATGGGCCTGCTCACCCGTTTGCCACCGTAAACAGAGAGTAAAAATACGCCTTCCGGTCCATCAGCTCATCAAATTTTCCCGACTCGCAGACGCCGCCGTTCCTTAGGACGAAAATCCTGTCATACTGCTCCAGCAGCGCCGCCTCCAGCCGGTGTGTGACCACCACCCGGGTCAGGCCGTCCAGGTGCAGAATCGCGTCCGTCACCGCGAACGCCGTCTGATTGTCCAGCGCCGCCGTGGCCTCGTCCAGCAGCAGAACCGGCGTTTCCCGCAGCAGGCACCGGGCAATGGACACCCGCTGCCGCTCCCCGCCGGACAGGCCGTTTCCGTTTTCTCCGCAGCGGTAGCTCTCTCCCTTCTCGGAGACGAGCCCGTCCAGCCCTGAGCGCTGAACCGCCAGCTCCAGCTTGTCCTCCGGGAAATCCCGGAACATGGTGATGTTCTGATAGAGGGTATCGTCAAACAGGAATACGTTCTGACCGATGAGGCTTATCACGTCATAGAGGCTTCCGGCATCTACCTCCCGCAGCTCCCGGCCGTCGATGGCGATGGAGCCGGTATAGCCGTCGCAGGCCCCCATGAGCAGATTGAGCAGGGTGCTCTTCCCTGATCCGGAGCCGCCTACCAGGGCGTATTTCTTCCCGGCCTCCAGCGTCAGAGAGACGTTTTGCAGCACCGGCTTCTCCGGCTCGTAGCCGAAGGTGACGTTTTCCAAGGTGATGGCACGCTCCAGCTTCGCGGGGATGGGGTCCCCCTCCCGGTCCGCGTTTTCCTCCGTCACTTCCGCCAGCTTCTCCACCAGGCCTGCCGCCGCCTTCCGCGCGGCCCAGGCCTGGGGTACGATGTTGATCGCATTCAGCATATAACCGGAGAGGTTGATAAAGATAATGACCGTACCGGCGGTGATATCCCCCCGGATGGCGAGATACGCGCCCAGGAAAAAAATGCCCATCTGCATCACCAGCCCGCAGATGCCGGATGCCTCCCCAATGAGGGCCTCGCACCAGCGGCGGCGGTACTTGACGTTCTCCAGCTTCTGGTTGGAGGCGTTGAAGCGTTTTTGCGTCTCCTCCTCCGCCTTGAAGCTCTTGATAATAGAAAAGCCGCTGAGCAGGTCCTTGATCTGTGCCATGAAGCTCTCGTTCTGGTCGCTGACGGCCTTCTCCCGCTTTGCCAAAGCGCCGCCTGTCACCGCCACTGCCACTATGGGCAGCAGCCCCAGCAGAATGTCCGCTGCCGCCAGCAGCGGGCTGTACCAGATCATCATCGCCAGCGCCCCCGCTCCCGTCAGGGCGTAGGCCGCCATCTCAAAGGGCTTTTCCAGATAGTTGGCTTCAATGGTGGTCACATCGTTGGTCAGAGTGGATAAGTACCGCCCGGTGTTCTCCTGGGAGAAGGCGCTGATGCTCTTCTCCGACAGCCGCCGGAAGGCCAGGGCCTTGTATTGCACCAGTGCCCGGCGGACAAAGCCTAATTTTGCCCAGTATTTGGCGGTGTCCGCCGCCACCGTGAAGACGGCCATCCCAATCCATACCCACAGCATTCCCGGCAGCCGTTCCGCCTCCCCGGCGGCAATGATATCGATCATCTCTCCCAGCAGCCAGGTGACGAAGAGATTCACTCCGATGCTCAGGATGCTTAGGACCATGGCCGCTCCGTAGCGGATACGGTTTTTCTCATAAAAAGCCCGGAAATATGCCCGCGCCGCAGGTGTTCTTTTATTTCTTTTCATCTTTTTTCTCCTTCCATTCGCTGCCCTCCAGCAGCGGAGCCGCATCGCCATCTCCAACGATAACCAAATTTTGCCCGTACTGCATCATACACCGGGCCATATAAAGGAACGGCACCAGAGTCGTGCCCTGGAACAGGGTATAGGCGGTGGTCAGTCCGTCCGTCAGCTGCAGTTCCTTCTTGTGCATCACATGCAGCGCCAGCAGCTCTTGCAAGATCGTTTCTACCTCCTGCAGCGGCATCCGCAGAGCCGCCGCGAGGGCCTCCGGCACATACAAACGGCTGGTCTGGCTGTTCAGGTACTCCAACAGCTCCAGGCACCCGGGCCGGGACAAGACGGCAAACAGCGTCCGGTATTGGTCCATGGAAGCGAAGTAGGCTTCATATCCCTTCTCCGGCCTGGGCCAGATGGAGGAAAAGGACATATTCTCAGCATGAACATCCAGCATGAACCCGCCCTCCAACCACACCTGAGCGGTTGCCAAATCGGCGCGGTCGGGTTCCTCATTTCTCATCTCACAGTTTTCCAGATAGCTGATCTCCGGGAATTTTCCCTTCCCTGCAATCATGTTCTTCAGCGCCGTCCAGTTCAGACGGCACAGCTGGTCGAACCGCTCCTTTATAGGCACCCCCGCCAGCCACTGGGCCACCGTCTCATGGATGTCCAAACGCTGGCCGCCTTCCCGTCCAAAGAGTGCGTCGATGGTCACACCCAGCTTATCCGCGATGGCAGGCAACAGGGCCACATCCGGCGTGCCGCCGTTCTCCCACCGGCTTACCGCCTGGGTGGACACCCCCACCGCCTTCCCCAGCTCCTCCTGGGTCATATTCAATGCCTTTCTATACCGGGTAATCTGCTCTCCGATCATATGGTTCTCCATAGAGCTTCCTCCTGTTCAACGGACGCTTAAATTATACATCAACTTATACTTGAATACAAGGCAGGCAGTTTTTAGAAAAATCAAGTATTCATTGATTCTTTCCATAAAAAGAGAGCAGCCCCGTTTGAACGGAGCCGCCCTTTTACAGCAGCGTCCTCTCATAGATGCAGCTGTCAAACTCGATATCCATGTGGTACTTCCGGAAGGATGCCTCCCGTTTCAAGGTGAACCCGCACTTCTCCAGCAGGGCGCAGGAACCCCGGTTCTCCCGGGCGGCCTCCGCCGTGACGGCGGTCCCGTCCTGGTCCCGGACCCAGTCCAGCAGCAGCTCCACAATCTCCCTGCCGAACCCCTGCCGCCAGCAGCTCTTGTGGACGCAGTAGCCGATGTCGTACACCTTCCCCGCCTCGTCCGGGAAAGCGCAGCAGGTGCCGATTCGCTCCCTGCCGCCCTTCCGCTCCACAACGAGATAGTACCCGTCCCCGCTGTCCTGGAGGCCGTCCAGGGCCCGCTGGAACACCTCGTCCACATACTCCCGGGCGGGGTCGCTGAGATACCGTCCGTTCTCCGGGTCAAACCACATGCCGGTGCAAAAATCCAGATCCTCCGGGGCATAGCTCCGGATCACGATCCGCTCCCCCTCAAGAGGCCGGTCCAGCTTCATGCCTCCACCTCCAGCATCCCCCGAAGCAGGGCGATGAGTTGTTCCTTCCCATCCCCCCGCTGAGCAGAGAACGGAACCAACCCATCCCCCTCCCGAAGCGCCAGGGTTTCCCGAATTCGCTGCAAATTCGGCGCAATCTCCGACTTTTTCAGTTTATCCACTTTATTGGCCACTACTGTCACCGGGCACCGGGCGTCAAAGAACCAGTTGGCCATAGTCACATCGTCCTCGGTGGGCTTGTGCCGCGCGTCCACAATCATGACCCCCAGGGTGATGAGCCCGGAGGCGAAGTATCTCTCCATCAGTCTCCCCCACCGGTTCCGCTCCGCCTTGGACACCTTGGCATAGCCATACCCGGGGAGATCTACCAGATAAGCTGTTTCATCCAGCCGGAAGTAATTGATCTGGCTGGTCTTCCCCGGCGAAGCCCCCACCCGGGCAAAATTCTTCCGGTTCACCAGCCGGTTGATCACAGAGCTCTTGCCCACGTTGGAGCGCCCGGCAAAAGCAAGCTGAGACAGACCGTCCCGTAGAAAGTCCTCCGGCTTCACTGCGGAGCGGATAAATTCGACTTTGTTGAAATTCAGCGGCACAGCGCTCCTCCCTTTTCTTCCGCCCCGGCTACTGCCGGAGCGGCGCTTCCTTCTCCATGGGGACAAAGGCAGTAATGATGGGTTCCTGGGGGGCGGCGGGCCGCTCTTCAGCAGCCCCGGCAGGACACAGGGCCTCCTCCAGAACTGTGTCCACCGTCTCCGCCGGCACAAACCGCAGCGCCTCCCGGACCACCGGATCGATTTCCGCCAGATCTCTCAGGTTATCCTTGGGAATCAGAACCGTCCGGATGCCATTTCTCTTGGCGGCCATGGTCTTTTCCTTCAGTCCGCCGATGGCCAATACCCGGCCCCGCAAAGTCACTTCTCCCGTCATGGCCACGTCGGAGCGGACCTGCCGTCCCGTCAGAGCCGACACCACGGCCGTGGTGATGGCCACGCCGGCGGAGGGACCGTCCTTGGGCACCGCGCCCTCAGGGAAATGGATGTGGATATCCCGGTTTTTGTAGAACTCCGGGTCAATACCCAGCTGACGGACCCGGCTGCGGATGCAGCTGACGGCGGCATGGGCAGACTCCTTCATCACATCCCCCAGGTTGCCGGTAAGCTCCAGCTTGCCGGTGCCCTCCATCACGTTGACTTCCACCTCCAGCAGCTCGCCGCCTGACTCCGTCCAGGCCAGCCCGTTGACCACGCCCACAGGATCCTTATCCAGTACCGGCGGCTGGTAACGTCGGACTCCCAGATAATCCTCCAAATTTTCCGGCGTAACCACGCAGCGCTTCGCCTCCCCGGACACCAGGCGCATGGCCGTCTTCCGGCACAGCTTGCCCATCTGCCGCTCCAGAGAGCGGACTCCGGACTCCCGGGTGTAGCCGGTGATAATGGCCCGGATGGTCTCGTCGTCAGCCCGGAGGGCAGTTTTCTTCAACCCGTGTTCCTTCATCTGCTTGGGCAGCAGGTAGCGCCGGGCAATTTCCAACTTCTCCTCGTCGGTGTAGCTGGTCAGCTCAATAACCTCCATCCGGTCCAGCAGGGGCCGGGGTATGGTGGAGGTGGTGTTGGCGGTGGTGATGAACAATACCCGGCTCAAATCCAGAGGAATCTCCAGGAAGTGATCCCGGAACGCATAATTCTGCTCGCTGTCCAGCACCTCCAGAAGGGCCGCCGAGGGATCTCCCCGGTAGTCGCTTCCCATCTTATCGATTTCATCCAGCAGCAGCAGGGGATTCATGCTGCCGCTCTGACTGATGGCATTGACAATTCGCCCCGGCATGGCCCCTATGTAGGTCTTCCGGTGGCCGCGGACATCCGCCTCATCCCGCACGCCGCCCAGACTCAGTCTCGCCAGCTTCCGGTTGAGCGCCTGAGCCACGGAGATGGCCACGGAGGTCTTCCCCACTCCCGGAGGGCCCACCAGGCAGATGATCTGCCCTTTGGCCTGCGGATTAATCTGCCTCACGGCAATGAATTCCAGGATGCGCTCCTTCACCTTCTCCAGACCAAAGTGGTCCCGGTCCAGAATCTTCCGGGCGGCAGCTACGCTGGCTCGCTCTCTGGTTTCCTGTCCCCAGGGCATCTCCAGACACACGTCCAGATAATTGCGGATCACCGAAGCCTCCGCGCTGGAATAGGGCTGCTTGGCCAACCGGTCCACTTCCTTGAGCATCTTTTCCCGGACCTCATCCGACAGCTTCAGCCCCGCGATTTTTACCCGGTATTCGGTCAGCTCGCTGTCCTCGTCCTCTCCCAGCTCCTGCTGAAGCAGGCGAATCTGCTCCCGGATGATGTGGTCCCGCTGGACCTCTCCCATCTCCCGGCGGATCTGCCCCTCCAGCTCGTGCTCAAAGGAGAGGACTTCCGCCTCCCGAGCCAGCAGCTCGTTGACCTTCCGCAGCCGCTGTACGGGCCGCATCTCCTCCAGCACTGCCTGTTTGTCCTGGTGCCGGAGCATGATGTTTTGGGCGATAAAGTCCGCTAGGTGGCCGGGATCCCGGTCGTCCATGACGGCCGCAGACATCTCCTCCCCCAGACGGGGCGCCAGGGCGGCATATTCCCCAAAATTCGTGCAGGTCTGCCGGAGCAGGGCCTCCAGCTGAAACTCGGAAATTCTGGCGCGGCTCTCCTTCAAGGGCTCCACATTGCCCTGAAGATAGGGCTCCGTCTGCCACAGCCGCCGCAGCCTCGCCCGCCCTTTTCCCTCCATGATGACCCGGACGGCGGCATCGCCGATCCGGAGAATCTGCCGGATGACCGACATGGTACCCACGGCGTAAAGATCCTTTTCTGCCGGCTGGTCGGTTCCGGTTTCCCTCTGGGCCACCAGGAAAATATACTGATCCCGCTCCATAGCCTTTTCCAGGGCCCGGATGGAGATCTCCCTCTCCACATCAAAGCTGAGCACGCAGCCCGGAAAAATTGCCAGTCCCCTCAGCGCCAGCACCGGCATATTCATTGTTTCGTTCATTTGCTCTCCTTTCCCCGGCAAACGCCGGGCAGAGAAAAGGGGCGGTCCCCCGCCCCTCTTTATCAGCCAGCCTGCCTCTCCGTGTCAGGACGCCGGATTGGCCACGCTCTCCCCATCGCCCTTGTGAACCAGAGTGGGACCGCACTCTCCTCTGGCGCAGGCGGGAGTAATCACCACCCGCTCCACCGACGGATCGGAGGGGATGTCATACATGATCTCCGTCAGAATGCCCTCCATGACCGCTCTGAGTCCTCTGGCGCCGATATTGCGCTCAATAGACTTGTCCGCCACAGCCTCCAGGGCCCCCTCGGCAAAGGTCAGCTCTACACCGTCATAACTGAACAGCTTCTCGTACTGCTTCACCAGCGCGTTCTTCGGCTCGGTGAGAATCCGCACCAGATCCTCCCGATGAAGGGAATCCAGCGGCGCGATGATGGGCAGACGGCCCACCAGCTCCGGAATAATGCCGAACTTCAGCAGATCGTGGGGCTGGACCTCTTTGAGAATTGCCCCCACGTCCCGATCCTTTTTGCTCTGAATTGGTGCGTCAAAACCCAGCCCCCGCTTGTCAGTACGCCGCTCGATGATTTTATCCAACCCGTCGAAAGCGCCGCCGCAGATGAACAGAATGTTCCTGGTGTCAATCTGAATGAACTCCTGATGGGGATGTTTGCGGCCTCCCTGGGGCGGGACGTTGGCCACTGTGCCCTCCAGAATCTTCAGCAGGGCCTGCTGCACGCCCTCGCCGGACACGTCCCGGGTGATAGAGGTGTTCTCGCTTTTCCGGGCAATTTTGTCGATCTCATCCACATAGATGATGCCATGCTCTGCCAGCTCCACGTCGTAGTCCGCCGCCTGCAGCAGGCGCAGCAGGATATTCTCCACATCGTCGCCCACATAGCCCGCTTCCGTCAGGGTTGTGGCGTCGGCAATGGCAAAAGGCACCTGCAAAATCCGGGCCAGCGTCTGCGCAATATGAGTTTTGCCGCTGCCGGTAGGGCCGATCATCAGGATGTTGCTCTTTTGCAGCTCCACATCCCCATCTCTGTCCCCAGCGTCGCTCAGGCTGTCAAACTGGATACGCTTGTAGTGGTTGTACACCGCCACGGAGAGGGCTACCTTGGCGCTGTCCTGACCGATCACGTACTGATCCATGATCTCCCGGACCTCCCGCGGTGTGGGCAGCTGCTCCGGCAGCTCCACCGGCGGCGTGCCGCTCTGGCTTCCCAGCTCGTCCTCCAGCAGGCTCATGCACAGCTGAACACACTGGTCGCAGATCCGCGCACCCGGTCCTTGCAGCATCCGCCGCACCTCGGACTCTCGCTTCCCGCAGAAGGAGCAGCGCAGAGACTTTTTGGGCTCGTCACTCATGGAAAAATTCCCTTCTCATGTTCCAAAAATTTATCTGGCATAAATGACCTTGTCGATCAGGCCGTACTCCTTGGCCTCCTCGGCGGTCATGAAGTTGTCCCGCTCGCAGTCGGCAGTGACTGTCTCCAGGCTCTGTCCGGTATTTTCCGCCATAATGCTGTTCAGCCGCTTCTTGATAATCTCCAGCCTTCTCAGATGAATGGCCATATCCGTGACCTGTCCTTTGGTACCGGCGGAAGGCTGGTGGATCATGATTTCCGCGTTGGGCAGCGCCAGACGCTTGCCCTTGGTCCCAGAGGAGAGCAGGAACGCGCCCATGCTGGCAGCCATGCCCACGCAGATGGTGGACACGTCGCACTTGATATACTGCATGGTGTCGTAGATGGCCATTCCGTCGGTAACGGAACCGCCGGGACTGTTAATATACAGCTGGATCTCCTTATCGGGGTCCTGGGCCTCCAGATACAACAGCTGGGCCACCACCAGACTGGCAGTAGTCGCGTTCACTTCTTCCCCCAGGAAGATGATCCGGTCGTTGAGCAGGCGGGAGAAAATGTCATAGGACCGCTCCCCCCGGTTGGTCTGCTCTACTACATAAGGAACTAAACTCATTCACACTTACCTCCTGAAAGATTGCTGGGCCCTCCCGGCACGCACACTATGATACCCAGATCAGGCAGAAATTAGTACAGCTTACTCGGCATCCCCGGCGGGAGCCTCTTCCGCCTTAGGTTCAGCCTTCTTTTTCCGGGTCCGCTTAGGCTTCTCCGGCTTGGGCTCTTCCGCTTTGGGCTCCTCTCCGGCAGGCTCGGCCTTGACCTCCTCCGGCTTAACGGCCACAGCGGAGGACGTCACCAGCTCCACCGCCTTGTTGCGGCACACCTGCTCCTTGATGACAGCGGCGTCCAGATACTTCTTTACGCTCTCCACGTCCATGCCGTACTGCTCCGCCATCTTGGCGTACTCCGCTTCCACGTCCTCGTCGCCGGCCTCCAGGCCCTCGGCCTTAATGATGGCGCCCACGGCCAGGTCCACCTTCACCTGATTGAGGGCGGGGCCTCTGGCGTCAGCCAGCAGCTGCTCCTCGCTCATGTTGGTCATCTTCATGTACTGCTCGTAGGGGATGCCCTGGGACTGGATCTGCATCTTAAAGTTTTCCATGAACCGGCGAGCCTGCTCATCAATCATGGCATCGGGGATCTCCGCCTGGATGCCCTCCGCCGCCTTGGTGACGGCGGCGTTCTCAAAGGCCCGGTTCACAGACTCCTCCCGGTCCTTTCTCAGCTTCTCCGCCACATCCTTCTTCAGCTCCTCCAGGGTGTCGAACTCGGACACATCCTTGGCGAACTCGTCGTCCAGAGCGGGCACCTCCTTGACCTTGATGGAGTTGACCTTCACATGGAAGACCACAGCCTTCCCTGCCAGATCCGCATGATAGTCCTCGGGGAAGGTGATGTCGATATCCTTCTCCTCGCCTGTGCTCATACCGGCCACCTGATCCTCAAAGCCGGGAACAAAACTGCCCGAACCGATCTCCAGATCAAAGTTGTCACTCTTACCGCCGTCGAAGGGCACGCCGTTCAGGAAGCCCTCAAAATCAATATTGGTCACATCGCCCTGCTGGACGGGACGGTCCTCTACGCTTACCATACGGCTGTTGCGGTCGGCCATTTCCTTCAGCCGGTTCTCCACGTCCTCGCCGGTGACGTTCACCTCAGCCCTGGGAACCTCCAGACCCTTGTACTGACCCAGCGTTACCTCAGGGTACACGGCCACAGTGGCCTTGAAGGTGAATCCCTCCTTGCCCACGCTGAGCAGCTCTACCTCGGGATAACCCACCGCCTGGAGCTCCTGCTCCTTGACGGCGTCAGAATAGGCGTCGGGCATGGCAATGTTCACCGCCTCTTCATAGAAGACGGCGGCGCCATACATGTTTTCAATCATTTTGCGGGGCGCTTTGCCGGGGCGGAAGCCGGGCATGCGGATGCTCCCGCGCTGCTTTCTGTAAGCCTTCTCAACGGCAGCCTCAAAATCGGCGGCACTCACCTCCACGGTCAGCGCGACCGTGCTTTTTTCCAGTTTTTCACAGCTTTTTACACTCATTTTAACTTTCCTCCGTTTACTGTGGCCGTATACAGTCAGCCAAGTGTGTATTGTAGCATATCGGGATGAATATTTCCAGTGTTTTTTTCCCTAATCCAAGATTTTTTTCGGAATAAATTCCAGATAATCCGCCGACACCAAGCTATAGGCCACGTTTCCCACCCTTCCCTCGATGGCCCTTTTGTGGGTGGGGCCGTGGAGATGCCCGTAAAAGCACCGCTTCACCCCGTATTCCTCCAGCTTTCGGAGGATCTCGGGGCAGCGGTAGCCGGTATAGAGAGGCGGGTAGTGGAGGAAGGCCAGAACCGGCTTTCCTCCTGCGGCCTTCAGAGACGCCTCCAGCCTCCCCACCTCCCGGTTCAAGATTTTTTCGTTATGACCGGACTGTTCTTCCTCATAGAACCAGCCCCTTGTGCCGCACAGCGCGTATTCCCCATAGAAATAGCAGTTATTGTGCAGAATGTCAAGGGAGGTAAGGCGGTTTTCCGCAAAAAATTTTTTCATCTTGGCCGCAGTAGCCCACCAGTAATCGTGATTTCCCTTGAGAAGGATCTTCCGGCCCGGCAGGCGGTCAATGAACCGGAAGTCCTCCAGACTCTCCTCAAAGCTGATCCCCCAGGAGATGTCCCCGCAGAGAATGGTCACATCTTCCTCCCCCAGGCGGGAAAAAGCGGACTCCAGACGGGCGGTGTGGTCCGCCCACCCGGGACCGAAAACGTCCATCGGTTTATTCACTTTTAACGAGAGATGGAGGTCGCCGATGGCATAGAGACTCATAGCTGATCCCTTTTTCTTCTTCTCTTTTCCGCATGGTTTTAGCAGTATTCAATCGATCTGCCGCATGTTCGCCGCGCGGCAAACGCAACCGGTTCAAGAAACAATTCCCCCTCGCCGCCGAAGGCGGCGAAGACACCTATTGCAGGAACTGAAGAACCTTCTCCTCCATCAGCTCCTTTTCTGTCACATCATGGAACCGGGCTTCCTTCCCCTTGAGTCCGGCCAGCCGCGCCGGGGCGGCCACCCCGGTAATCTCGGCCATCTGGGCAATCCGGTCTACACTGTTTTCGACGGGGACCTGTCCAATAGAAGTCAGCACACTGTCGCAGAATTTATAAGGACTGGCGGTGGAAACAAAAATGGCAGGCGTTTTATCGCCGGTCTCGTGCCGGTAATCGGTGAGCACCTTGGCCGCCACGGCGGTGTGGGGATCAATCAGATACCCGTACCGGTAGAGCATAGCAATGGAGGAGGCCGTCTCCTCTTCCCCGCAGAAGCCGCCGTAAAAAATCTCCTGCATCCGCTTTTTCATGCCCGGCGTGATCTCATACCGTCCGGTTTCCGCCAGCTGGCCCATGTAGTCCCGTACCAGCTCGTCTTTTCCGCCGCTCATGTCAAACAGCAGCCGCTCCAGGTTGCTGGAAATCAGGATATCCATAGAGGGGCTCATGGTGGTGTGGAAAGGCCGGTTGCGGTCGTATACCCCGGTGCGGATGAAATCCGTCAGCACATCGTTGCAGTTGGAGGCGCAGATCAGCTTCCGCACCGGCAGCCCCATCCGCTTGGCGTAGTAGCAGGCCAGAATATTGCCGAAATTCCCCGTGGGCACGCAGAAATTCACTGGCTCGCCCAGCTTGATCTCATGGGCTTCCAGCAAGTCGCAGTAGGCGGAAATATAGTAAACCACCTGCGGAAGGATGCGCCCCCAATTGATGGAGTTGGCGGAGGAAAGGAAATATCCCCGTCCGGTCAGCTCTTCCCGCATGGCCTCGTCAGAGAAAATCCGCTTCACACCGTTCTGCGCGTCGTCAAAGTTACCCTTGACGGCGCATACACCCACGTTTTCTCCCTCCTGAGTCGCCATTTGCAGCTTTTGAATTTCGCTGACCCCGTTTTCCGGATAGAATACCAGAATCTTTGTCTGGTCCACGCCCGTGAACCCCTCCATGGCGGCCTTGCCCGTATCGCCGGAGGTTGCCACCAAAATGCAGGCTGTCTTTTTCTCCCGGGTCATGCCCAGGCTAGCGGACAGCAGCTGGGGCAGCATTTGCAGGGCCATGTCCTTGAAAGCGCTGGTAGGTCCATGCCAAAGCTCCAGGCACCATGTCCGGCCATCCACCTTTCTCAGCGGAGCTACGGCGGGATGGTCAAATTTGTCCGGACCATAGGCGTTCTCCGCGAACTGCTCCAAGTCCTCTGGGCGGAAGTCCTCCAGGAATTTTCCCATGATGTATGCCGCCCGGCGCTGATAGGACATGCCCCGCAGCGTTTCCACCTCCAGGGCGCTGATGCTGGGAAAGCTGACGGGAGTGAACAGTCCCCTGTCCCGGCTCAGACCCATGGTAATGGCCTGGGCTGCATTTTTACGAAGGGTCTTGTCTCGGGTGCTTAAATATTCCATAATAGCTTATCCTCCGAAAGCGCATCCGGTCAGAACGCGCTTGTGATATACTTGATCTGCTGCCGGCCTCCGCCGTCCGCAGGGTACACCTCCGCCACGTCGAACCGGCAGGGGCAGTCCAGTCCTGTCTGGGCCAGATAGCAGAGGGCCGCGTTGCGCAGCTTCCTCTGCTTGGCGGCGGTAACGGCCTCCCGGGGAGACGCGATGGCCTGGGAGGAACGGGTCTTGACCTCCACGAAGCACAGTGTTCCCTCCGCCGACCGGGCGATCAGGTCGATCTCTCCCCACCGGCAGCGATACTGCCTTTCCAGAATGGCGCAGCCCCGTTTCTCCAGAGCCGCGGCCACGGCCTCCTCGCCACGGTCGCCCAGAGCTTTCCGGCTATTCATGGCGGGACGCCTCCCACTTTTTCAGAAAGGTCAGCCGGTGGATGGGACTGGGTCCATACTGGTCCAGCATCTGATAGTGAAGTCTGGTACCGTATCCCTTGTGCTGCTCAAAGCAGTATTGGGGGTATTTTTCCGCCATCTCCTCCATGTACCGGTCCCGGCTGACCTTTGCCAGGATGGAAGCGGCGGCAATGGAGAAGCTGCGCCCGTCGCCCTTGAGCACAGTCTCATGGGGAGTCGTGATGGCGAAGTGTTTCCCCTTGTCTCGGTTGCCGTCGATGAGGGCATAGTCCGGGGCAGGAGAAAGGGCATCCATGGCCAGCTGCATGGCTTTCATCCGGGCGCTAAGGATGTCCGTGGCATCGATCTCCTCCGGGGAGACAGAGGCCACCGCCCAGGCGGCAGCCGACGCCCTGATCTGGTCGAAGAGCAGATCCCGCCGCTTGGGCGTCACCTGCTTGGAGTCGTTGAGCCAGGGAAGCTCCAAATCGCTGGGCAGGATTACCGCCCCGGCATATACCGGCCCCGCCAGAGGACCGGCCCCCGCCTCGTCACAGCCGCAGACAAGGGCAAAGCCCCACTCAAAGGCGGCCTCTTCCAGCTCCCATGAGGGGAGCGTTTTTTTATCCATTTTGTATGTCACCTATAAAAATTGTATTCGTAAACTGGAATTTATCTATTTTCTATAATCAATTCTTTGACCTTCCATTCTTCACCAAGAATACAATATTTTTTTGCCGCATCAAGAACTGTATCGCTAAAACCGACTGCTTTATAACAATAATAAGCTGGAAGATTATTCTCAAAAACACCCAATGATGCTTTTTTCGCCCCACATATTCCAAATGCAAATTTTAGACCGAGTTGGAGCATCGCTTTTCCATGGCCCTTTCCTCTCTTGCGAGGATTTACGATAACAAATCCAAAACGTAATTCATCCCATGATTCATTAAGGTTCCTTAGTGTAAAAAAGCCAACAATTCCTGTGTCATCAAATGCAGTAAACGGCATTTGAGATTCAACAAAGCAAAATTCTTTTTGTGTTATAGGGTAATTACCAAATTTACCTGCTGTCCATTGATAAAATGCTTTTTCATCTTGACACCACGATAATATCGTATCTGCATCCGAAGCCTTATACGGTCTTATTCTAATCATATATTTTTCCTCATAAATGCGGTTTGTCATTCTGTGCAAAATCAAGGCGTTCAAGGACCCGCAGGCGGCTCCTCCAGCGTAAACCGGCCCAGCTTCCCTCCACGGAACTCATCCAACAGGATGCGGGCCATCCGTTCCGTGTCGATCTCTCCGCCCCGGAGGACAACCCCCCGCTTCCGCCCCGCCTTGACCAGCAGGTCGTAGCCGGAGTCCCCTTCCGACACCTCTGTCTTGTACCGGTCCAGCAGGGCCTGGGGGTAGTGCCGCCCCAGATAGGCCATCAGCCGGGAGGCCAGCTCCTCCAGGTCCACGATCTCGTCCCGCACCGCACCGGTACAGGCCAGCCGGAAGCCTACCTCGGGGTCCTCAAACTTGGGCCACAGCATCCCCGGGGTGTCCATCAGCTCCAGGCTCCGGTCCACGGGCACCCACTGCCTGCTCCGGGTGACGCCGGGGCGGTTTTCCGCTTTTGCCGTCTTCCGTCCGGCCACCTGGTTGATGAAGGTGGACTTCCCCACGTTGGGGATGCCCAGGATCATCACCCGCAGCATCCGCCCCGCCTGACCCTTTTCCGCGTAGGCGGACAGCTTGTCCGCCAGCAGCGCCCGGACAGCAACGGGAAACTGTCCGGTGCCCTGCCCCTGCCGGGCGTTGACCTCCAGTACGGCAAACCCCCTTCCCCGGAAGCAGGCCGCCCAGGCCCGGGTGGCCGCTGGGTCCGCCAGATCCACCCGGTTGAGAACAATGAGCCGGGGCTTGCCGGCTGTGAGCTCCTCCACATCCGGGTTCCGGCTGGAGAAGGGGACCCGGGCGTCCAGAATTTCGCACACGGCGTCCATGTGCCGGAGCTGTTCGGTAATCATCCGCCGGGTTTTGGTCATGTGGCCGGGGTACCACTGGATATTCATGGCGCTCTCTTCCATAGCTCTTCCGTCCATCAGTGAATCACACCCACGCGGCTCCAATCCCTCTTTGCCGTGTCCGGAGTGGCGCCCGGCGTAACCAGCAGCAGGGCCTTGCCCTGGAGGTAGCCCTCGTTGACCGGCCCCAGACGGGTGTCCCGGCTGTCGGTGCTGTGGTTGCGGTTGTCGCCCATGACGAATACCTCGTCCTCCGCCAGCGTCAGGGGAAAGGCCACGCCCTCGGACGTCAGGGTAGGCTCCTTTGCATAGGGCTCATCCAGAGCCTGTCCGTCCACATATACCACGCCGGAGACAAAATCCACATCCACCGTCTGGCCTCCCACGGCGATAATCCGCTTGACCAGCGTGTCGCTGAGCTCGGCGTTGTAGTCGTTGATCACCACCACATCCCCCGCCTTGAAGTCGCAGAACATGGCGTTGAGAATCAGCAGCTGATCCCCGGTATAAAGGGTGTCCTGCATCGACGGCCCGTTGACACTGATAAGCCGGACACCGAAGGTGAACAGCAGAATCACGCCCACCACCGCCGTCACCAGCGCCTGCGCCCAGCAGTAAAGGGTTCCCTCCAGGGTATCCTTTTTTTTGCCGGACTCCGTCTCTCCGGCGGACAGGTTTTCTGTCTTCAGTTCCTTTTTTTCCTCTTCCATGGCAGCCTCACTCCCTAATATCAGGATATCTCTGCCGTATAGCATAGCACAAAACCGAACAAATTACAACAAACAAGTTTATTGCAAAATGCATGAAAAGAGAGACGGAAGCCCCCTCCCGTCTCTCTTTTTCCGTCTGTTTTGTACATTCGGGCAGTTCTTGTCCACCTGCGGCCGCCTGCAATTTTATTCAATGCTGACGATATAGTAGTACACCGGCTGTCCTCCCGGCAGAACGGACAACTCAGCGCCGGGACAATGCCGGGCGAACAGGGCCTCCGCCTCCCCGGCCTGCTCCTCGGTGACATTCTCGCCGTAGAAGAGGGTGACAAACTCCGCCTCCTTCTCAGCGGCCTTTTCCGCCAGCTTCTCCAGCATCACGCCGATGTCCTGATTCGTGCCGAACAGCTTCCCGTCCAGCAGGGACAAGTAGTCCCCCGCATTGATGGCAAAGCCGTCGAAGTCGCTGTTCCGGGCAGCATAGGTAATCTGGGCGGTCGCCACATTCCGGATGGCTTCCGTCATGGTTTCCAGCAGCGTCTTGACGTCCATCTCCGGGTCCACACTCATCATGGCGGTAATCCCCTGCGGAATCGTCTCCGTGGGAACCACAACCACCTCTCTGGACGCCAGTCCCACGCACTGCTGGGCGGCCATGATGATATTCTTATTGTTGGGCAGAACAAACACCGTCTCGGCGGGCACACGTTCGATCTCCTTGAGAATGCTCTCGGTGGAGGGATTCATGGTCTGTCCCCCGGAGATCACGCCGTCCACCCCCAGATCACGGAACACAGCGGCCAGCCCCTCCCCCGCGCAGACGGCCAGGAAGCCATACCGCTTCTCCGGCGCTGCGGCGGGTGCGCCGCTCTCCAGCGCTTCTTCCACCGCCTCCAGATCATCCACGCTCTGTGCCTTCTTCCCTGCGGCCAGATCCTCCGCCTGGGTGCGCATATTCTCAATCTTGGCCAGCTCCAGGGTGCCGAACTTCTGGGCCTCGGTGAGGGCGCTGCCGGGGATGTTGGTATGGACATGAACCTTGAACGCCTCGTCGTCCTCGCCGATCACCAGACTGTCGCCAATACTGTTGAGATAGTCCCGCAGCGGCGTCAGATTTACCTCGGGATCGTCCTTGCGCACGATAAAGACGGTGTCAAAGGCAAATGTGATCTCTTCGGCAGAAAAGGCGTTGAAATCCGCCTTTTCCTGTCTGCCGTGGACCTCCTCCGCCACCTCCGGCATGGCCTCGCCCCGCAGAGCGGCCAGCATGCCCTCCAGGATGACCAAATAGCCCTTGCCTCCGGCGTCCACCACGCCTGCTTTTTTCAGCACAGGATTCATATCCGTGGTCTGCGCCAGAACCTCATAGCCCACCCGGACAGCCTCGGCCAAAGTGTAATCCACGTCGTTGTTCTCCCCGGCGGCCTCCGCCGCCCGCTTGGAGGCCAGGCGGGAAACCGTCAGAACAGTGCCCTCGGCGGGCTTCATCACTGCGCCGTAAGCGGCGGCCACCCCCTCCTGCATGGCGGCGGCCAGAACAGCGGCGTCCGCCTCGTCCCGCCCCTTCAGGAACTTGGACATACCCCGGAAGAGGAGAGAGAGAATCACACCCGAGTTCCCCCTGGCTCCCCGGAGCAGCGCTCCGGCGGTGATGGAAGCGGCCTGTCCCAGAGAACGGGTGTCGGCCTTTTTCAGCTCCGCGGCGGCGGTGCCGATGGTCAGGCTCATATTGGTGCCGGTGTCCCCGTCGGGAACGGGAAACACGTTGAGATCATTGATCTGCTGCTTTTGCAGCGCCAGGGCGGCGGAGCCGTGAAGCACCATCCGCTTGAACTGTATACCGTCAATGGAATGTATCATCTTCCCCTTAAACCCCCTTGGAATTGGACACAACAGAGTCTACACAGACGTCCACGTTCTTCACGGGGATTCCGGTGTACTTGCTGACCTTGTATTGGACCTCGCTCATGATGGAGCGGCACACGGCGGTAATGTTGATTCCATGTTCCACAATGATATGCAGGCGGATGGAGACGGTGGAGTCCTCGTTGTAAATCACCTGAACACCCTTGCTCATGGCCTCCTTGCGCAGAAGATGAACCAGCCCGTCCGTCATGGAGCGGAACGCCATCCCCTTCACGCCGAAGCAGTTGGTCGCGGCATTGCCGGTTATGTTGGTAAAGACCGCGTCACTGATACTGATCGTACCTTTTTTCCCTTGCAGTTTTATCATGAAAAACACCCTTTCAGCGGAAATACCTGATTTTTGCGATAATGATTATATACTATTTTTTCCATAATAACAAGTGGGAAAAACGAAATTTCCAAAATGTCTGAAAAGCAGTCATATTCCTATTGAAAAATGTGCTGGTTTGACATAATATATAGGAAAGCCCTGTCTGCCCGCCGCCGGTCCGGCGGCAGTTATTTCAGACGGTTTCATTTTCCTCTGCCTGCGGACAGATTTGCTTAAAACTTGTATTCATAATCGCGGGATACCGGATGGACAAAGATTTTTCTCGCCAGACAAGGAGATTTACAGTATGACGGAAAAAAGCTGGCCAGACAGCGTTCAATGGTTGTGAATACAGATTCTTATATTTCAACGCTGTAAAGGAGCAACCGCATGAGAGTTATCACAGGCGCCGCCCGGGGGCGGCGGTTAAAAGAGCTGGAGGGTCTGGAAACCCGTCCCACCGCGGATCGGGTTAAGGAGGGTGTCTTCAACATCATACAGTTCGACATCGAGGGCCGGAGGGTCCTGGACCTCTTTGCCGGAACGGGCCAGTTGGGCATCGAGGCTCTCAGCCGCGGCGCCGCCGCCGCCGTCTTCGTGGATCAGCGGCGGGACGCCGCCGCCCTGGTAAGGGAAAACCTGAAGCTGACCGGCCTGGAGAAAAACGCCAGGGTCGTCTGCGGCGAAGCCCTGGCCTTTCTCTCCTCCGCCGGGGAGAAATTCGACCTCGTTTTCATCGATCCTCCATACGCCGCCAACCTTTGGAAAAATGCTCTGATCGCTATTAATCAGTTTGACATTTTGTCGAACCATGGTATAATAGTCTGTGAATCTCCATGGGAGCAGGAAATGCCCCCGATGGAGCCTCCGTATTTTCTCCGCCGCACCTACCGGTATGGCCGGATCCGAATCACCACCTACTGCCGGGAGGAGGACACATAATGAAAACCGCCGTCTGTCCCGGCAGCTTTGACCCCATTACCGTGGGCCACCTGGATCTGGTGGAGCGGGCTGCCGCCATTTTTGACGAGGTGATCCTCTGCGTCATGGTCAACGGCGAAAAAAGGCCTATGTTCTCTCTGGAAGAGCGGTTGGAGCTGGCCCGGGCCGCCGCCGCCCATCTCCCCAATGTCCGGGCCGAAGCCTGTGACGGCCTGCTGGCCGATTTTGCCCGGGAAAAAGGGGCTCTGGCCCTGGTCAAGGGCGTCCGGGGCGGAACTGACTTCGATTGGGAAACCCAGATGGCTCAGATCAACCGGGACCTCTGCCCTCAGCTGGACACCGTCCTCCTCCCTGCCCGGCCGGAACACAACCACATCAGCTCCACCATGGTGCGGGAAATGCTCCGCTACCACCAGGCGCTGGACCGCTATATTCCCGCAGGCGCAATGAGCGCCCTTCAAAGGATCAGACAAGGAAAGGTATGATGGCACTATGGCAAATGATGTATTCTATTTGATTGATCTGCTTTACGAGATGATCGACGGCGCCAAGGGGGTGGTCCTCTCGCCGGACAAGTGCATCGTCGTTCGGGACGATGCGTTGGAGCTGATCGAGCAGCTCAGAGGCGAACTGCCTGCTGAGCTGAAAAAAGCCCAGGATCTGATCCGCCGCCGGGATGAATACGTGGAGGAGGCCAAAAAGGAAGCCGACCGAATCCGCCGTCAGGCGGAGCTGGACGCGAAGACCATCGTGGGGGAAAGCGAGATCGCCCGCGTCGCCCGGGACAAGGCCCGGGATATGGTCACACAGGCCAACGACCGTTCCAAGGCCATCATTAATGTGGCCAACGAATACACCGACGATGCGCTGCGCCGCACAGAAGAAGCCATCCAACAGGCCTTGGAAGAGGTCCGGGAGTCCCGTTCGCGGTTCCGGGCCGTCTCCCGGGAGAAGCTCCAGTCCCAGCAGGCTCAGGCAGAGGAACAATCCAGAGGGAAATAGGCCGTTCCTTTTTGTACATATTGCCGAAAATTTTTCTGATTTTTTGGCCTATCGCTCCCACAATTCCATATTTCGTATTTTTGTCCGTCTGACGCACCACATGTTGTGCATCAGGCGGGTTTTTTTGCCGAAATTGCTAGAACATTCGTTTTAAATCACAAAATCTTTCGTTTTTCGTGGAAAACCGCCTACTTTCGCGGCAAAAAAATAAAAATTTTGTTCTTGCAATTCACTCTCGCATAGCGTATACTAAATCTTGAAGTGGTGGAAAGTGGGGTAAAGTAGAGGCTTTTCCCTAACACAGCCATGGCAGGGCCCGTTTTCTCCCGCCCGGGCGCGGTACGGACAGGCCCCGCAAAAGGGCCGCGGACAAGGCCGGAAAGGCGGGCGGACGCCGTGATCGGGCAGTATCAGCACAATATCGACGCCAAGGGCCGGCTGTTTATCCCCGCCAAGTACCGGGAGGAGCTGGGCGAAACCTTCTACGTCGCCATCGGTCTGGACGGCTGCCTGTCTGTATACTCCGATGCCAGATGGGCGGAGTTCAAGGCCCGGTGCGACGCCCTGCCTATTTCCCAGGCCCGGAAGATGCGCGTCCTCTTCGCCAACGCCTCCAAATGTGAGCCGGATGCCCAGGGGCGCATTCTTATTCCCGCCAACCTGCGGCAGTACGCGGCCCTGGAGCGGGAAGTGATCATCAACGGCGCATCCAAATGCCTGGAGCTGTGGAGCCCGGAGCGGTGGGCCCCCATCGAGGATGCCGGACTGGATCCGGAGAATCTGGCCGCCGTCATGGAGGAGCTCGGCTTCTGATTTACTTTTTTTTGAAAGAAAAGTAGGCAAAAAGAACTTTAATTCGCTCCCTTATCTATTCTGCTTGTCCAACTGCCACGCGGTGACGATGGCGCTGTTCAGACGAGTAGCGGAGATGATGGCTTCTTTTGCTTTTCCTTTCTGAAAGGAAAAGCAAAAGAAAGGAACTTCAATTCGCTTTTTTATCGGTTCTGTCTGTTAACTGCCGGTACGGCGACGGAGGCTCTGTTCAGATATGGAAGAAAAAGATTACGGGCACAAGCCCGTGTTGTTGGAAGAATGCCTGGAAGCCCTGGACATCAAACCAGAGGGCACTTATCTGGACGGGACCCTGGGCCGGGCGGGGCACTCCCTGGCCATCCTCCGCCGCCTGACCACCGGACGGCTCATCGGCGTGGACCGGGACATGGCCGCCATCGAGGCTGCCGGAGAACGGCTGAGAGAATTCGGAGACCGGGTTTCGCTGGTCCATGGAAATTTTTCCGATCTGGGGAACATTCTTCAAAATCTGGGTATAACAGGGATAGACGGGATGCTTTTTGATCTGGGCGTCTCCTCTCCCCAGCTGGATGAACCCCGGAGGGGATTCAGCTACATGCACGACGCACCCCTGGATATGCGCATGGATGAGTCGGCGGCGCTGGACGCCTGTCAGGTGGTAAATGGCTGGAGCTATGAGGAGCTGCGCCGGATTCTCTACGAGTACGGCGAGGAGCGCTTCGCCCCTCAGATCGCCCGGGCAATTGTTCGGCGCAGAGAGGACAAGCCCGTGAGCACCACCGGAGATCTGGCGGAGATTATCCGCTCCGCCATGCCGCCCAAGGCGCTCAGGGAAAAGCAGCACCCCGCCAAGCGGAGCTTCCAGGCTATCCGTATCGCCGTCAACGGCGAGCTGGACGCCCTGCCCCCCATGCTGGAGGCTGCTGCTGCAAGCCTGTTGCCCGGGGGACGGCTGGCCGTCATCACCTTTCACAGCCTGGAGGACCGCATCGTCAAGCAGAAATTCCGGGAGCTGGCCACAGGGTGCACCTGCCCGCCGGAGTTTCCCGTGTGCGTATGTGGAAAGAAGCCCATGCTGACGCTCGTCAGCCGCAAGCCCATTCTGTCCGGTCCAGCCGAGCTGGCAGAAAACCCCAGGGCCCGCAGCGCTAAGCTTCGGGTCGCTCAGCGGACCGGATTTTAGAATCAGTATTCGTAAACGGTGGATGCCAGGAGGACGAAGGATTTTGCCGTCCTGCAAAGCAAAAAATCCCAGGCGGCGCACACTTTTCAGCGCAAGATTTCAAAAAACAGGAGGAGCGTTCCATGGCCGCATATAACAAGCGGACAAACCGAAGATACCGCACAAACGGAGCCGTGGACGGCAACCTCGCTAGGAAGCTGGACCGCCGGGAGCTGGAGCGCCAGCTGGACCGCAGCGGCCAGATGGACTTCGACCAGCTTTACGAACGCCAGCCGGAAACCGCCGTGGAGCGCAACGCCCGCCGCCGGGCTCAGCTGAAAGCCTCCATCCGCACCGCGCAGAAGGTTTCGCCCTTGGCGCTGCTGGGGTTTGTGTGTACGGCGTTTCTGATGGTGGTCCTGCTGCTGTGCTATGTGCGGCTCAACGCCATTTCCCGGAGCATTGTAAGCATGAAAGCGGAAATCAGCCAGCTGGAGGTGGAGCAGGTTTCCCTGCTGACCCAATATGAGCAGGCTTTCGATCTGGCGGCGGTGAAGGAAGCGGCCCTGGCCGCCGGCATGACCCAGCCCAGCGACAGTCAGGTATACTATATCAGTCTCCCCGGCGAGGACCAAGCCACGGTTTACCACTCCGGAGGCAGCCGGCTGGAGAAATTCTTTACCTTTTTGGGCCGGGGAATCTACGCGGCGGCGGAATATTTCCGCTGAGGGCGCGTATAGTGAAAAGAACCAGTCCGTCGGCAGAACAACCGGCACATACAAAGCTCGTTTGATCCTTTTCTCATCAGAAAAACGCGGCGCGTCCCGCCCTGCCGCCGGGGCGGGCGGACAGCGGGAGCGGAGGACGTCTCCTCCCGCTCCTTTTTTAATTCTTTCGCACCAAACGGCACCTTTCATTGGGGAACAGTACGAGGAGGCATAGCATGACAAAGCAACCCAGGCAGCAGCCGGAAGCGGCGAAAGCCAAGAAAACGCCCCGCCAGCCCAATTCCGCCCGGTTGGCAAAGCTGATCATCCAGAGGCGGACCCTGGCTCTGCTGCTGGTTTTCGGCGTGGCGGCCTTTCTGGCCCTGTTCGCCAAGGCCTACGACCTGACCATCACCCAGCACACCCAGCTGCAGGACGGCGCTTCCAGCCAGCAGATGCGCAGCACCGTCATCTCTGCCTCCCGGGGCACTATCTATGACCGCAACGGCGTGACGCTGGCGGTCTCCGGCTCGGCGGACACAGTGTTCCTGGACCCCAATGCCATCGACAAATACGCCAACGAGCTGGACAAAAAGCGGGCCCAGAAGCTGGTGGACGGGCTGAAGGAGGGTGAGACGCTGCCCATGAGCGGTCAGGCGTACAAGGATATGCTGGCCGCCCGTCTGGCGGAAATTCTAGAGCTGGAGGAGCAGGATATCCGCGATAAAATGGCGCAGACCAATTACATGTATTCCGTATTGAAAAAGCGGGTGGACAAATCTGTCAGCGATCTGGTCCGGGAATTCATTACGGAAAACGACACCGGCTCCTCCCTTCAGGGCGTTCACCTTGAGACGGATTCCAAGCGCTTCTATCCCCGCTCCTCCCTGGCCTCCCACGTCATCGGGTTCCTGGACAATGACAACCACGGGGCCTACGGTCTGGAGGCCCTCTACGAGGAGGAGCTCAACGGCGCCTCCGGCCTGACGGTCACGGCCAAGGATGGAGGCGGCTCGGAGCTCATGTTCCAATACGAACAGTACTACGACGCCCAGGACGGCCACAGCATCCAGACCACCATCGACAGCAACATCCAGTACTATCTGGAGCGGGGCGTGTCGGACATGGTGTCCCAGTTTGGAGCCAAAAACGGTGCCTGCGGCATCGTGATGGATCCTAAAAGCTGCGCGATTCTCGGTATTTATTCCACACCGGACTACGATCTCAACGCCCCCCGGGAAATCTTCACTCAAAACTTGCAGGACCAGCTGGCCAAGGCAGACGAGGAAAATCCGCCGGAACCCGGGAAAGAACATTCCCAGGCTTATTGGGATCTGCTGGGCGAGCTGCAAAACCTCCAGTGGCGCAACAAGGCCGTCAACGACGGCTATGAGCCCGGTTCCACCTTCAAAATTCTGACCCTGTCCATGGCCCTGGAGGAGGGCGCGGCCAACCGCAACAGCTCTTATTATTGCGGCGGCTCCGTGGTCATTGAGGGCAGCGATCCCATCCACTGCTCCAATAAGAACGGCCACGGCTCCCAGACGCTGAAGGAGGCGGTAGGTCACTCCTGCAACCCGGCCTTTATCAAAATGGGGCTGGACATCGGCCGTTCCCGGTTCTATGACTATCTGGAGGAATTCGGCCTCCTCTCCCCCACCGGCGTGGACCTTCAGGGCGAGGGCACCAGCGTGTTCATCAACCGGAAGGAATTTGAGAGTCACGACATCGATCTGGCCTGCTACGCCTTTGGTCAGAACTTTATTGTCACCCCCATTCAGCTTATCGCCGCTCAGGCGGCCTGTATCAATGGCGGATACCTCTACCAACCCTACGTGGTGGAGCGAGAGCTGGACGAGGAGGGCAACGTAGTCAGGCAGCACGACGCAACCCCTGTGCGGCAGGTCATCAGTGAGGAGACCTCCGCGCTGGTGCGGGAATGCCTGGAGTACGTGGTCTCCGACGGCGGCGGAAAGAACGGGCAGGTAACGGGCTACCGCATCGGCGGCAAAACCGGCACCGCCGACAAGCAGGGCACCAAGACCGACACGAATCCCCGGGGAGACGTAGTGGTCTCCTTCCTGGCTTTCGCTCCGGCAGACGATCCCCAGGTCATCATGCTGCTGGCCATGGACACTCCCGCCCGGCAGGAGGTGACGGGTGTATATACCTCCGGCGGCAACTATGTGGCTCCCACCGCCTCCAAGATCATGGCGGACATTCTCCCCTATCTGGGTATCACGCCCCAGTATGACGAGGAAACCCAGGCCGTCGCTGAGGCCACCGTCCCCTACGCAGTGGGACTGACCAAGGATGAGGCCGTCGCAAAGCTGGCAGACTATGGCTTTACCGCCTACCGCACCGTAGGCAGCGGAGAAACAGTTACGGATCAGACCCCGGACGGCGGCGCCATCGTACCCAACGGCGCGGAGATCATCCTGTACCTGGGAGAGGAAAAAGCCGACAGCCTGTGCACTGTTCCCAACGTCACCGGCATGTCCGCCGACGAAGCCAACCGCACCCTGGTCAACGCCGGACTCATTATGAAAGCCACCGGCTCCAGCGCCAGCGGCGCAAAGGCCATCAGCCAGTCCGTTGATCCCGGTACCGAGACGGCAGCAGGAACGGTGGTCACTGTGCAGATGGGAACCATGTCGAACGTCGCGGACTGAGCATCTCTTCTCATATCCGGAGAGCGGCGGCTGTGAATGCTCCGAGAATCCAAAAAGCATTTTTTCCAATCAAAACGAATGACGAAAGAGCAGGCGGCATACCATGAAGTTAGGTAAATTACTGCAAGGCATTGATATTTCCCGGCTGGAAGCGGACCTTGATATGGACATCTCCGGCGTTCGCTACGACTCCCGACTGGTGGAGCCGGGGGACCTCTTTGTGGCCGTGTCCGGCTATGAAACCGACGGCCACCGGTTCATCCCCATGGCTCTGGAAAAAGGCGCTGGGTGCGTGCTCTGTCAGGAAAAGCCGGAGGGGAACGTTCCCTTTGTGCTGGTCCCGGACAGCCGCAAAGCCTTGGCACAGTTGGGCCGGAACTGGTTCGGAGATCCCGCTGCCTCTATGACCATGGTGGGCGTCACCGGCACCAATGGAAAAACCACCACCACCTACCTGCTTAAAGACGTGCTGGAAAAGTGCCTGGAGGCCAAGGTGGGCCTCATCGGCACCAACCAGAACATGATCGGAGATGAGGCGCTCCACACCGAGCGCACCACACCGGAATCCTTTGAGCTCCACGGTCTCTTCCGGGCTATGGCGGATGCGGGATGCACCCACGTGGTCATGGAAGTCTCCTCCCATGCACTCTGCCTCCAGCGGGTGGCGGGCATCCGCTTTGACGTTGGCCTGTTCACCAATTTGAGTCAGGATCATCTGGACTTCCACAAAACCATGGAGGATTACTGCGACGCCAAGGCCCTGCTTTTCCGGCAATCGGAGCGCGGCGTTTACAACGCCGACGACCCCTGGGCCGGGCGGGTGACGAAGGACGCCCCCTGTCCCCTGCTCTCCTTCGGGGAGCGAAAAGGAGATCTGTCCGCCCGGAACATCCGCCTGTCAGCGGAGGGCGTGTCCTTTGACGCAGTATGGGTCCAGGAGACGGTTCCCGTCCGGGTGGGCATCCCCGGCGGATTTACAGTGTACAATACCCTGGGCGTGCTGGCTGCGGCTAAGGCATTGGGGGTTCCCCTGGCGGAAAGCGCCGGAGCCCTGGCCGGAAGTGCCGGGGTGAAGGGCCGGGTGGAGGTAGTGCCGTCGCCCGGGGACTATACCATTCTCATCGATTACGCTGTCACGCCGGACGCCATTGAGAACGTGCTGAACACCGTCCGGGCCTTCGCGGAGGGCCGGGTGGTGATCCTCTTCGGCTGCGGCGGCGACAGGGACCGTGGCAAGCGGCCCAAAATGGGCCGGATCGCCGCCCAGCTGGCCGACTTTGTCATCGTTACCTCCGACAACCCCCGCACCGAGGACCCCGAGGCCATCATTGCCGACATTCTGCCGGGGCTGGAGGGAACCGGCACCCCCTATCTTGTGGAGCCGGACCGGGTGAAGGCCATCCGCCGCGCCATGGATCTGGCCTGGCCGAAGGACGTCGTCATTCTGGCAGGAAAAGGCCACGAGACCTACCAGATCGTGGGGCGGGAAAAGCGCCACCTGGATGAACGGGAAGTGGTGGCGGCCTATGCCGCTGAACAAACGAAAACGTTCTGATCGCCGGATCGGGACAGAGGGAGATTCCTATGGAGATGATACTTGCTTGCGCACTCAGTTTTGCCGTCACGGCCCTGCTGGGCCGGTGGGTCCTTCTGCCCGCCCTCCGGCGGTTGAAGGCGGGCCAGGAAATCCGGGAGGTGGGGCCCAAGTGGCACGCCTCCAAGGCGGGTACCCCCACCATGGGGGGACTGATGTTCATCGCCGGCGTAGCGGCCACCATTCTCGCCACCGGCTGGACGGACATGATGGCAGGCAATCTGACCCATATCTACCTGTTCCTCTTTTCCTCCGTTTTCGGGATTATCGGCTTTCTGGACGACTTTGAGAAGGTGAAGCGCCACCAGAATCTGGGACTCACGGCGTTGCAGAAGTTCCTGCTCCAGCTGGCGGCGGCCATCCTGTTTCTGATGCTCATGCGTCTGGAGGGACGCATCACCCCCCATCTGTACGTACCCTTCCTCAACGTGGATCTGTCCCTGAGTTGGCCTGTCTACATGGTGTTCTGCGCCTTCGTTATTGTGGGCGCGGTAAATGCGGTGAACATCACCGACGGGCTGGACGGTCTGGCAGCCTCCGTCACTGTGCCGGTGGCGCTGTTCTACGTCACGGCGGCAGCCTGGTGGGGCGTCACCCAGCTGGGGGTGTTCGCCGGAGCTTTGCTGGGGGGACTTCTGGCCTTCCTGCTGTTCAACGCCCACCCCGCCAAGGTCTTCATGGGGGACACCGGTTCCCTGTTCCTGGGCGGCGCGGTGGCGGGCATGGCCTTTGCCATCGACATGCCCCTGATTCTGGCGTTGGTGGGCGTAGTCTACATCGCGGAAACTCTGTCCGATATCTTGCAGGTTTCCTACTTCAAGCTCACTCATGGAAAGCGAATCTTCAAAATGGCCCCCATTCACCACCATTTTGAAATGTGCGGCTGGAGCGAGGTAAAAATCGTTACCGTCTTTACGGCGGTATCCGCCGTTTTCTGCCTCTTGGCCCTTATGGGCATCTATTCTTTTTCCTGAGAGAAAAATCCAAAGACGCTTTCGGCATCTCTCTGGTCCGGCGCAAATCCCACAGCGGTGCACAGAGATTCCTTGAAAAAGGTTCCCTGACGCGGCGTGCAGGCGCGGCCGCTCAATTCCAAGAAAGGAGACAGTATCCATGGCTCAAAAGAAATCCCGTCCGGTCAAAACCAGGAACGGCATCCCGCTCACCCGCGATGAATACAGGCAGCTCAAGCGCCAGAAGGAGCGGGAGGAGCGCCGCAAGCGCCAGGAAGCCTGGGAGGCCGCCCGGGGACCCATGGATCTGCCGTTTCTGCTGCTGGCCATGCTGCTGCTGGCCATCGGACTGATCATGCTGCTGTCGGCCAGCTTCCCCTCAGCCCAATCCAGTGCGAATCTGAAAAACGACGGATTGTACTACTTCAAGCGGCAGGTAATCTTTGCCGCAGGCGGAACGCTGATGATGCTCTCGGTGTCCAAAATCAACTACGAGCGCTTCCGTGGCTTCGCGCGGCTGGCCCTCTACGGATCCCTGGCGCTGCTGGTGATCGTCATGATTCCCGGGCCGAACAAATACGGCCGCCTGCTGGCTCTGGGTGAAAACGGAGCGGCCCGCTGGCTGGGTATCCCCGGTACCAGCTTCACCTTCCAGCCCTCGGAGGTAGCGAAGCTGGGCATCATCATCTACTTTGCCGAATCCATCTCCAAAAAGCGGGAAAAGATGAGCACATTCAAGGAGGGCTTCCTCCCCCACATCGTCATATTGATGGTGATGGTGCTCCTCACAGCTATTGAGCCCCATTTCTCCGGAGCCATTCTCATCGCCGGCATCGGCGCGGCCATGATGGTAGTGGGCGGTATCCACTGGGGCTGGGTGGCGGCTGGAGCGGGCACCGTGGGCGTAACCGGGTACCTGCTGTTCTTCACCGAGGTGATCGACAATTTCTTCCAGGCCATCAAATACAATCCCACCCGCCTTCGGGTCTGGCGGGACCCCTTCGGCGGAGACCTCGCCTTCCGCCGGGACGACGCGTGGCAGACTATTCAGAGCTTGTATGCCATCGGCTCCGGCGGCCTGCTGGGGGTGGGACTGGGCAAGAGCCGGCAGAAATTCAACTACCTCCCCGAGGCAAAAAATGACTACATCTTCGCCGTGGTTCTGGAGGAGCTGGGCCTGGTGGGCGGAACGCTGATCATGGTGCTTTTCGCACTGCTGATCATCCGGGGCTTCTGGCTGGCCATTCACGCCAGAGACCGTTTCGGCAGCCTGCTGATTGTGGGTGTGACCACCCAAATCGCCTTACAGACCTTCCTGAACATCGCGGTGGTGACAAACTTCATGCCCTCCACCGGAATCTCCCTCCCCTTTTTCAGCGCCGGAGGCACAGCGCTGATGCTCCAGCTGGTGGAGGTGGGCATCATTCTGTCGGTTTCCCGGCAGATTCCCGCGCCAAAGGCGCGGTAACGGCGGTGCACAGCCGCCTCCCGGTTATCTTACAGCGGCTTCCGGCCGCGCAGAAGCGAGGTGTGGGCGTTATAAAAGTCATCTTTACCTGCGGCGGCACAGCGGGCCATGTCAATCCCGCACTGGCGCTGGCAGGGCTCCTGAAGGAGCGGATCCCCGGCAGCGAAATCCTTTTCGTAGGCGCGCACCGGGGCATTGAGAAACAGCTCATTGAGGCGGCAGGCTGGCCCTTCCGGGCGGTGGAGGTCTCCAACTTTCACCGCTCCCTCCAGCCAAAGGAGCTTCGGCACAATCTGGTCTCCCTGCGGAATTTCCTCCGCTCTCCCGGGGAGGGCCGGGCCCTGCTACGGAAGTTCTCTGCCGATCTGGTGGTAGGTACCGGGGGCTATGCCAGCTATCCCATGATCCGAGCCGCCTCGAAGCTGGGCATCCCCACCGCCATTCATGAGTCCAACGCCATTCCCGGCCTCACCACCCGACTGCTGGAAAATCATACCGGCTTAATCATGGTTGGTTTCGAGGAGTGCCGGAAAAACTATAAGCACCCGGAAAAAGTGTTGGTGACGGGCACACCAGTGAGAGGAGATTTCTTCCAGCTCACCAAGCGCCAGGCCAAGGAAAAGCTGGATATGAATGACGGCAGGCCCCTGATCGTCTCCTTTTTCGGAAGCCTGGGGGCAGCCGAGATGAACCGGGAGATGGCCCAGTTTCTGGCCCTGGAGGCCCGGAACGGCCTGCCCTTCCACCATGTCCACAGTGCCGGAGCCATTGGCTGCCAGCGCATGGGCGAATATCTCCAGGATGCAAAAGTTGATTTGAGCCGGACCCCGGAATTGGAGGTCCGGGAGTACATCCAGAATATGGCGGAACTCATGCGGGCCGCTGATCTGGTGATCTGCCGGGCCGGGGCCAGCACCATCAGCGAGCTGACCGCTCTGGGTGTACCTGCCATCATGATTCCTTCACCCAACGTGACCCATAACCATCAGGAATCCAACGCCCGGGTTCTCTCCGACGCTGGAGGCGCGGTGATGATTCTGGAAAAAGACAGCAGCGGGCAGAAGCTATACGACACATCCCGCGAAATTCTTTGTGACGAGTCCCGGCGGAAAGCGATGAGCGCCGCCATGTCCTCCCTGGGCGTTATTGATGCCGCCGGTAAAATTCTGGATGCCGTTCTGGCATTGACGGGTCCTGAGAGCAAGTAGCAGTTTCCTTCTTTCCGCATACCATGGAGTAGTTTGACAAATTCCATGGGCGGAGGGATTCTATGAGCCATATCATCATTCAAGGGGGCGGCCGGCTGGAGGGCGCACTGGCCGTTCAGGGAGCAAAAAACAGCGTCCTTCCCATCCTGGCCGCCGCCATTCTCCACCCGGGGCGCACCACGCTTCTGGGCTGTCCCCATCTCAGCGACGTGGAGGCCAGCATCCGCATCCTCCGCCACCTGGGCTGCAAGGCGGAGTGGAAGGGCGAAGCGCTGGAGGTGGACGCGTCCAGTCCAAGCCGATGGGACATCCCCGACGGGCTGATGAGAGAGATGCGCTCCTCGGTGGTGTTTCTGGGGGCTATCCTGGCCCGGATGGGCTGGGCGGAACTCAGTCACCCTGGCGGGTGCGAGCTGGGCCCGCGGCCCATCGATCTGCATCTGTCCGCTCTAAGGCAGCTGGGCGCTCAGCTGCGGGAGGAGAGCGGCTGCCTGAGATGTACGGCCCAGCAAATGGCAGGCCGGGAAATCGTACTGAGCATGCCCAGCGTGGGTGCGACGGAAAACGCCATGCTGGCCGCCTGCGGAGCGGAGGGTGAAACCGTCCTGGTCAACGCCGCTCGGGAACCGGAAATCACAGATCTCCAGGAGTTTCTCTGTGGCATGGGCTGCCGCGTCCGGGGTGCGGGCAGCTCCACCATTTGCGTGCAGGGACGGCAGCCCACCCACGACTCGGTACATACCATTATGCCGGACCGCATCGTAGCCGCTACGTATCTGGCCGCCGTGGCTGCGGCGGGAGGCGAGGTGGAGCTTCACCGGGTCAGCCATGGCCACCTCTCCACTGTGACCGCCGCCCTTCACGCAGCCGGCTGCCGGATCTCCGGCGGCGAGGGGCAAGTGGTCCTTCGGTCCGAAGGGCGGCTGCGCTCCATCGGAGCTATCCGTACAGCGCCTTACCCCGGCTTTCCCACCGACGCTCAGGCCATTTTGATGGCCGCCCTGCTGCGGGCCCAGGGAGCCACCGTCTTCGTGGAAAACATTTTCGAGAACCGCTACCGCCACGTGGACGAACTGTGCCGGATGGGCGCAGACATCAGCGTCGCTGACCGGGTGGCAGTGGTCACAGGGGTGCAGTCGCTGTACGGAGCCCGAGTGCGGTGCACCGACCTGAGGGGCGGCGCGGCCCTTCTGGTGGCGGGTCTGACCGCCCAGGGAGAAACCCGGATCGGCGACATCTTTCACATACAGAGGGGATACGAGGACCCTGTGGGCGACCTGCGCACGCTGGGCGCGGAGATTCAGATGGAATAATTACTGCCGCCAGCCGCTACATTACCAAAGAGAGGAGTGTCCGCCATGCCGAACAAGAGAAAAAAGAAGAGACGCCGGCGCGGCGGCCTGGGCCGCCTGCTGCGCCCCCTGTCCTTTCTGATCGCCGCCATTGCCATGGTGACGGCGCTCACCCTTTTCTTCAAGGTGGAAACCATTGTGGTAACAGGAGCCGGCCGGTACACGGCCGAGGAGATCATTGCCGCTTCCGGGGTGGAAACTGGGGATAATCTGGTCCTGCTGGACCGCTACCGCGTGTCGCAGCGGATCTACACCGCGCTGCCCTATATCACCGACGTGCGCCCCCGGCAGGAGTTTCCCAGCACACTGAACATCGAAGTGACGGAAACCAGAATCGCCGCCGCCATCCAGGGGGCGGGAGGGCACTGGCTGCTGAACGCCGGAGGGAAGCTGCTGGAGGCCGTGGATGCCGCCATGGCGGCAGATTATCCGCAAATCACCGGTGTGCAGGCCCTGGAGCCTGCGGTCAGCGATCCCCTCGCCCTTCCCGAGGACAGCCCGATTACCGCCCCGCGCCTGCTGGAGCTGCTGTCCGTCCTGGATGAGCGGGGGGCGCTCACCCGCACCGGCAGCGTGGATTGCAGCGACCCCAGAATTCTCAGGCTCCAATATGATGGACGCTTCCAGGTGGAAATGTACTACGATGCGGATTTCCCGTTCAAGGTCAGCTGCCTGCTCAGCGCGGTGGAAAAGCTGGAGCCCAACGAAACCGGCATTCTGCGCATGACTTTCTCCGACGATTACGAGGTTCATCTGATCCGTTTTCCCGAATAGAGCGCCTCCTCCGGTTTTCCCTTTCGCCTGAAATTTTCAAAAAAGTCCCTGCTTCGCTATTGACCTGCCGGGCGAAAGAGGCTATAATGGACTAAATAAACGCACTTTATCTTGGGGTTTCATACCCAGCTGACATACAAAAGATACCGCTTCTGGTAGTAGGAGGAGTTCCAACATGGCAATTGAATTGGCGACCGTAACCGACAACATCGTAAAAATCAAGGTCATCGGCGTAGGCGGCTGCGGCAATAACGTGGTAAACCGTATGGTGAGCTCCGGCGTAACCGGTGTGGACTTCGTGGCGATCAACACGGACAAGCAGGTGCTTAACGAATCGGTGGCAGCGTATAAGATCCAGATTGGCGAGAAGCTGACTCACGGCCAGGGCGCCGGAGCCGACCCGGAGGTTGGCCGCAAGTCCGCTGAGGAAAGCCGCAGCCAAATTACCAAGGCCCTGGAGGACACCGATATGGTGTTCATCACCGCCGGCATGGGCGGCGGCACCGGCACCGGCGCGGCACCCATTGTGGCTGAGGCCGCCAAGGAGATGGGAATTCTCACTGTAGGCGTGGTGACAAAGCCCTTCTGGTTCGAGGGCCGCCGGAGGATGCAGCAGGCGGAAAAGGGCATTGAGGACCTTCAAAACCAAGTGGATTCCCTGGTGGTCATTCCCAATGACCGCATCAAGCATGTGACGGATCAGAAAATCACCTTCGCCAACGGCTTCCAGATTTCCGACGACGTGCTGCGTCAGGCACTGCTGTCCATCACGGAGCTTATCGGCAAGCCCGGCTTTATCAATCTGGACTTTGCCGACGTGACCACCGTTATGAAGGGCGCGGGACTGGCGCACATGGGCGTGGGTTCCGCCGCCGGCAAGGATAAGGCCGAGGAGGCTGCCCGTCAAGCCATCGCCAGCCCTCTGCTGGAAACCTCCATCAACGGCGCCAAGGGCGTGCTGGTGAGCATTACCGGCTCCATGGACATCAGCATGGACGACGTGGAGGCCGCTGCCGCCATGGTGCAGGAGGCCGTCCATCCCGATGCCAACACCATCTTCGGCGCGGCCTTCGATGAAAACATGGAGGACGAAATCCGCGTAACCATTATCGCCACCGGCTTCGAGGAGAAAAAAGGCGCCAACGCCGTCACCGTGGCCGGAGGCGCGGCGTCCGGCTCCTCCAAGGAGAAGTTCAACGAGCTTCTGCTCCGTCCACAGACCGAGGAGGAAAAGAAAGCCGACGAAAAGGACCCCTTTGAGGATATTTTGCGCATTTTTGACCGGTAAACCATTTGATTTCCTTTTACATAAAGAAAAGGTTTTCATTTTGGAAATTACTGTCAGACCTCGCAGGCTTTTGCCTGCGGGGTCTGCTTTTTTCCGCGAAAACCGGGGACTGCCTTTTTCTTCCATGTCAAACCCGCCGCTTTTTAGAAACCGCCGCAGAGAGTATCTTGTCACAAGACGCGCAAATTAACGTGGCCGGCCGCGATTCGCGGCGGCAGATTTATGAAAAAGTTCTCTCCAATTTTTGCCGGTATCCGCGGCGCGGCCGTATCCTGTCCCACCACGCCTCCGGCAGACGGCTCGCGGCGCCGGACCGCAAAAATGCAGGACAACTTTTTCAAGAGGAAGGGGTGGTGGTATGGATGGCTGGACAGAACAAACGGCGGGCCACGGCTTTTTTTCTTAGCGGCCTGCTTTGCGCCTCCTCCCTGCTGAATCTGGGACAGCCTGCCAGAGCCGCTGCGCTGGAAGCGGACCATCTGATCCCGGTGGGCCATACCATCGGCATCAAGCTGTTCGCCGAGGGCGTGGTGGTCATTGGTCTGGCTGAAGTGGAGACGGGCAGCGGCGTGCTCACTCCGGGGGCCGACTGCGGCCTCCAGGTGGGGGACGTTATTGAGGCCGCCAACGGCAAAGAGGTGGAGAGTACAGAGCAGTTCGCCGCGCTGCTGCAATGCGGCGGCCGGGTAGAGCTGGACGTATCCAGGGACGGCGAAGATCTGACCCTGGCGGCGGAGCCAGTGCTGGGTACGGACGGCACTTGGCGGCTGGGTGCCTGGATCAGAGACAGCATGGCTGGTATCGGGACAGTCACCTTTTATGATCCCACAACCGGCAGCTTCGGCGCCCTGGGCCACGGCGTAACGGATACCGATACGGGCCTGCTGATGCCCCTGGGGGACGGCTCGGTGATGCACGCCTCTGTCAAGGCGGTGAAGCGGGGCAGCGCCGGGGAACCCGGGGAACTGAAGGGCAGCTTTGATCTGGCCCACGATCTGGGCGAGCTGTATGCCAACACGGAGCAGGGCGTTTTCGGCTCTATGGATGGTTGCGCCTTCACTGCGGGCGACGCAGTGCCGGTGGCCAGAGCTGGAGAGGTGCAGCCGGGACCGGCGGTGATTCTCTCCAACGTCAACGGAGACAGCGTAGAAACCTACAGCATTGAAATTCTGAGAGTGCTGGACGGAACCGGCGTGCAGAACCTGCTATTGCAAGTTACGGATCCGGCACTGATTCAGAAAACCGGCGGCATTGTGCAGGGTATGGTAGTGAGTTATAATAGGGACAACACAGGAAACCCTTGATTTGCAAGGCTTTCTGGTGCCTACCCTAAATTCCGTTGACCAGGAAAACAGGGCGGAACGTCAAGCGCAGGCGTTCAACGGCTAATTTCGCCGGTATAGACATTTTGCTTCCGGGGCAGAGTACGTCTAATACATAACAGAAAGAGGTGACAAATATGGCAGGGGTGCAGCTTATTGCTGCACCCCTGCAAGTAATGAAAATCAGGCCCCGATAGATTTTATCAAGCAAGTTACTGCAAGGAGAATTGTATATGTCAGACTATCAACTTGAAATCAAACAAGTCGTGGATTATCCACGCTGCCGCATCTACCGAGAATTTGTTCAAACCCTGATCGCTGACCGGAGCATCCGAACCAACGGAGGCTCCGGTCTTTTTTATTATACCGTCCTCTGCTCCTACGCCAACTTCCGAACCTCGTACCGCCGGCTGGACGGCATCACCTACACTGTCTGCCCTGGCGAGTGGGTCTTCCGGGTCAGTGAGCTGGCGGCTTGCTTTCGTGTCCGGTTCCAGCATAAGGCTCTGTCCATCCTGAAGGTCCTCCAGGACCGGCAGCTTATCACCTTCACCCAGTTGGGACACGGCCACCTGGTAAAGTACAGTATCAAGGGCTGGCGCAAGCATAACACGGTGCTGGACTACAACTGCCCCTGCCAAAAGGAAAGCGGCTTCTTCTTTATGCCCATCGCCGTTGCTACAGAACTGATTAGCTATGGCAAGGCGTCTGAGATGGATGTGGTGCTGGATTTGTGGCTCTCCGCCATCTATAAGGACAACCAAGTACGTGGTTCTGAGGTTGGCCCGGTGGTCTATCTCCGCAACGGTACAGGCAATCCGCTATTGAATTACTCCGATCTGGCCCAGCGGTGGGGCCTTTCCCGTTCCACGGTTGGACGGCTGCTGAAAAAGCTGGCTGACTTGGAGTACCTTACGCTCATGTCCTTCCCAGGCCGGACTGGCAGCGTGATTTATCTGAACAGCTATCTGTCTACCATGTTCCAGGTGTCTGATGTTATGGTGGACAAGGACGAGGTTGCGATGTCTCTGAATATCAAACTCCAGCTTCCAGATAGCACGGACACAGCAGACAATATCCCTGACGATCCCAAAGTCTGCGTTTCAGACCAGCTCATTAGCGTTTCAAAATCGCAGGTGGAGCGCATTGTCCAAAAAGTGGTGCAAGTCCTTGAGACGCAAGGGATTTCCTGCTTTCACTGCCCCAAATCCACTGTTAAGTTATATCCCTTATCCGGCGACTGCACGGAAGCAGTAAAGGGGGACAGCGGACAAACGAGTGTTCTCAGGATTGGTATGGCGATCCAATGTGGAAACAATCATCCGATTTACAGCTTTGAACTTACTATGACCCCAATATCGACGAATTTTTGAAAGGAGAAATCCATGATGGCAAGGAAAAAGGTTGAGCGCAAGGTGACGGAGGACCCTCGTTACCACAACACCTGGAAGCTGCTGAGGAAGTACCGGGATGTGGTCTGGAGCTTGGAGTTGTCCGTCCAGCAGGTCAGGACGCAGTTTCAGATTGAATATGATACCAGTATTGAGGATTTTCTGGAGTCCATCTACCTGGCCGGCGCGGACCTGGGCGGGACGGACATTGAGCACCAGGCCCAGTGCATTGAGCGCAGCCACAAAATGCTCACGCTGGTACAGAACGCAGTCGATCTGCTCCGTACCCGGCACAAAAACGGAGAATCGTACTATTGGCTCCTGCACTATACCTACCTGTCTCCCCAGCAGCTCAAAAATGTGGAAGAGATCATTGAGCAGCTACGTCCCCACATCCACGACATCAGCTTCCGCACCTACTACCGCCGCCGGAAGGAGGCGATTGAGGCGTTAAGCTCTGTCCTGTGGGGATACACGGCGCAGGACAGCTTGCAGATTTTGGAGCAGTTTTTCCCCGCAGAGGCGGGTGGCAGGTAATTGGCACGGTTTTGGCGCAGCATTGGCAGGGTTTTGCTATTGAAGCGTAAATCCTTATATGTTAAAATAAGTATGCTCAAAACTGTAAGCAAAACTGAAAACAGCCGCAGAAGGACGCTGGGAGCGTCTTTTTCTTTGCCCTTCTGCAGCAACTGAGGCAGCATCCAAATTTCCGGGTGCTGCCTTTTTTCAGGACAGAAGTCAACGAAAAAAGGAGGTTTTTCATTGAAACAAGACAAAACGTCATCTCCGCGCACTCCCCGGCGCAGGTTTGACCCCGGACGCGGCGCGTTCATGGTTTATCTGGGGATCTGCACGTCCACGCTACTCTGTCAACCGGCTTTTGCGGCTGACACGATTTGGACGAAGGCCAGCGACATCATGAAGGACGTCTACACCCAGATTCTCGCCATCTCCACCATTGCCGCTATCGTAACGGCCGCCGTGGCCCTGCTGATGATGAACTTTTCCCGCTCCGGCCGGACGGTGGATGAATCCCGGGCATGGCTGAAGCGCATCGTCATCACCTGGATCATCCTGAACTCTCTGGGGTTCATCATGAGCTATGTCACGCCCTTCTTCTCCGGCGGACAGTGGACAGCGCCGTAATCGTCTATGGGCATTTTAGACGGCATTGTAGCATGGATCGCGGAACAAGTCATGCACGGCCTGGATTTGATAAACACATCAGTTTTGGGCGCTCTGGGCTGTGATATGGCCGTGTTTCTGCGCTACTTCCCGGCGGCAGAGACGATGTATAATGTCTTTGTGGCTCTGGCAATCGGGCTGATTCTGCTGCTTTGGGTATGGAACCTGTTCAAGAACTATGGTCTGGGCGTGGGAGCAGAGGCGGAAGATCCTGTTAAACTGACCATCCGGGCCATCTTGTTCATTGGTCTGGCCTACTATGCGGACTCCATCGTTGATACGGTGCTGACTATCGGTGGTACACCCTATGATTGGATATTGACGTCCACACTTCCAAGTCTGGATTTTGCCAGCTTCAACTCGGTCTTGCTCACCATCATCGGTGTCTGTGCTAACGGGGCGGTGACATTGATCGTCCTGATTCTGGTGCTGGTTCTGGCCTGGAACTATTTGAAGCTGCTGTTCGAGGCGGCGGAGCGGTATGTGCTGCTGGGTGTCCTGGTCTACACAGCGCCAGTGGCCTTTGCCATGGGTGCGTCCCAGGCCACGTCCAGCATCTTCAAAAGCTGGTGCCGGATGTTCGGCGGCCAGGTATTCCTGCTCCTGATGAACGCATGGTGTCTGCGCCTGTTCACCAGCATGGTGGGGGCATTCATCGCCAACCCGCTATCACTCTGAGGAGGCTTTATGAGAAGATCCAAGAAACTCTTGAAATTTATACTGTTGGCGGTGCTGATACTTTCGGTCCTGTGTGTACCGGCCTTTGCCCTTGACGAAAGTGAGGTGGAGGCTGCGGTCGCTGCTTCCAGCAAGGAGGCCGTCACCGGGAACGTCCTGATCTGGTTTCTCTGTGCGGTGGCTTTTTTGAAGGTGTCACAGAAGATTGACAGCTTTATGGCAAGCCTGGGCATCAACGTGGGTCATACTGGCGGCTCCCTGCTGGGCGACGCTATGGTAACCTTCCGGGCGGTCACAATGGCAACCGGGGGCGCGGGCCGAATCCTTGGCGGAGGACGGCACGGCACTGGGGCCTCCGCAGCTGGGGGCGCTTCTGGCAGCGGCTCCAGTTTCGCCGGATTCTTCAAAGGCGGTTTAATCGGTATGGCTGGCCGGCAAATTTCCAACAGCGCAGTCAAAACCGCTACTACACAGACTTCCGCTGTCCACACCGCCCAGAAACAGGGCGCAGCTGCTGTGCATACTGCCAGTGAAAAGTTGTCCTCTTCGGATGCCCATACCGACAGCTCATTTCATTCTGGCGGTGTGATCCATACAGATACAATTTCCCGTACCGACAGCACAGCGCAAAGGGACAGCGCAACTCAGCGGGAGGGGATCATCCTCACTGGAAACGATACACCTCCTGCCGTGCCCATTCAAACAGGCGGCGGCTCTCCGCCTGCTGGCAGTCCTGCTTCTGTTGGGCCAGCACCTGTTGACAGCAGCGTTTCCTCCGGTGTCTCCCCCCAGGAAAATGGAATTATCCTGACTGGAACTGATATACCGCTTGGGGCCCCTGTCCCTGCGGACGCAGCTATCCCAGCGGACAATATCCCAACTTCAGATATCGGAATCCAGCCCACACCGGTTGCTTCACAGGAAGAAACTATCCTCGCCGGCGGTGGGCATATCGTTCACAGCGCCAGCGAGAAGGCCCATTTGGAGACGGCCCAGCAAGGCGGCGGGGGCGGCGGCGCAAGTGAAAGCCATTCTGTCAATCACACCCGCAGTGTAGAGAATGTTCAACGGAGCAGCCACAGCATATTCCCCGTCCGTATGCCGACCCTGGGCGGAAAAATTTTTTCCAATTCACTGCAATCTGGCGGTCAGTTCGCCAATGACGTAATTGGCATGGTGGCCCGGGGCGATATGCGCTCCATTGGTTCCATCACCGGCGATTTAGCCGCCCAGTCCCTCCAGTCCTACATGGGTCACACCGCTATTGGCTCTGGCGATACCGAAAAGGTCTCCTACTCCCAGGTGGAGATCGGCGGCGGACGCATCACTGGCCGGGAAGTGACCCCGGAACACCCCCAGGGCATCGACTTTGCCATGTACCATGTAGACCAGTACGCCAAGCCCGAGGGCAGCTATCAAAAGGTGTTTTCTGCGGATGGAGCAGCGTGGTACAAGCAGCAGGCTGTTGATACGGTGGTCAAGACCCCGTTCAAGGCCCCGGACGGTGAGATCGGCTATCAGAAGGAGATCGTCAAGCGGCTACCTACCCCGCCAAAGCGGAAAGACCGAATGTGAGGAGAGATTTTTATGGAACACGAACAGCGGGACAGCTACCTGATCCCGCCTAATTTTATCGAGGGCGGCACACTGCTGGGCGGCATGTTTAGGACCCGGAATGTCATTGAGGCCGGTATCCTGGGCGCCGTCGTTGGACTGCCGGTCCTCAACCTGGGATTTTCCCTGACTGCCCGGATCATCATTTTGTGCCTGACGGCCCTGCCCCTCGTCCTCCTGGCCCTGATTGGCGTTGGAGGGAGCAGTTTGTCGTCGTTCATTCTGCTGTTTTTCAGCTATCTGCGAAACCGCCGGGTGTTGTCCCAGGACGCTCCGGCGCGGGGGCGGGACGGCAAGGAGCTGTCCATGCTCCCTACCTGGTTACGGAGTAAGCGGCCCGCAGAGGAACAGGAGACCGAAGCACAGCCCAAAAGCAAAAGCCGCTTTCAGGTGGATTTGAAGGCGCGAAAGCTGGACCAGTTCAAAACCTTTCTGGAGCCGGAGGAGGTGGTACGTCCCATCAATCCGCTAGCCGACTACATTCCCATTGAAAAGGTCGCCAACGGCATTATCTACACCAGAGATCACCGCTATGTCAAGCTGGTCGAGGTGGTCCCGGTCAACTTTCTGCTCCGCAGCGCCCGGGAACAGCGCAGTATCATCTATTCCTTTATCAGCTATCTGAAAATTGCGCCGATAAAGGTACAGTTCAAGGTGCTGACCAAGCGGGCGGACATCAACCGGCACATGGATACAGTGCGCCGGGAGCTGGCTCAAGAGACGGACGAACGTTGCCGCCAGCTGCAAGAGGACTATCTGCGGCTGATTCAACAACTGGGGTCCCGGGAGGCCATCACCCGGCGGTTTTTCCTGGTATTTGAACATGAGCTGCTGCCCGGCACCAAACGGGGCCAGGAGGAGGCCGAGGCGATTGCTTCCCTCCAGACTGCCGCTCGCACCGCCGCCAACTACCTGCGTCAGTGCGGCAACGAGGTCATCAGCCATGAGAATGAGGATGAAGCCACCTGTGAGATCCTGTATAACATCCTCTGCCGTCAGGCCAGCAACGAGAAGCCCTTTCCCCAAAAGGTCAAGGAGGTGCTGGCCGAGTACATGGTGGCCGGCCGGCCCCTGGACACCATTCCCTCCAACGATTTCTATGCCCCTTCTCATATTGACCTGACCCATGGGCGGTATATCTGCATTGACGGCGTTTACTACGCCTATCTGCTTGTACCGTCGGACGGCTATAAGGCCCAGGTTCCCGCCGGCTGGCTGTCCCTGCTGGTCAACGCCGGGGACGGGATCGACATGGATATGTTTCTCTCCCGCCAGCCCAAGGACCGGATGATAAGGAAGCTGGGCCAGCAGCTGCGTATCAACCGCAGTAAAATCAAAGAGACCAGCGACACCAACACCGATTTCGACGACCTGGACAGCGCCATCCGCAGCGGCTATCTCCTGAAAGACGGTCTGAGCAACAACGAGGACTTTTACTATCTGAATCTGCTCATTACCATCACCGCCGACAATGTGGACAACCTGGAGTGGAAGGTGGCCGAGATGAAAAAGCTGCTGCTCAGTCAGGATATGGATATTCAACCCTGTTCCTTCTGCGAGGAACAGGCTTTTTTATCCTCCCTGCCCCTGGTATCCCTGGAGCGGCGGCTGTTTGAGCGGTCCAAGCGGAATGTGCTGACCCTGGGGGCGGCCAGCTGCTACCCCTTCACCAGCTATGAGATGTGCGACAACAACGGCATCCTGCTGGGGGTGAACAAGCATAACAATTCCCTGATTATCGTGGACATCTTCGACTCCCGCATTTACAAGAACGCCAACATGGCGATCCTGGGCACCAGCGGGGCTGGCAAGACCTTCACCATGCAGCTTATGGCTCTGCGGATGCGTCGGAAGGGGATACAGGTGTTTA
>CAJTUD010000010.1:53190-54498 GCA_910579725.1 uncultured Oscillospiraceae bacterium | reverse complement strand
ATAGTAGTTGCTTTTCAGAGCGAGGCAGGCGCAGGAAACCTCATGCGGCCCAATATCCGCAGCTCCTGTTACCCCTGCATCCTCTAACCCTTTCAGAAAACGCAGGGCCAATTTCCAATAGAGCTGCACACTACCTTCCCGAAGCCCATTCCTTCTGCAATGATCCGCATAAGCTTCCAGGAGCCTTCCCAGCGAGGTTTCCAGAATGATGTCCTCTCGCCGCATTTTCACATCCTCCTTATAATATTGATTCAGCTCACCGCTGTACAGACATTATAAAGCACAAAAAATAATCCGAGAAGTTTTTGCTGAAAGCCTTGATTTTACTGGCTTTTCGCTCCACTTCTCGGATTATTTTTCTCCTCGGATAATGCGCTCTTAGGAGGGGGGCCTATAAAGAAGAAGGAGCGCCCAGGTCATTCCCAGACACTCCCGCTTCGGTTCCCTTCTGCTGGTCGATCACCGCCTTTTCAGCCTGTGTCATTTTGCCACAAATGAACCGTCAGCCAATGTGTATTTGGATGGTGAAACCACCCTCAAGAAAACTTGTCAAGACGTTCTGACAAGTTTTCTTGGCAAAGTGTCATTGAGCATCCGTCAGGGGATTTTCCGCAGGTACGGCCCAGGGCTGAAGAATAGCCTTGAGAGCGTCGTCATAGTCCAGACCGAGGCCCAATGCGTAGTCCTGGCTGGGCAGGGAACCCTTGGGGAAGCAGATTTGTATGCCGCTGGGGAAAAAGGCGACGTTTTCCGGCTGAAGAGCGGTCTCCAGCTCATTCCGCAGGGGCTGCTCCGTGACCTGGGCCAGATCCAGCAGGCGGTGCTTCACTTCCTCCGGGGAGCAGACAAAAAGGTCCCACCCGCCGATACGCTCACCGCTTTCCCGGTCAAAGGCATCGCAGAGATATATTGCCTCCATAGTGGCAGCAGCCTCTCCGTAGACGGGGAGGTTCAGCGTAGTGAGGAAGTACATAACCCGGCTGGAGGAAGCCACAGGGGTGATATCCTGTCCCACACTGGGGACGGAGTTATTCGGGTTGCGGTTCCGGCATCCGGCGTAGGATTTTTCCAGCTCCTCCTCCACACTGTACAGCAGGCCCCTTTCCCGGAAATAGACGGAAACCTTCCCCTGGGCAGTTTTGCTGAGATTATTGTAGCTCTCCTGCCCCACCACGATGCTGTTTTCCGGCCCGGAGTAATCCTGCACGTGCAGCAGATCAGTCCCGTCCTTCAGGCGGTAGGAGTTTCCGCTGGTCCAGTGAAACACATCCAGAGGCGTGCCGTCCCGGAGGGCGGCGGCGTCTGGCT
>CAJTUD010000010.1:22038-53177 GCA_910579725.1 uncultured Oscillospiraceae bacterium | reverse complement strand
CTACAAACCAGGCGGTATAGGCGGGAAGCTTCTCGCCGCTGTCCGTAGCCAGCGAGGTCTTTCCACCGGTGTACTCTACATGGACGGAGGTTCCCGGCTGGCCGGAGAGGAGAAGCTCCTTTCCCGCACCGGTATCTGAATCCACCCGGGAAGTAAAGTGGACGTCCTCCGGGACCAGAATGCCGGTACGCTTTCCGTCGCTGTCTGTGAGAACGAAGGAGACGATCTCCCCTCCTTCCGTCCGAACCTCGGAGACTTCGCCGGAGAGGAACCGGTGCTTGCCGGAGCAGGCGGAGAGAAGAGCCAGGCAGAGAAAAAGGAACAGTACGAAAAAGGCGCTCTTTTTCACAAGATACAACCTCCTTTTAATTTAATATTTTGATAAAGTATAACATAGCTGCTTGGAGAAGTCAATTCAACGGCTAACGGCTCTTAATTTTTTATCCGCAAGGACGATATTAAAGCATATGGAAGAGATAAGGAGGTCCTCCCATGAGCGTCAATATGAATCCTCTTTCCCATCAGATTTCTACGATCCAGACCGGCCGCTTCGCCCCTTCAAAGGAGAAAAAAGAAGATGCCGTTTCCGTGTCCAGAAACGATGAAATTCACATCTCCCCGGAGGCTGCGGAGCGCGCTGCTGGTATCAATAAAATGGATATGCCTGCCGACCCCTTTGGCGAAAAGCTGGCTTCCATGACCAGAGAGGAATTCGTGGATATGGTCCAAGCCTGGCGGGATGAGAACCAGGTGCCGCTGAAGGTCAACCAACACGCGTCCGTCGATCCGGACGGTTCCCTCTGGGCCAAGGCGTACTTTGATGCTTACGCGGAAGAGGCCATAGCCGAACGGGAAGCCGTCCAGTCCTATTACGCCGACGCTTTCCAGGAGGCGCAACGTCCCACCCTTCCGGAAAGCCTGAACTTCATCACCTCCAAGTACCAATGCTCCTGGTCGGAAAACTTTGCAAAGGACATGCCCGGCGAAGAGCGGCAGTGGGCTTACAGGCAGCTCAAGACCATGCTGACAGGGGGCTCCCCGGCGCTGAATGACCCCTATGCTCTGGCCTCCAGAGGTGGAGTGAAGACGGCGGAGGAGCATGCCCGGGCCGCCAGGGAAGCTGCGGACCGGTTTCTGAACGGTCTGGTGCGGCAGGCGGGCCTTATGGAAGAGTAACGGATATAGAAAAAGAGAGGCGGACCGGCGGGAACCTTCCTGCCGGTCCGTTTTTCGTCATTCCACACATTTTCAAAAATTTGCGAATTCCCCATTGAGCGGCGGCGGCGGTTGGTGTATAATAAAAATATCTGCGCGGGTTTTGTCCCGTAATTACCATTACATACGGAGGAAGCAAGCTATGTTTACCGCTCTTTTGAACAATTTGAAGGAAAACCGCCGCACCATTGTCTTTACCGAGGGTCCCGATGCACGCATTCAGGAGGCCGCTGCCCGGCTCATCAAAGAGGACTTGATGAATGTGATCCTGGTGGGCAACGTGGACGAGGTCAACTCTGCCGCGGAGAAGAACGGTTTCGATGTCAGCAAGGCCGAGATCATTGATCCCGAGACCTATGAGGGCATGGACGGTATGGTGGCCAAAATGGTTGAGCTGCGCAAAGGCAAGATGAGCGAGGATGACTGCCGCGCCGCGCTGAAAAAGGGGAACTACTTCGGCACCATGCTGGTGAAGATGGGCAAGGCCGACGCCCTGCTGGGAGGCGCCACCTATTCCACCGCCGACACCGTCCGTCCCGCCCTTCAGCTCATCAAGACCAAGCCCGGCGCCCATCTGGTTTCCTCCTGTTTCATCATGAAACGGGACACCGGCGACGAGGCCCTGCGGATGCTGTGCATGGGTGACTGCGCCATCAACATTTCCTATGAGGACAGCGTGGACAAGGAGGGCAATGTCACCGTTTCTGCCGCCCAGAAGCTGGCGGAGGTGGCCGTGGAGTCCGCCCGCACCGCCCGGTTCTTTGGCATCGAGCCCAAGGTGGCTATGCTCAGCTTCTCCACCAAGGGCTCTGGCAAGGGAGCTACTGTGCCCCTGTCCGCCGCGGCAACCAAGGCTGCCCAGGAGATGGCCCCGGAGTTTGCCATCGACGGCGAAATGCAATTTGACGCCGCCGTCTCTCCCACGGTGGGCCAGCTGAAGTTCCCTGGCAGCAAGGTGGCTGGCTATGCCAACACCTTTGTCTTCCCCAACATTGAGGCGGGCAACATCGGCTACAAGATCGCCCAGCGTCTGGGCGGCTATGAGGCTTACGGCCCCATTCTCCAGGGCCTGAACGCCCCCATCAACGATCTCTCCCGGGGATGTAACGCCGAGGAGGTCTATAAGATGGCTATCATCACGGCGGGGATGAAGTAAGAAAATAAGGCAGAGCGGCCCTCCCGGCAGGAGGACCGCTCTGTTTCAAGCATTGCGAGCTGGAATATGGCACAGAGATGTGCTGCTGGAGCAGCTGCGCTGACCCGGGCTGAAATAAAAACAATATAAGGCAGCTCTTTCCGTTATGGGAGGGCCGTTTTTCCCTATGAAATGATGGTATTGCTGAAAACCGGAGAGAGAGGAACCTTATGGATAAACGCAAATCAAATTATGAATTGACCCGGGACCGGGTGGAGGGAGATTTTGTCAAATACGATCAGCATGGAATGATTGAAAAGTTCCGCCTGGAACACGATGAAGCCTATATTTTCCTCCGTTTTCTGTCCTGCGCCTACCGTGTGGACCGGAAGACGGGCCGTGTGGAGCGGATGGATGCGGACGGACCGGTTCACGCGGGATTCAATGAGACGCTGACGATCTTTGACGTTCTGTGCGAGTCCAAACCGGATTGCCGTCTCAGCGGGGAGTTTGTTCGGGTGAACGATCTGGACGGGATTGCGAAAACCGCCTATCTGGGCGGCAATCTCTTCGACGGCAGCGCCAGGGCGTTCACCCACCGGACGGAGGCGCTGAAGGCCGCCTGCGAGAAATTAGGCGGGATACCCGGGCGCGTGGGGGACGTTTCCTACCAGATTCCCATGTTCGATTTTCTCCCGGTGACGCTGCAATTCTGGGATGCGGACGACGAGTTTGACGCTGTACTGAAAATCATGTGGGATCGTCGGACGCTGGATTTCATGCGCTATGAAACCACCTATTACGCGGCGGGACGGCTGCTGGAGAGGCTGGAAGAGCTGATAAAAATGGAGAGCTGATTGTAAAATCAGCTCTCCGTTTTTTACCGGATGAAGTTTGTTCTCTGGGGAGTCTCCCGCTCCGGAAGGCCGTATTTCTCCTTTGCCAGAGCCACGCCCCGCATGAGGAAGGTCATATTCCGGGCCAGGGTCCGCATGGACTGCATGCCCTCCGCGTCCTGGGCGGCCTCGCCGGGTGCCGCGCCGTGAACGCTGTTCCAGTACTGACCGGAGGCCACCGGCATCCCGGAGATGGTGAAAAACTTGTTCAGCTCGTCAAAGGCGGCGGACAGTCCGCCCCGGCGGGCGGCCACCACGCTGGCTCCCACCTTCATGGTTTTGTCAAAGCCTGTACTGTAAAACAACCGGGTGAGAAAGGCAACCAGAGTTGCGTTGGCAGAGGCGTAATACACCGGACTGCCTGCCACAAGGCCGTCGCTGGCCTGGAATTTAGGGGCGGTCTCGTTGACCAGATCGTCAAAGACGCACTTGCCGGTTTCCCGGCATTTGAGGCAGGCGGTGCAGCTGCGGATATCCCGGTTTCCAATGTGGAGGATCTCGGTTTCCACACCCTCCTGGGCGAAAACCTTCTCCATCTCATGGAGAGCGGCGGCAGTGTTGCCATTGGGACGGGGGCTGCCGTTAAGCATCAGGACTTTCATATGTCGTCATCCTTTCTGTGTTGGAGTGGAGGGCCGCGCCGGGTTTCCGGAAACGGCCGCCTTCTGTTATGATATGCCCATTATAGCGGATTAGAAGGGGCAAGTAAAGGGCCATTTCCCGCCGGAGAAGCCATTCACGCGCCGCCGTCCTTCAGCTGGTGGCGCAGCTGGCGGAAGGAGCGGCCCCTGAGGTTGTTGCGCTCAATGATCTCCGCAATATGGCCCTCGGCTGCCTCCACCTCCTCCTGAAACTCCCGGGCGGAGACCCGGATTGCCCCGTGGCCCAGGATGATCAGCTGCTCCAGGCTGTCTGACGTGACAACCCTGACCCGGCGGTCCGGATTGGCGCGGGCAATCTCATAGGTGGCCCGCTCAATATATGCATCGGCGGTCTCCGCCTCCTTGGTATAGACCACGTGGATGTTTCGGCAGTGCTCCACCGAGCCGGGATTCCCCTTTACCTTGTAAGCGTCAAAGACCAGAATCACCACGCACTTCTGGTAGCCCTGGTAGTTGCACAGCAGATCTGTCAGCAGGTTCCGCGCACCCTCCAGGCTATTCCTCGCCACGGCCTTCAGCTCGTCCCAGGCAAAGATGATATTGTATCCATCCACCAGCAGGTACTCCTGTCCTGCCGCGCGGGAAGGCACAGTGCGTCTGGACAGGGTGGGCGGCGGCTTGGGCGGGGAGCGGAAGGCCTCACCGGGATCCGGACCTTTCCGCCTGACCTGACCGTAGGTCCGCTCAAAAATAGCTTGCAGGGACTTCTCCTCCGCCTGGGAGGAGGGATAGGGGACCGCCGGGCGGGGGCTGGAGGACATCTGTGTCTGCGGCGCAGCCTCCGGCGGGACCTCTTCCAGACCGGTTTCCAGGTGGGCGAATGCAGGAACCTGATTCCACTTCACCGGAAAGCCTGCCCCGTGGGCGCAGAAAATGGAGTCCGGAGAATTGTCCAGATCCGCCTCCGGATCATAGGCCAGCTCTGCGATGATCTCCGGTCCGTTGTGGCATTCCTCATAGCCCGCCAGGGCGCAGGTCAGACGCCCCCGGCCCCGGGTGTAGGCGGCCACAGTCTGCCAGTATTCTCCCAGCTTCGATACCGGGGCGCTGCCGGTGAGCAGGGCTGTCTCTCCCAGGATTTCCGGAGGATCAAACCGGCCCCCCATCTGCTGCACATCGGTCATGGCCCGGCCCAGATTTTCCCCCGGAACCTCCAGCCGAAAGCTGTACCAGGGCTCCAGCAGCAGGCTCCGGGCAGTCATGAGCCCCTGGCGCACTGCGCGGTAGGTGGCCTGCCGGAAGTCGCCGCCCTCGGTGTGCTTAAGGTGGGCCCGGCCTGCCGTCAGAGTGATTTGTATGTCCGTGATGGGGGAGCCGGTGAGGACCCCCAGATGGGTTTTCTCTGCCAGATGAGTCAGTACCAGCCGCTGCCAGTTGCGCTCCAGCTCATCCGCGCTGCATGTTGAAGCGAAGCGTACGCCGCTGCCCCGGGGCAGCGGCTCCAGCAGGAGGCGGACCTCCGCGTAATGCCGCAGGGGCTCATAGTGGCCGATTCCTTCTGCCGGGGCGGCGATAGTCTCCTTGTACAAAATGCCCCCTGCGCCGAAGTCCACGGCGAGGCCAAACCGCTGGAAAATCAGCCGGCGGAGGACCTCCAGCTGGACCTGCCCCATCAGGCGGACATGAATCTGCTGGAGGCGTTCGTTCCAGATGATGTGGAGCTGCGGGTCCTCCTCCGACAAGAGACGGAGCTTGTCCAGTGCTGTATGAGGATCCGCGCCTTCCGGCAGGAGCAGACGGTAGTTCAGCACCGGTTCCAGCTTTGGCGGAGCGGAGGCTGCCTCCGTTCCCAACCCCTGACCGGGGAAGGTGTGGTTCAGACCTGTGACGGCGCAGACCGTACCTGCCTCCGCCTCCTCCAGAAGACGGAAGCGGGCGCCGGAGCAGAGCCTCAGCTGTTCGGCCTTTTCCTCCCAGGCTGCGCCCTGCCGGTCTGTACCGGAGAGGAGCGTTTTGGGCCGGAGGCTGCCTCCGGTGATTTTCATCCAGGTCAGCCGCGCACCCTGCGGATCCCGGCCGATTTTGAAAACCTTGGCTCCAAACTGGGAGGGGTAGCTCTTCCGGGGGGCGTACCGGGACAGGCCCTCCAGAAACTCGCTTACCCCCGTCAGTTTCAGCGCGGAGCCGAACCAGCAGGGGAATACAGCCCTGGACCTGATCAGCTCCCGGAGCGCAGTGTCCGAAAGCGCCCCCGTGTCCAGATATTCCGTCAGAGCCTCCTCGCTGGCGGTGGCGGCCTCCTCCCACACCGCATCCCGGGAAGCGCCAAAGTCCACAAAGCCCTCTCCCAGCCGGCGGGTGAGAGAGGCCAGCAGGGCTTCCCGGTCTGTCCCGGCCAGATCCATTTTGTTGATGAATAAAAACGTGGGGATGTTGTGCCCGGCCAGCAGTCGCCAAAGAGTCAGGGTGTGCGCCTGGACGCCGTCGGAGCCGCTGACCACCAGTACGGCGCAGTCCAGCACCTGCAAGGCCCGCTCCATTTCAGCGGAGAAGTCCACGTGGCCTGGGGTGTCCAGCAGCGTGACCTCCCTGTCCCCCAGAGAAAATATTGCCTGCTTGGAAAAAATGGTGATTCCCCGTTCCCGCTCCAGTTCCTCCGTGTCCAGAAAGGCGTTCTGGTGATCCACCCGGCCCAGAGAGCGGATGGCCCCAGTCTGATACAGAATGGCCTCAGACAAGGTGGTTTTTCCTGCGTCCACATGGGCCAGAATGCCGATAACCAGTTTGCTCATGAAAATTCCTCGCTGTTTCCCATATTGGCTTCAGTATATCACATTATCCCGGAAGGGGGAAGTTTTTGCGTGAAATTTCTGACTGACGGGAGAAGGAGAGTATGCGTAAATCAGAGTGGTCATAAATCTCCGCATATCAGGGAACCTTTTTAAGGCGATTTCGTCTATATCAGCAAAAGGACTGCCCTTTGGCAGAGGGGCAGCCTGGCCGGAGATCTTTCTCCGGGCTTTAAGGAGGAACTGATCCCACACTACCAGGAAAAGGAGAAAAAATATGAAAAAGAAGAAATGGGCAGCCCTGTTGCTGAGCGGTCTGCTGCTGTGCACCATACAGGCCGCTGCATTGGCGGTGGAAGATAGCCAGCCGCTCCCCGACAGCATCCTGTATTATGGCGAGGTCAGGGAGGTCACACTCAACGAGGACGGAACCATCGGCAGCCTGCACATGGTTTCCGCACGATCCGGCGAATTTATTATGAAAGTATCTGATAAAACCTTCTGGATTGACAGCGGCGCGGGAACCGCCAGCGATCCGTCTACACTGAAAGAGGGGGAGCGCCTCTATGTGTTCCATAGTCCCGCAGCAACCCGGTCCCTGCCGCCTCAGTCGGCCGCATTTGCTGTGGTGCGCAATATTCCTCAGGATGCGGGTTGTGCACAGTACCATAGAGTGGAGGCCGTGGAGGAGCAGGACGGACGATTCCGGATTGTCACAAATGACGGCGGGCTGTATCTTTTCGCGGACAAGGAAACCATCCGCTCCAGCTATACAGGAGATCCCATGGAAGGACTGGAGAGCATCCGGACCGGCGATCACATCATGACCTGGTACAGTGCTGTGGCTGAGTCCTATCCCGAGCAGGCTTACCTGCGGCGTATCATGGTGCTCAACCAGGCGGATGGAACTGCGGCGCTGACCCGGGCTTCTTTTGCTGTTTTGCTCTATACATCCCAAGGCAGCCCGGCGGCCGGTTCCGGCGTGGACTTCGGTGATATCTCCTTGGACGCAGATTACGCGGAAGCTCTCCGATGGGCAGTCAACACGGGCCTGATCAACGGGTACGGCGGTGGTATGGCGGGACCTGGAGATAACCTGACCCGGGAGCAAATGGCGGTGATCCTTTGGCGGCAGGCCGGCAGTCCCATACTGATGGACTATTCTGGCCTGTCTGAGTACAGCGACGCAGAGGATATTTCCTGTTTTGCCCAGCCGGCGTTGGCGTGGGCTCATCACAAGGGACTTCTCTCTGATGGAGAGCGGCTGGATCCCAAGGGATATGTAAGCCAGGAGGAAGCAGAGGCGGCGTTACGGACCCTGAGCGGACAAAAGTAGAGGAACGAAGGACCGCCGACATGTATGGTATGCCGGCGGTCCTTCGCTTTCCGGCAGGAATTGACAAAGCTGTGGAAGCAGGATATAATGAAGTCTCTTATCTGTTTGAGTGTTGCTGGGGATACACTTCGTCAATTTCACCAATCACATATTGATACTTGATGCAGGTCTATGATAGGATAAATCTGAAAAATCGGGATTTATAGGGAGGACAACGTGGATCGATCGGAAATGATGAACCTCTTGTACAGCAAAAAAGAGAAAAACGAGGATAGCCGCCTTACGCGCAGCCGCCACGGTCAGCTGGAATACTTGACCACGATGAACTATATCCATAAGTTCGTGCCGCCTGAGTCAAAAGTCCTGGAAGTGGGTGCGGGTACAGGCCGATATTCCGCTGCGCTGGCCATGGAAGGGTATGATGTGACGGCCGTGGAGCTTGTGAAAAGTAACCTGGAAATTTTAAGGCGAAACGTTGCTGGCTTGGAGAATATCACTTCTTATCAGGGTGACGCTGAGGACCTGAGCCTCTTTGCGGATAACAGCTTTGACGCGGTGCTTGTTCTGGGGCCGATGTATCATCTGTTCGAGAAAGCGGAACAGCATAGAGCGTTGGACGAGGCGATTCGGGTATCAAAGCCGGACGGCATCATCATGGTGGCTTTTCTTTCCGTTTATTCAATCATGTATAACAACTACCTTTTGGGAAACTTCCGGGAAGGTATAGAGGAAAATTTTGACGCGGACCTCCAAGTGAGGCATTTCAAAGAGCAGTGGTTTACTGGCTTTGATATAAAAGAGTTTGAGGAACTGTTTTCGGAAAAGTCTGTTCAGAAAATCGCACTTGCGGGAACGGACAGTGTTTTGGAGTTGGCTGAAAAAGCACATGTCATGGATTTATCCGATGAAGATTTCCGGCTGTTTTCCGAATACCATTTGAAAGTCTGTGAAAAGAGGGAGCTGTTGGGAACTCAGACGCACTTGCTATATATATGCAGAAAAATCGGATGACTGTAAATTCCAGTTTACCAGGGAAATGGTTCATTTGGATATTTTGACGAAGAACTTGAACAATTGAACAGCGCAACACAAGGTTAATAAGGGAGATAATGAAAAACACCTCCGAAAGGGAGAAAATGGACATTGTTCCGGACAGAACCGGCCTGCAATGGAAAAAGAGACCAGAGAGGATGACGGAAATGCCCCCAGAATCCACCCCGATGATGCAGCAGTATTTAAAAATCAAAGAAGAAAATAAAGACGCCATCCTGTTTTTCCGGCTGGGCGACTTTTACGAGATGTTTAACGAGGACGCCGTTCTGGCCAGCCAGGAGCTGGACCTGACTCTGACAAGCCGGGACAGGGGAAAGCCGGAGGAGGAGCGGACCCCTATGTGCGGCGTGCCATACCACTCCTGCGACGGATACATCGCCCGGCTGATTGCCAAGGGCTACAAGGTGGCTATCTGCGAGCAGATGGAGGACCCCTCCGCCGCCAAAGGAATTGTCAAGCGGGACATCATCCGGGTGGTGACGCCGGGCACCGTGGACGCCGCCATGCTGGAGGGCAGTCAGTCCAACTATATCTGCGGTATTTACATCGACGGTGAGGCCGCGGGCCTCTGCTTCTGTGACATCACCACCGGGAAGACTCACGCCACTGCCTTCACCGGCGGCGAGCGGGTGGATCACGTCATGAACGAGCTGGGACGGTTTTCCCCCGCTGAGGCACTGCTCAACGAGGGCGCCTGGGAGCGGAAGGAGCTTCTGGAGCTGCTCAGGGAGAAATTCCGCTGCCGGACGGAGCAGGGCGGGGCAGAACGGTTCCGGCTGGAGGATGCGGCAGAGCTGGTGGAGCGGCAGTATGGCAAAGAGGCGGCGTCCCGGCTGCCCGGCGCCGCCGCCGTAATGGCTCTGGGGGGCCTGCTGGGATATCTTTACGAGACGCAGAAGACGGATTTGAGCCACATCAGTGATCTGGAATATTATGAGCAGGGCCGGTTCATGGAGCTGGATCTGAATACCCGCCGGAATCTGGAGCTTACCGCCACCATGCGGGGAAAGGAGAAACGGGGGAGCCTGTTGTGGGTGCTGGACAAGACCAGGACCGCCATGGGAGGAAGGCTGCTGCGGAGCTGGCTGGAGCGGCCGTTGCTGAGCGTGACTGCCATCAGCCGGCGGCTCGCCGCTGTGGACGCGCTGGTGAAGGACTCCATGGGCCGGGAGGAGCTGATCTTTGCCCTTCAGGGAATAGGCGATATGGAGCGTCTCATCGGCCGGGTGGTTTATGGCAGCGCCGGAGGCCGGGACATGGCCTCGCTCCGCAGCGCTCTGGAGAAGCTGCCCAATCTGAAGGAGAAGCTGACTCACTTTGCCGCCGGGCGGCTGGGAGAACTGAACAGGGGGCTGGACACACTGGAGGATGTGTACCGGCTGTTGTGCCGGGCCATTGTGGACGATCCCCCCTTTTCCGTCCGGGAGGGCGGATTTATCCGGGAGGGCTATGACCAGGAGGTGGATCGTCTGAGGGGCATTCTCAGCGGCGGCAAGGGCGTAATCGCCGAGGTGGAGGCCCGGGAAAAGGAAAAAACAGGCATCAAGAGCCTGAAAGTAGGGTATAACAAGGTATTCGGATATTACATCGAGGTCAGCAAGTCCTATTATGATCTGGTGCCTGAGACTTACATCCGCAAGCAGACCCTGGCCAACTGTGAGCGGTTTATCACCCAGGAACTAAAAGATCTGGAGCACACCGTCCTCACTGCCAACGACCGGGTGGTGGCGCTGGAGTATGACCTCTTTACCGAACTGCGGCAGCAGGTGGGTGCGCAGATGAACCGCATCCAGAGCTCCGCCGCCAGTGTGGCGGAGCTGGACGCGCTGTGCTCCTTTGCTGCTGTGGCGGCCAAAAACGACTACTGCTGCCCTGTGATAGATGAAAGCGGTGTGATCGAAATCCACGAGGGGCGGCACCCAGTAGTGGAGAAGGTGCTGAAAAACAGTCTCTTTGTCCCCAACGACACCTATATGGGGGAGAAGGAGGACCGGATTGCCATCATCACCGGACCCAACATGGCGGGCAAGTCCACTTATATGCGGCAGGTGGCCCTGATTACCTTGATGGCCCAGATCGGGTCCTTTGTGCCTGCCCGGGCAGCCCGGATCGGCGTTGTGGACCGGATTTTCACCCGCATTGGGGCCAGCGACGACCTGTCGGCCGGACAGTCCACCTTCATGGTGGAGATGACCGAGGTGTCAGACATTCTCAAACACGCCACCAGCCGGAGTTTGCTGATTCTGGATGAGATCGGCCGGGGAACCAGCACTTTTGACGGCATGAGCATTGCCCAGGCGGTGCTGGAGCACTGCGCTGACAGCCGGAAGCTGGGGGCCAAGACTCTGTTCGCCACCCATTACCACGAATTGACAGAGCTGGAGGACCGGCTGCCGGGGGTGCGCAACTACAACATCGCCATCAAGAGCCGGGGGGAGGACATCGTGTTCCTGCGCAAGATTGTCCCCGGCGGGGCGGACCGGAGCTACGGCATTGAGGTGGCCAAGCTGGCTGGCCTTCCGGAGGCGGTGGTGAAAAAGGCCCGGATCATTCTTCGGCAGTTGGAGGATCAGTCCGGACGGACGCCGCCCCTGCTGGCCGCGCCGAAGGAGGAGCAGGTTTCCATGGCGGCGCTGGGAGAGGCGGAGGTCATTGACCGCCTGAGGCGGACTCAGCCGGATACCCTGACGCCCATCGAGGCGATGAGCCTGCTCTATGAATTGAAGCAGAAACTGCAATAGGTGCCATATCCAAAGGAGAGGGAGGAGGGGCCGTTCATGGCAAGGAGGAGCGTTTCCGCCGGCATGACCCGGCTGGAGAAAATATTGGGGGGCGGACTGCTGGCAATCTATCTGTTTGTCCTGCCCCTGACGGCGGACCCACTGTTTGATCTGATTGGGAAGCTGTTCGGAATCACGATCGCCGAAGGTGTGCGGGATGCGGCGTATTATTACATTCTCTTTGCCCTGACGCTGATTGCCCTGTGGGGATACTTCGGACGGACCACCAGAGCATTTCTGGACCGCGCAGGTGGCGTGCTGGCCGCAGCGGGGCTGGGGCTGGTGGCGTTTTATGGCTTGAATGAAATCAGCTGGCGGGTGCTCCGGATGTTTTTCTCCGGGCAGATCAATCTCAATGACCAGAACATTCTGGCGAGGATGGACACTTCTCCGCATACCACGGTACTGATTGTTGTTATTCTGGCTCCCGTGGTGGAGGAGGCGATTTTCCGGGGGTACGTTTTCGGGAATCTTCGGGAGTATGGCCGGTGGCCGGCGTATCTGGCCAGCTGCCTGCTGTTTGCATGGGTTCATGTGTGGCCCTTTGTGGCGGCCGGGTGGGATTTTTCTTATCTGCCGCTGATGGTTCAGTATATTGTTCCCGGACTGGTGATGGCGTGGACCTTTGAGCGGGCGGGAAGTCTGTGGGGGAGTGTTTTGCTGCATTGTGCAGTGAATGGACTGGCGGTATGGAGCGCCATGTGATCTTTGCCGCCCCCTGTAAGGGCGGCAAGCTCCCTTTTCAGATTGGTGTTGCAGGAAGCCGCTTCGCCAAACCGTTCGTCAAAATATCAAAATCGGGCAGCCACCTGTTGATGGATGACTGCCCGACAAACTGGAAGTTATAAGTCTGGCGGAAAAATTTTTGTCAGTCTGGCCCTATGTCAATCCAATACCTGCGAATTGGTTCATCATCATTTTCTATATGTACAACATTTTCCATAACTCCTCCGCATTTCTCAACTGTTTTCCATGAACCAATATTACCATCATGAACACCAACCAACACCTTATAAATTCCCTTTTTCTTCGCCTGCTCCAGCATCATTTTTAACATCTGAACAGCATAGCCTTTTTGGCGTTCAGTAGGACGAACACCATATCCAATATGCCCCCAAGAAAGAAATCCTTCAACTGTAAGATAATGGCGCAGACTGGTAGCACCTATTAATCTGTCGTTTTCATCCATTACCAAATATGATGATGTAGCACTAAAATTTTTATCAACAATTCCATGTTCACAATCGTCTAACATCCTAACGAACTGAGCAAACTCATCTATAGACATAATTGTACTATCCAAGAACCATGGAGCTATTTGTGTTTTGCTTGCACACCATTCGGACATCATGTCATTATATTTTTCATAATAAATCAAATCAGGCTTGACCAAATGCAGCTTCATATACACACCCCCAATACTTAAGCAAATTCCGATTTGTTGACCCGATTATAGCACAGCGTCCCTGCTATATCAATACGCTTATGTAGAAATCGCCAAAGTCATATCCCGGCAACACTTTTCTGAAAAGGGACACGGCAAGAAACCCCTTGCATTTTTTCCCCCTCTGTGCTATAACTTCCAGGGAATCTTTTTCCCAAATTCTGCCAATGGAGTTCCCTATGGAAGAACAAACCTACCATTTCTTTTCCCCGGATGAGCTCAACCAGCTCTCCCGGATAGAGAGCGCGGACCGGGCCAACGAATACTTATACCGCGTTTTGGATATCGGACAATACATGCTCCAATGCGGCGGCGAGGTCAGCCGGGTGGAGGACAGCATCCGGCGGCTGTGCATTGCCTTCGGCGCGGAGCGGGCCGACGTCTTCACCATCACCTCCAGCATCGTTGTTACCATCTACGCCAACCGCTTCGGCGCGGTGACGCAGACCCGGCGCATTACGGGCTCCTCTTATGATCTCCACCGTCTGGAGCAGCTCAACCAGCTCTGCCGGAAAATCTGCGCCGGCCGCCTGAGTCTGGAGGAGACAGAAAAGGAGCTGCGCGGTATTCTGGAAACGCCTCAATACGGTTTCGGGGTGCAGCTGCTGACTTATGTGCTGGTCTCCTCCTCTTTCTCTCTGTTTTTCGGCGGCAGCTGGCTGGACGCGGCGGCATCGGGAGTGATCGGCGTGATGCTCAAATGTCTGGACCGGCTGATCCGGAGAACCGAGGCCAACGCGTTTCTCTCGGCGCTGCTGTGCTCCTGCCTGGGCGGGCTGCTGGCGGGGCTGGCGGTGCGGTTCCGTCTGGGGGACAACGCGGATATGATCTCCATCGGTAATATCATGCTGCTGATTCCGGGGATTGCCCTGACCAATTCCCTGCGGGACATGTTCAGTGGCAACACCATTTCCGGATTGATGCGTTTCATTGAGGCCATTCTTCTGGCCCTGACCATCGCCTTCGGCTTCGCGCTGGCGGCCAGCCTGCTGTAGAGGAGAGGGAATATGGGTGATATGATTTTGCAGCTGGCGACTGCTTTTCTCGGTTCGCTGGGGTTTGCGTTGCTGTTCCATGTCAAAAAGGAGAGGCTGCTGCTGGCCAGCCTGGGAGGACTGCTGGCCTGGGGCGTGTATCTGCTGATGGGACGGGCGACGGACCAGGATGTGGTGCGCTATTTTATAGCGTCGGTGGCGCTGACGGTTTACGCGGAGACTCTGGCCCGGCTGGTAAAGTGCCCGGCGACTCTGTTCATTGTCACGGCCTCCATTCCACTGATCCCCGGAGGGTCGCTGTACCAAACGATGCAGTACTTTATGAAAAACGATCTGGCCTCCTTCTCCGGGCAGGCGCTCACCACGGTCCTGCTGGCGGTGGCCATCGCGGTGGGAATGCTGGTTCCGACGGCGATTTTCCAGCTGGGACGGCGGGTGCAGAGAGACTGGGAAAGATAGTTGACCGGCCCAAACTGGGAGCTGATGATTGAGGACCCGCGCCGCTGCGGCGCAGAAAGGAGCTCTGCCTATGAAATGGCTTGCCATCCATATCGATACCGTTCCTGCTGGACTGGAACCGGTGGAAGCTGCGCTCAGCACGCTGGGGATCGACGGCCTCGTCATTGAAGACGAGACGGACTTCCGCCGCTTTTTGGAACAGAACCGGCAGTACTGGGACTACGTGGATGAGGAATTGGACCGGTCCATGACCGGGAAGTGCCGGATCACCTTCTATGTGGAGGAAAGCGAGTCCGGCTTCGGCCAGGTAGCTGCCGTCCGAATTGCCATGGCGAAGCTGAAGGAGGACCACCCGGAGTACGCCCCTCTGCTGATGACCATGGACGGCATGGAGGACGCGGATTGGGAAAACAATTGGAAAGCTTTTTACAAGCCCATGGAAATCGGGGAGAGGCTGATCGTCATCCCCGACTGGGAGGAGGCCGATCCTCGGGGGCGGATAGCTCTGCGGATGAATCCGGGGCTCACTTTCGGCACCGGCAGCCACGCCACCACCCGTCTGTGTCTGTCGGCCCTGGAGAAGACTGTCCGGCCCGGCATGCGGGTGCTGGATTTGGGGTGCGGCAGCGGGATTCTCTCCATTGCCGCGCTGCTGTTGGGGGCAGAGGGCGCCTTTGCCTGCGACATCGACGAGAAAGCGGTAGGAGTGGCCTATGAAAACGCCGCCCTCAACGGCATCGGGAAGGATCGGTACACTGTGCGGGCTGGAGATGTGCTCACCGACACGGGACTGCAAAAGGAGATGGGCGGAGGATATGACGTGGTGGCGGCAAACATCGTCTCCGACGTAATTATCGCCCTGGCTCCCGCTGTGGGACGGCTGATGAAGGCGGATGGCTGGTTTTTAACCTCCGGGATTATCGACAGCCGGGAGGAGGAGGTCCGCGCCGCTCTGGAGACGGCGGGCTTTGCAGTAGAGGAGGCCGCTGCCAGCGAAGGCTGGTGCAGTTTCCTGTGCCGTAAGGGAAAGGAGAGCGGGCATGCCATATCGCTGTGATTTTACCATAGGAGTAAGAGAAACCCAGGATTTCTACATCTCTCTGACGCTGAAGCACTGGTGGAAGGGATTGCTGGGGTTTGGTGGGGTGGGCGCACTGGCGGCGGTGATGTATATGATGAGAACCGCGCTGCCCATGCCGCTTCGGGCGGCGCTGACAGTGGGAGCGGCGCTGGCGGCGGCGGGAATGGCCGCGTTGGTATTGGTCGTTTCCACCCGGCAGAAGGTGAAGGAGCAGATCCGCCGGTCCGGCCGGGAGTCCTACATTCAGGAGACGGAAATTAACGGCTTTGGCGTGCACGTGACCGTAGGGAAGAAAAAGGCGCGGTTGGCCTTTGAAAACCTTCTGCGGGTACGGGAGACCCGGAAAGCGTTTTATCTGTTTCTCTCGGAGCAGCAGGCGTGGATTCTGCCAAAGCGTCAGATGGAGGACGCCCAGGAGGAGTCAGAGCAGTTGAGAACCATCTTCCGTACAGTAGTGGAGCGCAAGCGGCTGGAATTGAAGGGATAGTTTGCCATAAAGCGGCAGAAAATGGGAAAAAGCGCACCAGCTGGCAGGGCTGGAGCGCTTTTTTCTGCCGGTTCGGTTACAATTCCATTACGATTGCTCCGCGGCGCTTGCAATATCCTCCGGCATCGGTTAAAATTGGCGTGAGGTTGAAACGGGCGGCTGCGCCCGATAGGAATCGGCTGAGCCGGAAAGGAATGCGATCATGAAAAGGAAATTGCTTGCTCTTGCTTTGGGCTGTCTGCTGTGCCTGGGACTGGCGCTCCCCGCTTTTGGGGCGGTGGAAGAGCTGGTGGATCTGCGGGTGGACGATGTCACCGCCTACAGTCAGGAGACCGGCATATATACGGTGCGGACAGAGGGCCGGTATGGATTTTACCGGGCGGACGGCATCCAGCTGGTGGCGCCCGAATACGCTGCCGTGGGAGAATTCAGCGGCGGTATGGCTGCGGTGTCTCTCTCAGGTGAATGGGAGCGGGTAAGAGCCGCCGGGGGCGGAACGGTCCGGGTGCTGCGGGGAGGCCGGTTCGGTTATGTGGACACCGGTGGAACGCAGGTGGTTCCCATGAAATACAGCAGGGCGTTCCCCTATTCCGAGGGACGGGCCTTTGCGGTGGACGCGGTTTCCGGCGTGCTGGTTCTGCTGGATGAGCTGGGCCGGGAGCTGGCCTCCTTCCCGGAGGCTGAGGTGCTGGAAGGGGAAACCGTCCGTTTCAGCGAAGGGCGGGCGATTCTGCCCATCCGGCGTCAGATAGAAGCGGAGGAGCCACAGGCCGGCGGGGACGCTGGTCCAACTGATCCGGCGGAGGAGCCCCTTGTGCCGGTGGAAACGGGCGAGCCGGAGAGGGAAACGACGCTGTGCTATCTGGTTATTGACGATTTGGGCCGGGAGCTCTTTGTTTTGACAGATGCCTACGTGGATTTTACCGAAGGCTATCGCTATGGCCGGGTGGCTGTGGCGGCGGAGGGAGAGTGGGTAGTGGACGGCGCGGGACCGACCCGGTATTTCCTGCCCTCTTCCGATTGCTGGGGCTATCGGGATGAGCGGGGCGAGACGGCGGTGAGCGGTGTCTACGCATCGGCGGCTGCCTTTTCCGGTGACGGCATGGCGGCTGTCAGCATCCGCAGCGAGGAGGGCGGCATTCTGTGGGGCTTTGTCAATCCCGAGGGAAGTGAAGCGGTTCCCCTGGAATATGATGCGGTGCAGTCCTATGAAGAGGGCATGGCCGCGGTCTGCCGGGACGGCGCGTGGGCGTATGTGGATTTGAACGGCAGGGCGGTGACGGGCTTCCTCTATGAAGAGGCGGGAGCTTTCCGGGAAGGCGTGGCCCTGGCCCGGCGGAACGGACGGCTTAACGCTGTGGACCGGTGGGGCAGAACGCTGTTCACCGTGGAGGCCGCAGAGGGCCGACCCTTCAGCGGTGGTGTGACGGCGTTGCGGCAGGCGGATGGCCTGTACGGCATATATGACAGTGAAGGCGGGGAGCTGGTACCCTTTTCCTATGACAACGCCTTCCACTGGGACGGCTATCTTTGGCTGAAACGAGGGAACCTGTGGCGGGTTTACGAGACGGCGGAGGTAATCGCGGCCCGGCAGGCCACGCCGGATGGCATGCGGGTGGAAGTAGGCACCTTCACAGATGTGCCGGCGGATGCATGGTATGCAGAAGCAGTGACCTGGGCCACGGATCACGACGTAATTACAGGCACCGGCGGCGGGCAGTTCTCCCCGGACAAGTCCTGTACGGTAGGGGAGATTCTGACCTTCCTGTGGCGGGCCATGGGCCGGCCCGAGGCTGCGGTGGAGGAAAACCCCTTTACCGACGTTACCCCCAACCACTATTACTATCAGGCGGCGATGTGGGCCTATGAGTACGGTCTCGTGGAGGGAGATGTTTTTGGTGCGGCGGCGCTGTGCAGCCGCAGTATGGCGGTGAGCTACCTGTGGCGTCTGGCAGGTTCGCCCATGGGACATCTGGCCCATTTTGCCGACGTTCCCTGGGATGCGCCCTATTCCTGGGCGGTGGCTTGGGCGGTGGATGCGGGCGTTACTTCAGGAAGCGGAGGAACGTATTTTGCGCCCCAGGAGATTTGCAGTCGGGGACAGATTGTCACATTCCTGTACCGGTACCTGTCGAGGGACTGAAACATGTATCATCTTGCGGAGGCGGCGGAGGCTGCCTCCGCCTTTTTGACGGAATCGGCGGACGGCAGATGGAACCTTACGTCAATGTAAGCTTTCCCGTCGTTTTGTAAGGTAAAGCGATGGAACACGGCGTCTGAATCCGGTATAATAAGCCTGCAAACAAATCCAAGGAGGAAATCATCATGCCGATCCTGCAAGTCAGTGATTTAAAGAAAATTTATACGACCCGTTTTGGTGGACAACAGGTGCAAGCCCTGACCAACGTCAATTTTGCTGTAGAGCCCGGCGAGTATGTCGCCATCATGGGGGAGTCCGGCTCCGGCAAGACCACCCTGCTGAACATTCTCGCTGCCTTGGACAAACCCACCAGCGGACAGGTGCTTCTGGACGGGAAGAACATCGTCGCCATCAAGGAGAAGGACATCGCCGCCTTCCGCCGGGACCATCTGGGATTTGTGTTTCAGGACTTCAACCTGCTGGACACCTTCTCCATCCAGGACAACATCCTCCTCCCCTTGGTGCTGGCGGGACGTACCTATCGGGAGATGGAGAACCGGCTGCTGCCCCTGGCCCGGCGGCTGGGCATCGACACGCTGCTGAAAAAGTACCCCTATGAGGTTTCCGGAGGCCAGAAGCAGCGGGTGGCTGTGGCCCGGGCGCTGATTACAGAGCCGAGGATTGTCCTGGCCGACGAGCCTACCGGCGCACTGGACAGCAAGGCCACCGACAGCCTGCTCAATCTCTTCGATCAGGTAAACGGCGAGGGACAGACCATCCTCATGGTCACTCACTCCACCAAGGCCGCCAGCCATGCCAAGCGGGTTCTGTTCATCCGGGACGGCGAAGTATTCCACCAGATCTACAAGGGCGTCAGCTCCACCGAAGAGATGTACCAGAAGATCTCTGACACACTGACCCTGCTGGCTGCCGGAGGTGAGGAAGATGCGTAACTCCAGCCTCTATCCCAAGCTGGCCTTCCAGAGCGTCCGCAACAACCGGAAGTTCTATTTTCCCTATATCCTGGCCCTGCTGGGGGACGTGGCCGCCATCTATATCATGTCCGCTTTGTGCCGGGACCCCGGCATGAAGGACATCGTCCCTGGTCGGCCCAACGGGTATATGTATGTGACCGTTTTCATGAATATCGGTCAGGTGATCGCCTTCCTGTTCTCCGCCATATTTGTGCTGTATATCAACGGCTTTCTCATGAGGCAGAGGAAAAAGGAGTTGGGCCTCTACAACATCCTGGGTATGGGCAAGGGGCACATCGCTGTGGTGCTGGTTATTGAAACAGTATATATCGGCGTGCTGGGCATTGGCGGCGGCATTGTGACGGGTTTGATCTTTCACAAGCTGGTCAGTCTTATCCTCCATCAGATGCTGGGGATGCCCGTTCCCCTCGGGTTCTATATCAGCTGGGACGGCATGGCCTGGACGGCGGTGATGTTCCTGTTCCTGCTGGGCGTGACGCTGTTGGTGAATCTGAACAAGGTCCGGGTCTCCAAGCCCATTGAGCTTCTCCGCGGCGGCAATGTGGGCGAGCGGGAGCCCAGAACCAAGTGGATCATGACTTTGCTGGGTATCGCATCCCTGGGCGCCGGATACTATATCGCCGTTACCACCCGGACCGGCATAGACGCCATCGTGACCTATTTTCTGGCGGTGGGGCTGGTTATCATCGGTACCTACTGCCTGTTCACAGCCGTAAGCATCTTTATTCTGAAGGCTCTGCGGAAGAACAAGAAATTTTATTACCAGACCAGTCACTTCATCGGTGTGTCCGGGATGCTCTACCGGATGAAGCAGAATGCCGTGGGCCTTGCCAACATCTGCATTCTGTGTACCATGGTGATGGTGATGCTCTCCGGAACCCTGTCCCTGTACCTGGGGACGGATCAGGTCATCCGGGAACAGTATCCAGGAGATATCACCGTTGAGGTCCGATATTATCCCCAGCCTGTGGAGGGGGAGGAGGACTGGGCTCCTTTCGACCCTGACGCCATGCTGGAGGGAATTACCGGCTTTATTGAGAAACAGGGTGCGGCGGTGAGGAACGTTCAAACCAGCTATGATCTGAGTTTTGGCGCAGGAATGATTTCCGATGGAGTATATACCACAGACCGCTTCAACGCCTCCGCCCAAGAGGTCGTACTGATCACCTGCATCACTGAGAGCAATTATACCGCCGCTACCGGTGAGACGCTGGATCTCGCTCCGGACGAGATCGCCGCATACAACGTAAAGGGCGGCGAACTGAGCATCCGCTGGATGGTGCCCAAGGAGGGCACAGAACTGGGCGAGTCTACCTTCCGTATTGTGAAAACCCTGAAGGACAATCCTCATTTCAATCCCGACATTACCAGACTGGTAACGATAGTGGTCCCGGACAATGTAATCAACGACCTCTGGGCCAGACAGGCAGAGGCATATGTAGACAACTGGTCAGATATGCGCTGGTACGCCTATCTGGATGTGGACGCCACAGAGGAGGAACTTGAGGAGCTTGCCAAGATACAGCAGGGGTATTATGAAACCAATCTGTATGAAGAGGTATACGCGGGCACCGGTTCCTGGATGTACTGCCGTTGGGAGTCGCGCAGTGAAGGCGCGGCAAATGCCTACGGCTTGGCGGGAGGTTTCTTGTTCCTGGGGATGTTTCTGGGGTTCGTATTCCTGCTGGCTACGGTGCTGATCATCTACTACAAGCAGATCTCCGAGGGCTACGAGGACAAGGACCGCTTTGAGATCATGCAGAAGGTGGGCCTCAGCCGGGGCGAGGTCAAGCGGAGCATCCACAGTCAGATCCTGACGGTGTTTTTCCTGCCCATCGTGGTGGCTTCTATCCACATTGTTTTTGACTTCAACATGGTGGAGAAGCTGCTGACCATGTTCTATATCCACAATACAACTCTGACGGCCCTGTGCACGTTGGGGACCGTATTGGTGTTCTTTGTTGCCTATGGCGTCGTGTATGTGCTGACGGCCCGGACGTACTACAAAATCGTAGAGAGGTGAATCACATGAAGAAAGGCATTATTTTCCTGCTGCTGGCTGCTCTGGGGCTGGGCGCTCTGCTGAGATGGCTGCGGCAGAAGGTAGAAGCGTAAAAAGGCGAATCTTCAAGGATTTGGAAAGGAGCGTTGATAAATGGATCGGGTGGATACTGCGCTGATGCTGGCGATGCTGAGTTTAATGGCCGGAACGCTGCTGGTGGGTTTCAGCCGCCCGCTGTGGTGGATGATTCACAAGAGAAGCCCCGGCGGACAGAAGATCGCGCCCAAGCACTATGAATGGCTGCTGCGAGCACCGGGTCTGGCGCTGTTGGCTGCCGCGGGATGCGTGATCGGCATGAGTGTGATGGGAATGTTTCCATTTCAATAATAAAATGGCCCGCCAGAAGGCGGGCCATTTTCCGGCTGCTCCGCGGGCTGGTCGGGCGCGTTGCAAAGAGCCGGTATCTGTGATAAAGTCGGTATGCAAACCAAATGCAGGGAGGTAATAAATATGCCGCAGATGAACAAGGGCGGTAAGTTCATTTTTGGAAAGTCAGTTATTCAGGAAAACGGCGTTGTTCAGATTCCTCCGCAGGCCATTGCGGAGTATCGGATTACAGAAGAGGGCAAGGTGTATCTTTTTACCGGCAGTAAGAGCACAGGCGGATTCTGCGTCACCCGAAAAGGACTGCTGGAATCGTCAAGGCTGGGACATATTCTGACTGAAAATCCTGAACTGCTGCACTGCTCTTCGGAATGCGGGGCGTTTATTCCATACAAGGGGCGGTCTTACTGCTGGACCAGTATTACAGCGGATGGAAAAATTGTTTTGTCCGTGGACATGATGAATTTTCTGGAAATATCTCCGGGAAGCCAGCTCCTGTCCATCCGAAGCAGCGACATTGCCTTTACAATGGGCGCAAAGGGGCCTCTGCTGGAAAGAGAGAGAAATTTTGCTGGGAATATCCCTGTTTTCTGACGCAGTACCGGAGGTGCGGTTCCTCCTGCTCCGAAGTGGAGCCGGCGGCGCGTTTCTCAAATCCCTTGGATTTCCTGTTTCACGCATTCACTTGCCCTCTGCGTACTTTGCCAGTTCATATCCCCTTGCTTTTGTCAGTTCTGCCGCTGTTATTGCTTCCACCAGCGGTTGTATGCTTCCGCTTTCATTTTCCAGCCCGGCGGCCTGCACTTCCGCGTCTTTTTGCTGGACTGATTATGGCACGCAGTGATTATCGAATCAACCTGGTTTTGCAAAAATTGCTGAGGTGATACCGCGGCAACACATTTCTCAGGAGAGATCCTCGGATTTCCACCTTGACAATTACAGAAACCATGATATAATAAACAATCATATAGAAACGCAGCGATGGGGAAAAAGCAGATCTGCTCCCGCTTCAGAGAGCCGGCGGACGGTGCGAGCCGGCGGAGGGACGATTTGCGTCAGTCACCCCGGAGCGGCCGGTCTGAACGAGGGAATCTCTCCAATAGGACGGACGGAACCCCGCCGTTATGAGGGGAAGTGATGTTAGTCACGCTGAGCGGCCGCCTCCGGCGGCAAAAAGAGTGGTACCGCAAGATCGTTGGAAAGCAATGATCCTGTCTCTTTGTTGAAAAAGAGACGGGGTCTTATTTTTTACCTGAGAAAGGATGATGCAGTTTGAAATTGACCGGCGCGGACATTGTTGTCCGAACCTTGCTGGAGCAGGGCGTCCATACTGTTTTCGGCTACCCCGGCGGGCAGGTGATCCACATCTACGACGCTCTCTACAAGTACCGGGACGAGATGACCCACGTGCTCACCGCCCATGAGCAGGGCGCTGCCCACGCTGCCGACGGCTGGGCCCGGGCCACTGGGAAGCCCGGTGTGGTCATCGCCACCTCCGGCCCGGGAGCCACCAATCTGGTCACTGGCATTGCCACCGCTTTCCTGGATTCCATTCCCATGGTGGCCATTACCGGCAATGTGATGAATTCTCAGATCGGCACCGACTCCTTCCAGGAGATCGACATCACCGGCATCACCCTGCCCATTACCAAGCACAATTACTTTGTAGGGGAGATCGGGGACCTGGCGGACACCATCCGGGAAGCATTCCGGCTGGCTGTCTCCGGCCGCCCCGGCCCGGTGCTGGTGGACGTGCCTAAGGACATTCAGATTGCGGCCTATGACTACGAGCCCCAGCCTCCCGTTATCCCCGACCCGCCCCACCCTGCCAAGGAGGAGCGCATCCGGGAGGCAGCGGCGTGTGTCAATGCCGCCCACCGGCCGTTCCTCTACTTCGGCGGAGGACTCATTGCCAGCGGCGCTCAGGAGGAGCTGCTGGCTTTGGCGGAGAAGATTGACGCGCCCATTGGCTGCTCTCTCATGGGCGTGTCCGGAATCCCCACGGACCACCCGCGGTTTCTGGGGATGCAGGGGATGCATGGGCACTACGCCTGCTCCACTGCCATGCACCGTTCCGACTGCATTATTGCCTTGGGAACCCGATTCAACGACCGGGTCACCGGCGACCGGACCAAGTTTGCCAAGGGAGCCAAGCTGGTGCAGATTGACGTGGATGGCTCGGAGCTTTCCAAGAACGTGGCGGCGGTGTGCGGGATGCGGGGAGACGTGAAGCTGACCCTGCAAAAGCTGTTGGAGCTGGTGGAACCGACAGAGCACCCGGAATGGGGAAATACCGTGGAAAGTTTCCGGAATACGGAAGCGGAGAGCCGGGATGTGCGGCCGGGTCTCACTCCCCGGAACGCCATGCTGATCCTGGACAAGCGTCTGACGGAGGCGACTCCGGTCGCCACCGACGTGGGCCAGCACCAGATGTGGGCGGCTCAGACCCTGTCCTTCCGGCAGCCTCGGCGGTTTGTTTCCAGCGGCGGCCTGGGTACCATGGGCTTCGGCATGGGGGCGGCCATGGGGGCCCAGATGGCCACAGGAGAGCACGCCGTACTGGTCACTGGAGACGGAAGTTTCGGTATGAATCTCAACGAGCTGGCCACCGCCGTCACTTACCGGGTACCTCTGGTGATCCTGCTGCTCAACAACGGCGTTTTGGGTATGGTCCGCCAGTGGCAGACGCTGTTTTTTGACAAACATTACTCCAATACCACCCTGGAGCGGAAAACTGATTTCGTGAAGCTGGCGGAAGCCTTCGGCGCAAAAGGGGAGCGGACAGATACGCCGGAAGGTCTGGACGAAGCTCTGGAGCGAGCCTTCCAATATGAAGGACCATACCTCATCGATTGTCTCATCAGCGAGGACGAGTTCGTCCTGCCCATGCTGCCCCCCGGCGGGAGCATGGACGATATGATTACAAAGGTGGGTGATTGACATGGAAAAGCGTTATACTGTGGCTGTGCTGGTGCGCAACCAGTTCGGCGTATTGAACCGGGTCACCAGCATGTTCCGGCGGCGGCAGTTCAACATTGACAACCTGACCGTCAGCGAGACGGAGTCTCCAGACTACTCCCGGATTACCGTCCAGTTTGCCGGTGAGCGAGTGACCAAGCAGCAGCTGGTGGACCAGCTGTACAAGCTGCCGGATGTATGCTCCATCCGGGAGCTGGACAATGACAACTCCGTCAGCTTCGAGCTGCTGCTCATCAAGCTGAAAAACGACCCCGCCAGCCGGGGGGATATCCGGGCGGCGGCGGACGCCTTCGAGGCCAAGACGGTGGACTACACCCGGGATTCCATCGTTTTGCGGGTCACTGCCGACAGCAGGCGGATTGATGATTTCATCGATCTGATGCGGGATTACGATATTCTTGAGATCTGCCGCACCGGGGTGGTGTCCCTGGAGCGGGGTGCAGATACCATCAGAAAAGTAACAAATCTATAGTATGAGCAAGCTGATTATTTTAAGAGGGAATTCAGGGAGCGGTAAAAGCAGCGCTGCCAAGGGCCTTCAACAAAAACTTGGCCGGAATACACTCATTCTGTCACAAGATACGGTTCGCAGAGAAATGCTTTGGGCACGTGACGGCGCGGATTCGCCGGCAGTTTCTCTTCTGATTTATCTGCTGCGCTATGGATACGAGCGTCATGAGGTGGTGATTCTGGAAGGGATATTGTGTGCGAAGTGGTACCAACCGCTGTTTGCGGCAGCGGCTGCATGGTTTGGAGAAGAAATTTATGCGTACTACTATAATCTGTCTTTTGAAGAAACCTTGCGTCGTCACGCGACAAAAAAGAACCGCTTTTCATTTGGGGAAGAAGAAATGCGGCGGTGGTGGAGGGACCGTGATTACATCGGTCTGATTCCTGAAAAGACTATTGGTGCGGAAATGTCTCTGGACGAGGCGGTCGATACGATCCTTTTTGATATACGGAGGGGGAAATCGTCTCCTGGTTCCGGTCGGCAAGAGTAAATTCTCAAAATATATTTTTAATAAAAGTGAGGTAACAATCATGGCAAGAATTTTCTATCAGCAGGACTGCGATCTTCAGAAGCTGGCGAACAAAACGGTGGCCATCATCGGCTACGGCTCCCAGGGCCACGCCCACGCGCTGAACCTGAAGGACAGCGGCGTGAAGGTCATCGTGGGCCTCTACGAAGGCAGCAAAAGCTGGGCCAGGGCTGAAGGCCAGGGCCTCCAGGTCATGACCGCCGCCGATGCCGCCAAGGCCGCCGACGTGATCATGATCCTTATCAATGATGAGAAGCAGGCCAAGCTCTACAAGGAGAGCATTGAACCCAATCTTACCGAGGGAAAGACATTGGCCTTCGCCCACGGCTTCAACATCCACTTCGGCTGTATCAAGCCACCCAAGAACGTCAATGTCATCATGATTGCCCCCAAGGGACCCGGACACACGGTCCGCAGCGAGTACCAGGTGGGCAAAGGCGTGCCCTGCCTCATTGCTGTGGAGCAGGATGCCACCGGGGACGCCTGGGACATTGGTCTGGCCTATGCCCTGGGCATCGGAGGGGCCCGGGCCGGGGTACTGGAGACCACCTTCCGTACGGAGACGGAGACGGACCTCTTCGGTGAGCAGGCGGTGCTGTGCGGCGGCGTGTGCGCACTGATGCAGGCGGGCTTCGAGACGCTGGTAGAGGCGGGATACGATCCTCGGAACGCCTATTTTGAGTGCATCCATGAGATGAAGCTGATTGTGGATCTGATCTACCAGAGCGGGTTTGCCGGCATGCGGTATTCCATTTCCAATACCGCCGAGTACGGCGACTACATCACAGGACCCAAAATCATCACCGAGGACACCAAGAAGGCCATGAAGAAGATTCTCTCCGACATTCAGGACGGCACCTTTGCCAAGGACTTTCTTCTCGATATGTCCGACGCTGGTTCTCAGGTTCATTTCAACGCTATGCGAAAGAAAGCGTCCGAGCACCCCGCGGAGATTGTCGGCGAGGATATCCGGAAGCTGTACAGCTGGTCCGACGAGGACAAGCTGATCAACAACTGAATTTCATCTTCTTCGCCGCCTCTGGCGGCGAGCGGGACCCTTTTCCCCGAATCGGTCCGGGGGCTGCGCGTCCCCGGACCCTATGCCTACTTTTGCCTCGCGGCAAAAATAGGCAGAACAAGCTTGAACCTACAGTTCAAGACTCTCTGGATGATACACGGCCCCATTGAGTGGCCGCGTATTATCATTGTGCAGGACTATGCCGGCCTGCTAAAAGGACAGCCTCTGGAAGGAGGACCGGTTACCGCAATTGCCCCGGGAGCTTCAGCGTGTATGACGGTAGGCACCACAGCGTGCCCGTGGTTAGCCGCAGAAGTCTGGCGCACCAACAAAGATACCAATACAGAACTACCCAAGTACGTCGGAGTGCCAACAACCTCCGTTGCTTAGGAAGATTCTTAAGGAACATAGTTCCTTAAGCGATCTTTTGCTTCTTTTCGCTCGCGCGAAAAGAAGGCTCCGCCCCAGCAAGGGGGCGAATCCAAAATAGAGCCAATGCCGTCCCACAGCGGCGGCACAGAAAGAGGGTCTCAATGACAGATCAGGAAAACCTCCAAGTACAGAAAAACCTTTTTGATATCTACAGCGGCATTCTCTTCAACAATCAAACCTTTGCCGGCAGCGGCGAAAAAGCGGAGATCACCTATGATTTCACCTGCCCGGAATATAAAACACTGATTGAGAAATACGGTATTGATAAAATTGCCGGGGAGGGTACGGCTTTTGAACGGAGCGTCCGGCTGCTGCATTGGATGTCCCCCAGGCTGAAGCACAAATCCGACTATGACAACCATGTTCCATTCAATTCTATAGATTTGCTGGATTACAGTCTGAATAAACCAGAGCAGGGAATCAACTGCCGGAACAAGGCCATCATTCTGACCGAATGCTGTCTAGCGCTGGGCATTCACGCGCGCCGGGTGTACATCATGCCCTATTCTCCCTATGACGGAGACAATCACGTGGTTGCGGAAATCTACGACCCGGAAATGGGTAAATGGGTGATGCTGGATCCCTCTGTCGACACTTACTTTATTGATAAAAATGAGACTCCGCTCTCAATTCTGGAAATTCGGGACAACTATGCCGGGCGGCGGTATGCTGCCGCGGTAGAGGCCGGCTCGAATACGGCTGAAAAGGATGCGCTCTGGAAAGAAAATATCTGGTACAACGCATATATCTGCAAGAATCTGTTCCGGTTCATGGTGGACGGTGTCAACGGGTTCGGCCAGGGAGATAAGCAGATCCGCTGCTTTTCTCCAACAGGTTACAGTGTAAAAAGCTACAATCTGGCTTCCCTTCGCTATCGATATGAGGACTCTTCTCCGGAAGACAAAAACGCTCAAGAGGAATTTCAGAAAGCGCTGGAGAAAACCAACGTAAAGCCTGAACCGGCTGTTTACGATATCTCCCTTCTGACCGCTCCGCCCCAATAAAAGAAAGAAGGTTCCTTTATGAAAAGTGATTCTTTGAAGCTGGGTCCGCAGAACGCCCCACACCGGGCGCTGTATCACGCGCTGGGCCTGACGGAGGAAGAGATCAGACGCCCCCTGGTGGGGGTGGTAAGCTCTTACAATGAGATCGTCCCCGGCCATATGAATCTGGACAAAATTGTGGACGCAGTGAAGCTGGGTGTGGCCATGGCCGGGGGAACACCCATCGTGTTCCCCGCTATTGCCGTCTGTGACGGCATTGCCATGGGCCACCAGGGAATGAAATACTCTCTGGTCACGCGGGAGCTCATTGCCGACTCCACCGAGGCCATGGCGCTGGCCCACGGCTTCGACGCTTTAGTGATGGTCCCCAACTGCGACAAGAACGTCCCTGGCCTCCTCATGGCGGCGGCGCGGCTGAATATTCCCTCTATTTTTGTCAGCGGCGGGCCTATGCTGGCGGGACGCATTGACGGAGGCCGGGCCAGCTTTTCCACCATCTCCGAGGCGGTGGGCCAATTCAACGCCGGAAGGATGAGCGAGGAAAAGCTGCGGGAATATGAATGCAAAACCTGCCCCACCTGCGGGTCCTGTTCCGGCATGTACACCGCCAATTCCATGAATTGCCTTACCGAGGCCCTGGGCATGGGCCTGCGGGGCAACGGAACCATTCCCGCCGTGTACTCCGCCCGGATTGAGCTGGCCAAGCGGGCGGGCATGGCGGTGATGGAGCTGGTGAAAAGGGACATCCGGCCCCGGGATATCATGACAGAGGCGGCCTTCCGCAACGCTTTGACCGTGGATATGGCCCTGGGGTGCTCCACCAACAGTATGTTGCACCTTCCTGCCATTGCCCACGAGTGCGGCATTGAGATCAATCTGGACATCGCCAACGCCATCAACGAGAAAACCCCCAACCTCTGCCATCTGGCTCCCGCCGGACAGACCTATATGGAGCAGCTGGACGAGGCGGGCGGCGTGTACGCCGTGATGCATGAACTGTCGAAAAAGGATTTGCTGGATTTGAGCTGTCTCACTGCCACCGGAAAAACTGTGGGAGAGAATATCGCCGGGTGCGAAAACCGGAACACGGAGATTATCCGGCCCATGGAGAACCCCTATAGCGAGACTGGCGGCATTGCCGTACTGCGGGGCAGTCTGGCTCCGGAGGGCAGCGTGGTGAAGCGGTCCGCCGTAGCGGCGGAGATGCTGGTTCATGAAGGTCCCGCCCGGGTGTTCGAGTGCGAGGAGGATGCTCAGGCGGCCATCAACGCTGGGCAGATTTGCCCCGGCGACGTGGTGGTTATTCGCTTCGAGGGGCCCAGAGGCGGTCCCGGCATGCGGGAGATGCTCAACCCCACTTCCGCCATCATGGGTATGGGCTTGGGAGACAGCGTGGCCCTGATTACCGACGGACGGTTTTCCGGAGCCACCCGGGGGGCCTGCGTTGGCCACGTATCCCCGGAGGCCGCCAGCGGCGGCCCTATCGGCGTGGTCCGGGAGGGAGATATGATCCGGATTGACATTCCCGGCAACAAGCTGGAACTGTTGGTCGGCGAGGAGGAGCTGACGGAGCGGATGCGGAATTTTGTCCCTGAAAAGAAAGAGCTGACAGGGTATCTGAAGCGGTACGCTGCTCTGGTATCCAGCGGTGCTTCGGGGGCGGTGCTGAACTGACTATGGAGCTGCATTGCCTGAACACACGTCTGAAGACGCTGGCAGTATTCCGGGGAGTGCTGAAAGATCCGGTGATGGAGGCACTGTGCGCTTGCCTGACGCAGGCGGAGGCACTGGAAGCGTCTTCCGCTTACGCGGAAATGGTGAGCCGGCTCTACCAGACAGACGGAGGGGATCTGGGAAGGCACATCCTGCGGATTGTTCTGGAAGATGAGAACGCTTTTATTCGGGCCATCGGCCGTGGGGAGACGCCGCCGGAATATATGACCCGCAGTGTGGAGACGGAGCTGGAGACCTTTCAGGCGGCGGCAGAGATGACGCCGGAGCGGCTGAAGGCGGGACTGGATGGTGGGAGCTCTCTGCCGGATTTCGGTGTATCGGCTGTGGAACTGGCGGCGGAATACCGCCGCCGGACTGCGGAAATCGGGCGGTACGGGTATGGCGTTTATGCCGCGCATCACATGTTTTGTCTGGACGGGAACGGACAGCCGGAGCCAGTTCTCCGCCCGGACCCGGTTCGTCTGGCGGACCTGGTGGACTATGAACGGGAGCGGAGGCTTGTACTGGACAATGTCCGGGCGCTGCTGTCGGGCCGGCCGGCCGCCAATATGCTTCTTACCGGTGACGCGGGCACCGGCAAGTCCTCCACCATCAAAGCGGTGGGGAATGAGCTGAAAGAGGAGGGCCTCCGGGTTGTGGAGATCCATCGGGATCAGCTGTGCTATATTCCCGCCCTGCTGGACAGGCTGAGCGAAAACCCTCTGAAATTCATTTTATTTATTGACGATCTTTCGTTTCAGCGGGATGACAGCAATTACAGCGCTTTGAAGGCGGTGCTGGAGGGCTCTGTTTCCGCTCGGGGCGGCAATGTGATTCTCTGCGCCACCAGTAACCGGCGGCACATTGTCAAGGAACAGTTTTCCGACAGGGAGGGGGACGAGGTTCATCGCGGCGAAACCATACAGGAAATGGTGTCTCTGTCGGACCGGTTTGGGCTTCACGTCTCCTTTCAGAAGCCGGGAAAGGACGCGTATCTGGACATTGTCCGCACCCTGGCCCGGTGGAAGGGAGTGGACCGGCCTGCTTTGGAGGAGCTGGCGGAGCGGTTTGCTCTGAGCCGGGGCGGCCGGTCTCCCAGAGCCGCAAGACAGTTTGTGGACAGTCTGGCCGCAGAGACGGCGGCAGAGTAGGGAAAAACG
>CAJTUD010000010.1:0-22019 GCA_910579725.1 uncultured Oscillospiraceae bacterium | reverse complement strand
GTCCGTCTGCGTGTTAAAAAAGTGGCGTAACTACTTTTTTGAATAAGGACCGGTCACTCAGCTGCGCTGAACGACCGGTCCGGCAGTCTACGGCTGCCCCTCGCTTCGCTTTGCGCCTCGATTGTCTGCCTGCAACGGACAATTCAACGCTTGGCGTATATCAGTAGTGATATAGGATGCATAAGTAGGGTCAAATGAGATCAATCATAATCTACGTCGTAGTCCACAATTGCGCCGGTGGCGGCGTCAATCTCCATCTCATACTCCACGCCCTGATACATGATCTCCACTTCGTAGATTTGCCTGCCGTCGTCCCAGTCCAGCTCCAGCTTCCGGATGTGAGAAGCCGCCGCGCCGGGAACCTTGGACAGAGCAATCTCCTGGGCTTTGGCCAGCGTGATGGCGGAAGAAGCGGTAGGTGTACCGGACTTGATTTCGTAGCTGAGAACCGTACCGTTGACAGCGTCGAGCTCATAGTCATACTCGCTGTCGCCAGCATAGAACTCCAGGTCGTAGACCTGCCGCCCATTGTCCCACTCCAGCTCCAGCTTGGTGAAGGCTGCGTCCGTAAGACCGGCGTGGGCAAGCGCCTTGGCCTTGGCGCTCTCCGCAGAGAGCAGACCGCCGGAGGTTTCGCCGGGCTTGGCGGAGGAGGTTCCGTCGGAGAAAGAGTCTGCGTCGGTAACATCCAGATCCATGCCGCCGCCCAGAGTGATGGTGTTGGTTTTGCCGTCCCACTCCACCGTCTTTCCCATCAGCTCGCCAATAGCCCGGATGGGCAGATAGTTGGAGCCGTCGTAAAACAGGGGATATACCGTCTGACCGTTGGCGTCAGTAAAGGTTCGGGAGGTCTGATCCACCACCACCGTGATATCGTCCCGCAGCGCTGCGGTGATATCCTGCGCCTTGGCGGAGGCATCCGGAGTTCCGGCAACAGCCGCGCCGGTGCGTGTTCCGCTGAGAGTGGCGGTTTTGGTGTCCGCATTCCAATCCACGTTTTTGCCCATCAGCTCGCCGATAGCTCGAAGCGGCAGGTAGGTGGTGCCGTTGTAGGAGATAGGATGGACCTGCTGGCCCTTGGCGTTATAGAAGAGCCGTTTGCTTCCGTCGATGATAATGGTGTAATCAGGCCGCAGCCGGGCTGTTACCTCGGAAACTGCCCGAGCGCTTTCCCCGATAGGGCCCGCCAGCAGCAGCACCGCGCACAGCAAGGGCAAAAAAAGATGCGCGGCAAGTTTTTTCAATCCATGTGCGTTCATGATGTGTTCCTCCTTTTGCATTACCCTGTGTCAGTCAGGAATGATGATACCATTTTACCAGTTTTTTGGGAAAAAATCAAGAGTCTTCCTATGCTGCCAGCAGCAGGCACTCCTCGCCCGGTTCCACCTGAAAGTCTTCTCCCGCAGATGCCAGCGCGTCCAACAGAGAGGCGTATTGCTCCAATGTCAGCGAGTAAGTCCGGCCGGTTTCCCACTCCTGACCCAGAACCTCCTCCACCCAGGCTTGGGTGGCGGACCCGGCGGCGGTGACGGAACCGGATTGAATTTTCGGTGCGGCGGCCAGAGACGGGCGGCTGCCCGTGGTGTAATCCTCCGCATTCTCCGGTGCAGCTTGATCTATCAAAGCGGATTTCTCTGCGGGCGCCTCCTCCGGGAGTCCTGCCTCCTCGGAAACGGCAGCCCCGTCCATATGAGCCGCTGGGGCGTCGTTCTTGCCGCCGTATGCCGCTGGAGTCCAGGAGTCGGCCATATCCGGGGCGCTGCTGAAGACTGCTGTCTGACTGGCCGTTGAGGAATCTGGCATCCATACGCGCCAGACTCCCGCCGCAATAACGGCGCAGCAGGCCGCAAAGGCCGCCCACCGCCGCCAGCGGGAAAAGGGAATGATCTTCCTTTTTTCCTCCTGGGGCGTCTCTCGGACCCGGCTCATGACCCGCTCTCCGAAGCCCTCCGGCAGAGGGGGCTCTTCCTGGTCAAAGGCATCGTGCATTGCCACCAGATCGTCAAAATACTGCTGGCATCGGGGGCAGGCCGTCAGGTGCTCCGCCAGTTCCTCCCGTTCCGTCCCGGACAGCTCTCCATCCAGAAAGGCGCTGACGAGCAGTTCATATTCCTCGCAGCTTCTCATGACCGGCCGCCTCCTTTCCCCGCGTTCTCTGTTGGTTTAGACGGCAGATAACCAGATAGGTTCCCATTTTTCAGAAGGATTTTTCGCAGCGCACCCCTGGCCCGGGAGATACGGGATTTCACTGTTCCCAGATCCACCTCCAGCACTGCTGCGATTTCCTCATAGCTCAGTTCATGAAGCTCCCGCAGAGCCAAGGCCTGCCGCAGCTCAGCGCCTTCGGCCTGGGCCTGGGGAGAGGGCGCGCCATCCACCGCGTTTATGCCCGGCGTTTCGCCGTCCAGACTGGCCTCTTCCCGCTGCCGCCGGGACCGGCGGATGCAGTCGATGGCGGCGTTGCTGGCCAGCCGGTAGAGCCAGGTGGAAAAGCCCGACTCTCCCCGGAAACGGGGCAGACCTCTCCAGGCCGAGAGAAACGCCTCCTGGGCCGCGTCCTCCGCATCCTCCGGGTTGCCGCACATCCGCAGCGTGAGATGATATACTTTTTTCTCATAAAGCCCTACCAGCTCGCCGAAGGCGTTCTCGTCGCCCTCTGCGGCCCTCCGGACCAGTTCATCAACTGTCATGCAGGTCCCTTTTGATCCCTTTCGTCACCCTGTACACATCCTCCAGCGTCTCCATCCGGATGATTTGCTCCTTGTAGTAGCCTCCGTGGGGCACGCCCTTGAGATACCAGGCGTAGTGCCGCCGGGCCGTCAATACGGCGATCTTTTCACAGTTGTATGCCGCCGCCAGCTCAATCTGCCGTACAGCTGTGTCACAGCGCTCCGCCAGAGGCGGCTTTGCTGGGATGGGCTTTCCCTCCAGAGCAGCGGCCGCCTCCCGGAAGATCCAGGGATTGCCGAAGCACCCCCGGCCGATCATGGCCATATCGGCTCCCGTCTGCCGGAGAATCCGCACCGCGTCCTCTCCGGAGAATACATCCCCATTGGCAATCACCGGAATGGAAATCGCCTCTTTCACCTCCCGGATGGTGGACCAGTCTGCCGTTCCGCCATACATCTGCACCCGTGTCCGGCCGTGAATGGTGACGGCGGACACGCCAACCTCCTCCAGCAGCTTCGCCAGCTCCACGGCGTTGACGCTGCTCTTGTCCCAGCCCCGGCGCATTTTCACCGTTACCGGCACAGGGGAAGCCTTAACCACCGCCTCTGCCAGACGGGCGGCCTTCTCAGGATCCTTCATCAGCGCCGCGCCGTCGCCGCAGGACACCACCTTCCCCACGGGACATCCCATGTTGATGTCCAGCAAATCCGCGCCGCTGGCTTCTGCGGCGATCTGGGCCGCCTCCGCCATGCAGGAGATGTCGCTGCCGAAAATCTGGGCGGCAAAGGGCGTCTCTCCCAGGAAGGGCTTAAGCAGCAGCCGGCTTTTTTTGTCCTGATAGCAGAGTGCCTTGGCGCTGACCAACTCTGAGCAGGTCAGCCCAGCCCCCTGCTCGGAGCAGATTTGCCGGAAGGCGGCGTCAGTGACCCCCGCCATGGGGGCGAGAGCCAGCCGGGTATGTATGGTCAGTGTGCCGATCTGCATGGAAGTCACCTTTTTCTCCGGGCGGCCCGGCAGGCCGCCGCTCTGTGAATTTTTGCCAGCAGAGGGATCTTCCGCTGGCTTTCAGGCGGAATCAAACTGAATTATACCACATGTTTCTCCATTCAGCAATAGCCGTAAAGTTCGGCAGGGAGATTCCGCCGCACAAATGTTTTTCCGCGAAATTACCCTTCGCCCTCTTGCCTTCCTGAGAAAATCCCACTATAATAATAAACACATAAAGAAAGACTGCCAGCGGGAGGATTTGCTATGGAACGCATCAGTAAAGAGAACTACTATCTGGATATTGCCGAAACCGTCATCGGCAGAGCAACCTGTCTGCGCCGCTGCTACGGCGCGATTATTGTCAATAATGATGAGATCATCTCTACCGGCTACAACGGTGCGCCCCGGGGACGGAAAAACTGTGTGGATATGGGCCGGTGTACCCGGACGGAGATGAACGTGCCTCAGGGCCAGCGGTATGAGCTCTGCCGCTCCGTCCACGCCGAGGCCAACGCCATCATCTCCGCCGCCCGCCGGGACATGGTGGGAGGGACGCTCTATCTGGCCGGCAAGGACGCCGTAAGCGGGCAGCTGCTTCATGATGCCTCCTCCTGTTCCATGTGCCGCAGACTGATTATCAATGCCGGGATTGCCAAGGTGATCGTCCGCACCGGGCCCGGGACGTACTCCGTCACCGATGTCAGGGACTGGGTTGAGGATGACGACACCCTGACTGCCGGAGCGGCTGCCTCCTCCCAATGACAGAATATGTATATTTTCGTGTGAAAACCCAATAAATCAGAGGGCAGTGTTGAAATCTTTGGGGAAAATGTGAAAAACTCAGAATTTCCCTTGACACCGCTTTGTCCCCATGCTAAAATACTTCACAATCCATTTTCTCAAATGCGTGGAAGGCGTTAAGCCATTTCGTGGGCGCTCACAGAGAACCGGCGGCAGGTGCGAGCCGGGGAGCGGCGGACTGGCGGCTGGCGCCGGAGCGGGATATCCCAAAGAGCGTTTGCTCCGGTAGGATGTCACGGGTTTGCCTCCGTTATCTGGGCAGGGGCTTGACGGAGCCCTCCAAGAGTGCGTCCTTTGGGGCGTGAAACCGGGTGGTACCGCGGTGAGAGATCATCGTCCCGGGAGCAGTAATCTGCTCCCGGGACTTTTTTTGCGCCGCCCCATGACGGCGCTGCGGCTCCGCAGTTTGCCGTTGCCGCTGCAGGAAAATCTGGGAATAACGTCAGTTTGAAAAGGCGCATAATGAAATGCTGCGCGGCCTCTGTATGTGGCTGCCGCAAAATCTGCAAGTTCTTTTTGGCCCTTTTTCTTGAAAGAAAAAGACCGAATCAGCGAAAAGGAGAACAGCAAGGATGAAAACAATTGAAATTTCGGACATTACCCTCCGTTTGACCGGAGGAGAGGCGGCACTGAGCTTCAAGGAGCGGGTGGAGGCTGCCCGGATTCTGGACCGGCTGGGGGTGGACCAGATTGAGCTGCCGGCGCTGAAGGATGGCAAGGGCGATGTGCTGCGCAACAAGACCATCGCCTCCGTAGTAAACGCCGCCCGGCTGTCCGCTGCTGTGGGACTGACGGAGGAGAGCGTGGAGGCCGCCTGGAACAGCGTCAGCTCCGCCCGCCGCCCGGTGCTTCATGTGATGCTGCCCGCTTCCCCAGTGCAGATGGAGTACCTGTGCCACAAGAAGGCTCCGGCCATACTGGAGCTGGCAAAGGCCCTGGTGGCCAGAGCCCGGTATTTTACGGAGCATGTGGAGTTCTCCGCGCTGGATGCCACCCGGGCGGAGCCGGACTTTCTTGCACAGCTGCTCTGTGCTGTGCTGGAGGCTGGTGCGGAGGCAGTAACGCTGTGCGATTCCGCCGGGATCATGATGCCGGATGAGTGCGCCGGGTTTATCCGGGAGCTGGCGGAGAAGGTCCCCGGCCTGGGAAAAGCACGGCTGGGGATTGAGCTTGATGACGGGATGAAAATGGCTGCCGCCTGTGCCGCCGCTGCGGTGGACGCGGGCGCGGTGGTGATTAAGGCCGCCATCACATCGGCGGGCGTGCCTGCTACCCAGGATCTGGCGGCCTATCTGTCGGCTCGGGGAGAGAGCAAGGGGCTGCGGTGGAACCTGCGGGGGACGGAGCTGACCCGGGCGGCGGGGCAGCTGCAATGGATGGTGCAGACCCAGCGCGGCGGCGGCTCCCCCTTTGACAGTGGGGTGGACGATACGGGGACGGCAGTCTGCCTCACGGCGGAAGATGCCATTGACGAAGTGGTCAAGGTGGTGCGCTGTCTGGGCTATGACCTCACTGAGGAGGACAATGCCAAGGTTTACGAGGCCTTCCAGCGTATCGCGGCGAAAAAGCAGTTTGTCAGCGCCCGGGAGCTGGACGCAATTGTGGCCAGCGCGGCGATGCAGGTGCCTTCCGCCTACCGGATTGTGACGTACGTGATTACCTGCGGCAACATGACCTCCGCTATGGCTAATCTGACATTGGAGCGGGAGGGGAAGAAGCAGCAGGGGGTATGTGCCGGGGACGGGCCCATCGACGCGGCCTTCCTGGCCATAGAGCAGATCATTGGGCACCACTATGAGCTGGCGGACTATCAGATCCAGACTGTCACCGAGGGCCGGGAGGCTATGGGCTCCGCCCTGGTGAAGCTTCGCTCCAATGGAAAGCTGTACTCTGGAAATGGGATTTCCACCGACGTCATCGGGGCCAGCATCCGGGCATATATCAGTGCGCTGAACAAGATCGTGTATGAGGAAGCATAAAATGAAACTTTCATTTTCGATTAAATATTGGAACCGGCTGGACTGGTCCCGGGCCTGCCAGGCCGCCGCCGGCGCAAAGCTTGGCGGGGTGGAGATCGACAGCGTAAGGAATCCCCTTCTGGCCGGCAGAAGCAGCCCTACCAATCCGGAGCTGGCCGTGGCGGCCCGCCGCCAGCTGGCGGCGGCGGATTTGACCGTCCCCTGTGTAGGAACGGCGGCGGATCTGATGAGTCCGGAGGCGGAGGACGAAATTCCTGCCGCCATTGAGACGGCGGCCAACCTGCTGGTGCCCTATGTGGCTCTCCACACCGTCAGCGAGGACATGGAGGCGGTCATCCGGCGGCTGGCTCCCTGGGTTGCTGGGGCGGAAAAAGCCGGAGTTGCTCTTTTGCTGGAAAGTACGGGGGTTATGGCGGATACGAAAAAGCTGGTGGAGGTGCTGGACTACTTCGCCTGCGACCACCTGGCCGCCTGCTGGAACGCCCACAGCACCTGCCTGATGCAGCGGGAAACTCCGGAGCAGACCATCACCAATCTGGGAGCCTATGTCCGCCACGTGCGCCTCACCGACGGTGCGGCCACCGGCTCCCCGGAGCTGGTAGGGGAGGGCGGCATGCCCATGAAAGAGCTGATGAACGCTCTGGGCAGCGTCAATTACGACGGCTTTGTCTCCCTGGTCTGGGATCCAGCCTGGGTGGAGGGCCTGGACGACGCGGAGATGATCCTCACCCACTACGCTGTCTATATGTCCCGGTTCGAGCGGGAGGGACGGAAAAGCCGCCTCTACTACAATACCGCCGGGACGGGACAGTACGTGTGGAAGAAGGACGTCGTCATCGACTGTACTTTCCCCCAGGTGCTGGACCGAATGGTGGAGGAGTTTCCGGACCAGTACGCCTTCAAATACACTACCCTGGATTACACCCGCACCTATTCTCAGTTCCGGGACGATGTGGATCAATTTGCCCGGTCCCTCATCGCCCTGGGAGTCAAGAGCGGCGACAAGGTGGCCGTCTGGGCCACCAATGTGCCCGCCTGGTTCATCACCTTCTGGGCCGCCACCAAGATCGGCGCGGTGCTGGTGACGGTAAACACCGCTTATAAGATCCACGAGGCGGAGTATCTCCTCCGCCAGTCCGATACACATACTCTGGTAATGATCGAAAGTTATCGGGACAGCAACTATGCCGAAATCATCGCAGAGCTGTGCCCCGAGCTTGCTTCCGCACAGCCCGGCAGGCCCCTGCACTGCAAGCGCCTGCCCTTCCTGCGCAACGTCGTCACCATCGGCTACCGGCAGGCGGGCTGTCTGACCTGGGAGGAGGCCTCCGCCCTGGCGGGGAAAACATCGCTGCAGGAGGTCCGCCGCCGAGCTGCCGCCGTGGGACCTCACGACGTGGCCAACATGCAGTACACCTCCGGCACCACCGGCTTCCCCAAGGGGGTCATGCTGACTCACTACAATGTGGTGAACAACGGGAAATATATTGGGGACCACATGGATCTTTCCACTGCGGATCGGATGATGATCCAGGTGCCCATGTTTCACTGTTTCGGCATGGTGCTGTCCATGACGGCCTCCATGACCCATGGAACCACCATGTGTCCCCTGCCCTACTTCTCTCCCAAACCCGCCCTGGCCTGTGTCAACCAGGAACGGATTACCACCTTCAACGGTGTACCCACCATGTTCATTGCTATGATGAACCATCCGGACTTCGCCTCCACCGATTTCTCCTGTATCCGCACCGGCATCATGGCAGGGGCCAACTGCCCGCCGGAGCTGATGCGGAAGGCGGCGGATGTGATGAACATGAAGCAGATTATCTCCGTGTTCGGCCAGACAGAAGCGTCCCCCGGCTGCACCATGAGCAGTTTCGACGATTCCCTGGATGTGCGCACAGAGACGGTGGGCAGCCGGTTTGCCAACGTGGAGTGCAAAATTATTGATCCGGACACCGGGGAGGAGTGCCCCCGGGGTGTCAGCGGCGAGTTTGTGGCCCGGGGCTATAACATCATGAAGGGCTATTACAAGATGCCCGCCGCCACCGCTGCCGCCATTGACGCCAACGGATGGCTTCACAGCGGGGATCTGTGCTGCGAGGACGAAAACGGAAACTTCAAGGTCACGGGGCGGCTGAAGGATATGATCATCCGGGGCGGCGAGAATATTTATCCCCGGGAGATCGAGGAGTTTCTGTATACTCACCCCAAGGTGAAGGACGTACAGGTCATCGGCGTTCCCGATGAGCAGTACGGGGAGGAGATCATGGCCTGCATCATCCTCAAGGAGGGGGAGAGCTCTTCCGTGGAGGAGATCAGGACCTTTGTACTCTCCCACATGGCCAAGCACAAGGTGCCCCGATATATTGAATTTGTGGACGCCTTCCCCATGAATGCGGCGGGAAAAATTCTCAAGTACAAGATGCGGGAAGAAGCGGAAGCGCGACTGGGCCTGAAAAATTAGCGCGCTCTGGAAATTTTTGCTGTTCCACCAAGGGATACCGGGATTTTGACCGGCAGGGGGAATTTCCGTCTGCATTCCTTCCCAAACGGTCCGAACAGACCAGCAAGGCTCCGGATTCTCAAGGGAGTGCCCCAGGCCAATGCGGCCCGGGGCGCTCCCTGCTTTTTACTTTTGTGTCCCTGGCGGGTCAGGCCAGCGTAATCCCTACCGGGCAATGGTCGCTGCCCATGATTTCCGGGAAGATGTCCGCTCCTGTCAGGCGCTCCCGCAGCCGGTGGGAAAGGAGAAAATAGTCGATCCGCCACCCCGTGTTGTTGGCGCGGGCGTTTGCCTGATAGCTCCACCAGCTGTAGGCTCCTGTCTTGTCCGGGTACAGCTCCCGGAAGCTGTCAATAAAACCTGCCGCCAGCAGTTCAGTCATCTTTCCCCGCTCCTGATCGGAAAATCCGGCGTTGCCGCGGTTGGGACCGGGATTTTTCAGATCAATTTCCTGATGCGCCACGTTCAGATCCCCACAGAGGATCACCGGCTTTTTCTGATCCAGGCCGCAGAGGTAGAGGCGGAAATCGTCCTCCCAGATCATCCGGTAGTCAATTCGCTTCAATTCCCTCTGGGCGTTGGGCGTATAGCAGCAGACCAGATAGAAATCCTCATACTCCGCCGTAATCACCCGGCCCTCGTGGCGGTGAATGTCGTCGCCGAAACCGCAGGTTACGGCCACAGGATCCATGCGGGTCAGAAGGGCGGTGCCGGAATACCCCTTTTTATCTGCATAGTTCCAGTACATGTGATAGCCCGGAAGCTCCAGCTCCACCTGCCCGGCCTGAAGCTTTGTCTCCTGAAGACAGTAGACATCCGCGTCCAGCGCCAGACAGGATTCCACAAAGCCTTTTTTTATACAGGCCCGCAGGCCGTTGACGTTCCATGAGACCAGCCGCATTGCTCTTGCCTCCTTATTTGTGCCGGTAAATTTTTTTGTCCAGTGCGAACACCCGCTTGCTGAAAGAGCCCGGCTCCGTTTCATCCATGGTTTCCTTGTAGATTTCCATCCGGCTGTCAATCAGATCAATCATACTCAGTAGCTCGCTTTCTGCGCACATGGGCCTCACAGCGGCGCCAAATTCCGGCTCTCCGTGGTGGGAAAGCAGCAAATGCTGGAGCAGAACGGATTTCTCCTCCGGCATGGCCAGTTCCCTTGCAGTCTCTGCCACTGCCTGGGCCCCCATGACCAGATGGCCCAGCAGTTGGCCTTTGGTGCTGTACTCTGTTACCAGACCCAGGGGAGAGGTCACAAATTCGTCGCACTTGGCCACATCGTGGAGAATAGTGCCAGCTACCAGCAGGTCCCGGTCCACCGTCTCCGGATATACCCCTGCCAGATAATCTGCGATCCGCCCCATATATAGTGTGTGCATCAGCAGGCCGCTGACAAAGCTGTGGTGCATGCTCTTCCCGCCGGGGATGGACCGGAACCGGTCCCCGTACCGCTCCAGAACGCTCCGGCAGACGGACCGGTAATCTCCGTCTCCAATGGTGTCCGTCAGCTCCAGCAGCTCCTGCCAGCCTGCATCCACGTCAATGGGGGCTACAGGCACCAACTCGCCCAGATTATACTGATCGTCCTCCTGAACTGGCCGGAGACGAGATAGGATCAGCTGTAGGACGCCCCGGTACTCGGATACCGTCCCCCTCAGCTTGATGACTGTACCCTCGTCCTGCGTACCCAAAGGGCCGCCGTAGTCCCAGACCTTGGCGTCGATGGTTCCGCTGCGGTCCGCCACGGAGGCGGCCAGAAAGGGCTTGCCGCTGTTGGAGGTTTTGATCTGGGCTGTTTTCAGAATATAAAAGCCTTCAATTTCGTCCCCGGCTTCCAGATCGGCAATCCATTTATTGTATTCCATAGTTTTTCTCCCCTGTGTTTTTGTGATAATCAGTATAGCATAGAACCACATCTCTGTCGAGGGAGAAATTTCATCCCGGCGCCGGAGTGCCGTCCACCGGAAGAGAACGCAGTAAAAAGCTGCAAACCATCAAAAATGGCTTGCAGCAGTGCTTTTGGCACCCCCGGCGAGACTCGAACTCACTACATTCCGCTTAGGAGGCGGACCCTCTATCCTGGTGAGGTACGGGGGCATTTAGAAGAAATATTCAGTTTTCCGGTTCAACAGGATTCAAACGAACTACCTGTTTAGAAGAGGCATATTCTATCCAGCTGAGCTGCTGGCACATTGTGAGTAGCGTCTCAACTTGCCTATGTATTATAACTGAGAGACCGGCGTTTGTCAATTCCCGGACGGCCGTTCTTTCGCTTTCTCCTGCAATTCCGCCAAACTGGCTTTAAGGTTGCTTAAACCAATCGGGAGCTGGGTGTTGGCCACGTCCAGCTTCCGCAGCTCGCTGGTGATATGGGCAGTTATCCTCTCGCAGGCGTCAAACAACTCGCAGCACTGACTGGAGGAATTTTCAATCTGCGCCTCCGCTTCCCGCAACAAGGCTTCCTTTCGGGCCTGAGCTTGGGCAATGGTGTCAGATGCCTGGGCATTAGCGGCGCTGATCAAGCCCTCCGCCCGGCTCTGCGCTTCAGAAAGACGCAAGTCTGCCTCTGCCTGTGTCTGGGCAAGCAGCGCATCTGCCCGGCGGTGAGCATCCAACTCCAGCTGAGCCAGCTTTTCCTTTTCCTGACGCAGCGCCTCGCTCTCTCCGGTGAGCCGCTCCACCTGAGAAGCGAGCCTGTCCCGTTCCCCGGTCAGCTGCCGGGCGTTCTCCCGTTGTTCTGCGCTCTCCCGCTCCAAAGCTTCCCGCTGCTCTGCTTCCCGCTCATATTTCTGACGGAGTTCCTCCAATTCCGCGGACAGTTCCTCCGATTTGTCGGATCTGGACTGCAGCTCTGTCCGGCACTCCTCCAATTCCTGCCGGACGGCTTCCAGCTGATGGGTCAGGGAAGCGGCGGCAGCCTCCGCCTCCTTCTGCGTTCTCTCAATATACTCCATTACGTCCTGGCGGTTGAACCCCAGCGCCGCGCCGCGAAAAATATGATTGTCCATGACTCTGCCCCGCTCCTCTCTCGTGTTTTGTTTATCTTACCACACCAAGCGGGATATGACAACTTATATTTTCCTGGCTCGCCTGTGTCAGTCCCGTTTCACCTGACCGACGGCCCATAAAACCTGGTCTTTTACCTCCTCCAGACTGCCATTCACGGTGGCACCGGCGGCCATGGCATGGCCGCCGCCGCCCAGCAGACGGCAGGCCTGGGTGGCATTGACCCGGCCATTGGCTCCGGTGCGGAGACTCAGTTTCCACTCTCCGGGCTTCAGCTCTCGCAGCACAGCGCCGCAGTCCACGCCCTCAATAATTCCCGCCAGAGAAGAGATGTCCTCCAGATCATTCTCCGTGGCGCCCAGACGTTCCATCAGGGACAGCGGTATGGTCAGGAACACCCCCCGGTTCTGGTGGAAAAACTCAGCTCCTCCCATGATTTCCGCCTCAATAGCAATGCGGCGGCGGCTTTTGGTGCGGAAATGGCGTTTATTGACTCCGAAATAGTCAATGCCGGTTTCCAGCAGCGCGGCCGCCACATGGTGGGTGTTGGCGGTGGTATTAGCGTAGACGAAGCATCCCGTATCCGTGGACACGGCGGCGTACAGCGGCAGAGCCACCTCCGGCGTAATCTCCCCCAGCTCCCGGCAGATTTCATACACAATCTCTCCGCAGGCCGCCCGGGAGGGGTCCACACACTGAGCCGTTCCAAAGCCTTCAAAAGAGGGGTGATGATCCACTGCCAGCCCAATCCGGTCAAAATACGCTTCCGCTGCCGGGAAAAACAAACTTCTGGCGGCAATGTCCACCGACGCCACAAACGCAGGCGCGAAATCCTCCGGAGCCCAGAAGGGTTCCGCGTAAACCGCGTTAGTCTCCGTAATGTCCGGATTTTTCAATAGATATGCCGTCTTACCCAGCTGCCGCAGGGCGCGGCACAGAGCCGCGGCACAGCCGGTAGTGTCGCCGTCCGGGCGGCGGTGGGTGAGAATCAGGATATTATCCTGCCGCCGCAGCAGTCTGGCGGCTTCCCGTGGGGTGACAGGGCTCATGGTTTGTCCTCCAAGATAATATGCTCATTGGCGGGATTGGCGGGTTTGACCACGTTGGGATCCCGGAGCATCTCCAGAATATGGGCTCCCTGCTCAATGGAGTCGTCCGCTATAAACTGAAGCTCCGGTGTGTAACGGAGCCGCAGCGCGGAACCCAGTTCCCGGCGGAGATACCCGGAGGCAGATTTCAGCCCCTTCATCATGTCCTTTTCGCCCTCTTTGTTCAGGGCGCTGATATAGATTTTCGCGTAGCGAAGGTCGCTGGTGGTATCCACATGGGTAATTGTGACCAATCCGCTTTGAAGACGGGGGTCCTTTACCGTCCGGAGGAGGCTTGCCAGCTCTCTCTGGATTTCTTCATTGATGCGGTCAATTCGGTTGCCTGCCATTTTCTACCTCTCTTCCCGGCGGCGCGAAGGCCGCCGGCGGTTCATATTTCCTGTGATCTGCACATAGATGCGGTTTATCGTGCGAACTGGAACAATTCACACTTGATCATTCCATTGTAGAGCTTTCTTCTTTTTTCGGCCTTCCGTCCAAAAAACCGTTCAAACTCCGGATGACTGGTCAATACCAGTACCCGCCACCTGGGCGGGATGCAGTGATATACTTCTCCGAAGGCGCGGTACAGCGCCTCCGCGTCCTCTTTTTCCAGCAAGCGCTCTCCGTAAGGTGGGTTTGTGACAAGCTGGCCATATTCCCCCTGACAGCGGAACTTTTTCACGTCCGCAGCGTCAAAACGGACAAGGTCTTCCACACCCGCCTTGACAGCGTTTTCTCTGGCAATACGTACCGCCTTGGGATTAATGTCACCGCCCCAGATATCATAGGTCCCGTCAAATTCCCTGTCCATGGCCTCTCCCGCAGCATCCAGCCAGTGATGGCTTGGCAGCCACGCCCACTTCTGGGCGTCAAAAGACCGGTCCAGGCCGGGGGCGCGGTTTTTGGCAATCAGCGCCGCCTCGATGGCGATGGTTCCCGAGCCGCAGAAAGGGTCCCGGAAGGGATCCTTGCCCCGAAAGCGGCTGAGGATTACCATGGCTGCGGCCAGCGTCTCCCGCAGTGGGGCTTCCACACCTACCGCCCGATAGCCCCGCTTGTGGAGTCCAGGTCCGCTGGTGTCCAGATACAGTGAACATTGATCCTTCATGACGGCAAACTGAATCTGATACTTCGCTCCCGTCTCCGGCAGCCGGTTCAGTCCATAAACCCTTCCCAGCCGCTCCGCCGCCGCCTTCTTGATAATCTTCTGGCAGTCGGGCACCGAGTGAAGCTGGGAATCCAGGGCGTGGCCCTTCACCGGGAACTGTCCGTCCCGGGGTACGAAATCTTCCCAGGGTACTGCCGCCGCGCCCTGGAACAGGGCTTCAAAGCTTCTGGCCGGAAAGGAGGCCAGCTGGAGCAGTACCCGCTCTCCGCAGCGCAGATTCAGATTGAGCCGGGGCAGTCCTGCCTCGGTTCCACAACACAGAACCCGTCCGTTCTCCACTCTTACATCCGTCAGTCCCAGCCGCCGGATCTCGTCGCCCACCAGTCCCTCCAGTCCAAACAGACAGGGGATCACATATGTCAACACGGGAAACACCTCTTTTCACCGTTAGCGTATTGCCATCATTCCAAAATGAAAATAAGCGCCCCGCAGCGGCCGTGTGAGCCCTGTTATAACCTGCACATGAGTAGCAGGTGGGTCGCCTGCACTGTCCTTTACTGCTTCCAACTTCCAACCGCAGGTATGGCAGCCGGGAGGCCTGCAAACCAGACAATGAACCAGCATCCCTTATAACAAAATGTGGGTTAATGAAAGACTCATCACGCACCCCGCAGGGCACTTTATATTTTTAATAGCGGAGGGTTGCTCTCCCGGGGCTATTCCTCCCCGTCCTCATCCTGAAACAGTGTCTCCATAAACAGGTCGTAAATCTCCGTCAGCTCCTCCTCGCTGTCCAAGGTGGACAACAGTTCCTCGCCGTTCTCTGTAATGGACTTCAGGATCACCATGCCATAGTCGTCGCTGTCTTCGTCCGCTTCGTTTTCCTCCGGTACCGCCGGGAAGAACGCCATGTAGGTCTGACCCTTATGCTCCAGCACATCCAGCAGTTCCAGCTCAATGTCGTTGCCGTCCTCGTCCGTCACCGTGATAAAATCAGGTCCGAATTCTTCGCTCATAGCAGCTTCCTCCCCTGCCCGGTTCTTTCGCAGAAGCGGCCTGCCGCCCTGCCCCTATAGTGTAACCGTTTTTTCGCAAAATTGCAAGAGGGTTTCCCTATGACATTTTGACGATTTCCGCCCTTCCTTTTTGTATTTTATGAAGAAATTTGCTGCCCCAACAATTTTTTTGTTGGAACTGCCCGGAATTCCCCCCTTTTTTCAGTTGACAAGCTGTGTTATACTATAAATTGGTATATCGTAGGGGTCGCTTGCCGTACCCCGAAAAGTATCGCGAATTCCCCCATACCCGGAAAAGGAGGTATCATCCGAACTATGGATCACATGTATAACGGCGCTCCGGACAGCCAGACGCCCTCGGAGCAGCCTGTCCGTCGGAAGAAAAAGAAGAAGGTTTCCGTAGGGCGCATAATTGCCAGGACCATTGGGTGGATTTTTCTGACACTGTTCACCCTCTGCGTCATCGGCGTACTCACTATCGGCATTTTTGCCAAAATTTTTCTGACCTACGTGGACACCACCCTGCGCCCCTCTCTGGGGGAGGTGGTTTCGGAGGAAATGAGTCTGGCGCTGACCTCCACCATGTACGACAAGAACGGCGCGGTCATGCTGTCTCTCTTCGACAACGGCGAGGAGACTGGCGGCGGCAACCGGGAGCTCATTGAATACACGGATCTGCCTGAGCATTTGGTGTACGCTCTGGTCGCCATTGAGGACAAGCGCTTTTGGGAGCATAACGGTGTGGACTGGTGGGGGACTGCCCGGGCCACTTTCTTCAGTGTCACCGGTAGCAAAACCCAGGGCGGCTCTACCATCACCCAACAGCTGCTCCGGGACAAGTATCAGGACACGGATGTTACCGTCAAGCGGAAATTCCGGGAGATTCTCCGGGCCCTGGAGTATGAGAAGTACACCAGCAAGGAAGACATCATCACCGAGTATCTCAACCGTGTCTACTTCGGTGGCGGCTATTCCGGCATTCAGACTGCCGCCAAGGGCTACTTCGGCAAGGATGTCAGTGAGCTGGATCTGGCGGAGAGCGCCGCCATTATCGGCATCACCAACAATCCATCCCAGTACGATCCCTTCCGCAAAGCCGAGTGGAAGCAGAAGGACGGCTCCGTCAAGACGCCCCGAGACTTCAACAAGGAGCGTCAGGAGATCATTTTGGATGAGATGCAGGCGCAGGGTTATATTACCGAGGCGGAGTGCAGGGCTGCCAAAGCGGAGAAGCTGCTCTTCACCGACACAGATGAGTATAAGGCCATCCACGGTCTGGAGATCCCTGAAGAGGAGAGCGGCAGCGAGGCAGAGGATACCGGCAACACCCGCTACAATACTTGGTTTGAAGATGCTGCCATCAACGAGGCCGCCGACCTGCTGGTAGAGCAGAAAGGGTATGCCCGCGAAGATGCCATCAAGCTGCTCTACCGGGCCGGATACCATATCGAAACCACCTTTGATCCCGCGGTTCAGGCTGTGGTGGACCAGATCTATCAGGACCCCTCCAACTTTGATTATCCCTCCGCCGAGGGTACGCCGCTGGCCTCCGCCATCACCATCATTGACCCCTACACCGGAGATGTGAAGGCCATGGCCGGCGGCGTGGGGCAGAAAACCACCAATCGGGAGTTGAGTCTGGCCACCTCCCGGCGCACTCCCGGCAGCGCCATCAAGCCCGTCAGTGTCTACGCTCCGGCCATTGACTATGACGTGGTCTCTCCCGGCAGCGTGCTGGACGATTATCCCATCAGCACAGCCCTCCGGGACAACGGCTATCCCCGCAATTCCAACAACCGCTACACTGGCAGCCGGACTGTCAGCTATGCGGTGACACAGTCCCTGAACACAATCTCCGCCCGGACGCTGCAAAAGCTGGGCTACGCCCGATCTTTTGAGTTTATGGAAAGCAATCTGGGCTTTGACCTGGATCCGGCGGATATCGATCTGGGTCCTCTTGCTATGGGCGGCCTGACCTACGGCGTGACCACCGTGGAGATGGCGGCGGCCTACAGTGCTTTTGCCAACCAGGGCATCTATACCAAACCCCGACTGGTAACTAAAATCTGGAACAATGACCGCACCGAGGTAATAGTTGACAACGATTCCGGGGTCCGCTCCTGGCCTGCCATGAAAGAGAGCACTGCGTGGCTGATGAACAAAATGCTGCGAAGCGTGGTCCGGGAGGGCACCGGCACTTCCGCCCGGTTTGACGGCATGACCATCGCCGGCAAGACCGGAACCACCTCCAACAACTTCGACCGCTATTTTGTAGGCTACACACCCTATTACTCCGCCGCCGTGTGGGTGGGCTACCGGGACAAGCCGGAAAAAATTGTGGCCAAAGGCAACCCTGCCGCGGCGATCTGGAAGAAGGTCATGGAGCCCCTCCATGAGGGCCTGGAGGACAAATCCTTTCCGGATAAACCGGAGGGCATCACCTCCGCTCAGGTTTGCGCGGACTGCGGACTGCGTCCTGATCCCAACGGACTTTGCTCCCAGGACTACCGGGGCAGCCGGATTATCAGCGTGGACATGCAGTCCAGCGCTGTTCCCAAGGAGACCTGCACCTGCCACACGGAGGTTCGGGTATGCACTGATCCTGCCACAGGGGAGGTCTGTCTGGCAGGGGATTACTGCCCTGAAGAGACTGTGACTACCCGCGTCATGCTGGTAGGCCGGGAGCATTTGACCCGGGCCGACGGGTCTTTGATTCTGGCGGAGGACAGCGATGCTCATCTGACCTATTTTACCACCAAGGGCGTTTGTACGATTCACGACGAGTTTTATGTTCCTATGCCCGGCCTGCCGGAGGACTGGTATGAGCCCCTCCCCGGTGATTCTGACTATCAGTGGCCCACAGGTCCCTGGAATCCGGACGATGTGCTGCCCCCCGACACCACCGAGCCCGGCGGCCAGCAGCCCGATCCCAGCGAGCCCGGCGGGGTGGTTGACCCCTCGGAGCCTAACGGTCCCGACGGGCCCATTACAGACCCGAATCCCGATGAGCCGGAACCCCAGGGGCCGGATGAGCCGATTCTGCCCGAAGAACCCAATCTGCCCTGAGAACAGAGAGCTGCCTCTTCAGAGGCAGCTCTCTGTTAAAGCAGAAAATAAGCAGAAAGCCGGACATGGTATCATCCACGTCCGGCTTTTACTATCTGATTCTGCTTTTTGTGATTCACATCACAACGTGTTAAGCTGGCGCAGCAGGACGGAGGCGATGTTTTCACAGGATGCCTGCACCTGAACGGCACCAATATTCTGCGCCACCATGGGCATGCCATAGACCACGCAGGACTCCTTATCCTGTCCGATGGTGAATGCGCCCGCCCGGCGCATTTGGAGCAAGCCGTCTGCGCCGTCGCGGCCCATACCGGTCATGATAATACCTACCATCTTGCAGCGAACCTGCTCCGCCATGGAAAAGAACAGTGCGTCCACTGAGGGCCGGTGGCCGCTGACCTTCTCGCCCTGCGCGCAGGACACAGTGTAGCGGGTGCCGCTGCGGACGATCCGCATCTGATAATCCGCAGGAGCCAGCAGCGCCAGACCCCGGCGCACCTCGTCGCCATTCTTGGCCTCCCGGACCTCCATATGGCACAGGCGGTTGAGCCGCTCCGCGTACATCTGGGTGAAGCCAGTGGGCATGTGTTGGACGATCAGCATTCCCGGGATGTCGGCGGGCAGGCGCTTGAGGACCTCCAGGGTGGCTTCGGTGCCGCCGGTGGAGGCGCCCAGGCCGATGATAACCTGATCCAGGTTAGCCCGCTGGCCCAGAGGGGCCACGGGAGCGGCCTGGGCAATGGAAGCCGGGGACGACTGACGCACCTTCGCTCCTGCTGCGGAAATCACCTTTTGGGTTAGGGCGGCAATGAACGTTTCATTATTCTGTGCAGAATCCGGCTTGCGGACAAAGTCCACCGCGCCGGCGGACAGAGCGTCAAAAACCCGCAGATTCAGAGAGGATACCAGAATCACCGGCAAAGGATACTTGGGCAGCAGCTGTTTGAGGAACTCCAGCCCGCTCATGCCCGGCATTTCAATGTCGGAGGTGATCACATCCGGTTTGAGCTGGGGGATCTTTGCCATGGCGTCCCGGGGATTGAAAGCGGTGCCCACAATCTCGATCCGTGGATGCTTGCCCAGTCCCTGGGTGATGATCGTACGGGCAAGGATTGAATCATCCACCACCATCACCCGGATTATTTTATTGGCAGACCACATGAAATAAGGGCCTCCTTACATATAAACTGCGTTCCGCCGCGCTCAGCGCTTCTGGAACGTGGAGGGAGCCACCGTCTGATAGGGGGCATTTTTCCCCAGATTCTCCGAGTGGCTGATCATGAAATACCCGCCGGGAACGGTAGCGTCATAAAAGCGCTGCACTAAAGCGTCCTTTGTGGGCTGGTCGAAATAGATCATTACATTCCGGCAGAAGATCACATCGAACTTCAGGCGGAATTTGATGGGATCCATCAAGTTGAAGGTCTGGAAAATCACGTTGTTCCGAATAATGGGGGCCACCATGTACTGCTTGCCTCCGGGAACAGGCTGAAAATACTTCTTCCGCCAGGCGGGGGGGATGGTATCGGGCAGCTCATAGACACCGCGCTTAGCGGAAGCCAGCGCCTTCTGAGAAATATCGGTGGCCAATACCCGGGTATCCCACTGATTGGCCTGGGCTCCCAAAAATTCCTTGATATAAATAGAGATGTTATAAGGCTCCTCGCCGCTGGAACAGCCGGCGCTCCAGATAGCCAGCACCTTGTCCCTCTGGTGGCGCTTCACCAGCTCCGGCAGGATCGTGTCGCGGAAGAAATGGAAGTGCTCCTCCTCCCGCATGAAAAATGTATAGTTGGTGGTCAGCCGGTTGAGAACCAGCTCCATATCTGCCGGGTCCTGCTTTTTCAGCAGGTCAGTGACGAAAGGGCCAAAATCGTTATAGCCCTTCTGACTCAGCAGGGAAGACAGGCGGCTTGTTACCAGCTGCCGCTTCTGGCTGAGGTCGATCCCATACTGACTGTGAATGAATTTGACAAGTTTGCTGAAATCTTCGTTGCTAATGTTGGTCAGCGGCACGGTTGGTTCCTCTCCTTATATTTTTATTCGTGCAGGAGGAGACTGCAATCCAAAATCAGCAGCGTCTTCCCGTCCGGCAGGGAATACATGCCGGAGATCAGCTTCTGGGGATTCTGAGTGGGCATGGGCAGAATGGAATCCTGCACAATATCCACCATTTTGTCCACACCGTCTACCAGAATACCCATGCAGTCGCTGCCTACGTTGACCACCATGATGCAGTTCTCATCCGCCTGGGGCTTCCCCAGACGGAGGCGGATGTCTATGACGGGAATGATCTGGCCCCGCAGATTGATGATGCCCCGCACATAATGCGGTACCCGGGGCAGGCGTGTAATGGTATGGTCGGTGATGATCGTCTCTACCTGCTCCGCGTCAATGCCGTAAAGCAGACCGTCGGAAATGCAGATAAGATACTTGCTGGTCTGAATCTCTGTGCCCCCCTCCTCCGGAACGGGGACGGCGTCGCTCTCTCGGGCAAAGAGTACATTTTCCTCTGGCATAGTATAATTGCTCCCTTCTCGCTAAGCTGTTATCCGGCTCAGAACATGCCCTGGCCGGCGCTGTAGAGGTTGGCGATGTCCAGAATGATGCTGATGCTGCCGTCGCCCATGATGCTGCACCCGGTGATGCCGCAGCTCTTCACGTCGAAGCTGTTGACATAGGCAGGCAGAGGCTTGACCACGATCTGCTGCTGTCCCAGCAGATCGTCCACGAACAGGCAGTAGCTGCGCTCGCCGGACTCCAGCCAGATCACAATGCCGTCCTCAATATTATCGTGTCCGTCATCCAGGCCAAAGAGCTCCTTGGCGCGGATGATGGGATAGAAGTTGTCCTGAAGCTTCATCATCTCGCCCCGGGCCGGGTCATGGATGATATCGCCGGCGGATACTCTGGCAGAAGAGCGGATGTTGTTGATGGGAATGGTGAACAGGCTCTCGCCCACGGACACCTCCATCCCGTCCATGATGGCCATGGTCAGGGGAATCTTCAGGGTGGTGGTCATGCCCTTGCCCCATTCGCTGGCAATGGACACGGTGCCGCCCACGTCAGCCACATTCTTTTTCACCACGTCCATGCCCACGCCGCGGCCGGAGAACTCTGTCACCTGGGTATTGGTGGAAAATCCAGGCATCATCATGAAGCCCAGGATTTCCTTCTGGCTGTACTCGTGGTCGGGATCGGCCAGACCCTGGCGGATGGCCTTGTTCAGAATTGCCTGGGTATCGGCGCCCTTGCCGTCGTCCCGGATTTCAATGATGACCTCGCTGCCGGTGTGGCGGGCGGAGAGGATGATCTCGCCCACTGGATCCTTCCCGACAGCCACCCGCTCGGCCTCTGTCTCCTCCAGGCCGTGGTCCATGGAGTTACGCACGATATGCATGATGGGATCGCTGATGCCGTCCACGATAGTTTTGTCTACCTCGGTATCTTCGCCGATCAGGGTGAGCCGGGCCCGCTTTCCCAATTTCTTGCTCATATCCCGGACAATGCGGTTCATCTTCTGGAAGGTACTGGACACGGGCACCATCCGCAGCGACATGGAAACGTCCTGAAGATCATCGGTGAGCTTGCGCAGCTCCCGGGCGGATTTGGTAAAGTTGTCCAGCCGCAGTCCCTTGAGGTCCGGAGAAGCCGTCACCATGGATTCGGTGATGACAATCTCGCTGACCACCGCCATAAGCTGATCGAGCTTGGTAAGGTTGACGCTGATCAGGCTCTCCTTGGCATGCTGCTGCCCGGCGGCCGCAGGCGCGGCGGCGGGCGCCGCCGGAG
>CAJTUD010000009.1 GCA_910579725.1 uncultured Oscillospiraceae bacterium | reverse complement strand
AGCGCCCGGGCGGACGCAGCCGCAGCCAGGGACCGGACCAAAACTCTGGAGTCCACCGCCCGGGCCCTGCCCACCCGGCCCGAGCTGGAGGCCATTCAGGGCCGCATTGATGCCCTCTCCTCTATTAATGATGCCGTAGACAGCGCAAGAAGCCGTCTGGACCTGGCTTCTCACAATCTCCGTCAGGCGGAGAAGGCTCTGAACGCCCACCCCTTTGCCGGCCTGACTCCCCCTGAAGCAGCCTCCGCCCCCCTGAACGCAGGTCCCAGGCCCGCCCTGCCCCGCTGGCTTCTGCCTCTGGCCGTTCTGGCCGGACTTCTTCTGACCGGCGTGGGGATATATGTAACCCGCAACTGGCTGATCTCCGCCGGCGGCGGCCTGGGCCTGTTCGGCGTTATCTTTTTGATCTCCCAGTGGCGTTTCCGGAAGATGAAAAAGCAGTGGGAGGTCAACTCCGCCCAGCTTGAGCAGCAGCGGGAAGCCGCCGTTGCCGAATACACTCCTCTCTACGAGGCGGAAGCCGAAGCCCGGGCCAAGCAGCTGGCAGCCCAGGCCGCCTGGGAGGCGGTGTCCGCCAGCGCTTCCGCCAATCTGGATTCCATTCTCACCCAGCTGCGCTCCTTCCGTCCCATGGTCCGGAATCTGCCGGAGGCCTGTCAGGCTCTCAATGACGCCTTTCTTCTCCGGGGCAAGCTGGAGCAGGCCCAGCGCCGGGAGGACGAGGCCCGGCACCGCTGGGAGGCTCTCCGGGACGCCGCTCCCCCCATTCCTTCGGTTCCAGCCCAGCGTCCGGAAGCTTCCCGGGAGGATCTGCGTTTCCGTCTGGCTCAGCTCCGGGAGCAGGAGGCATCCATCCACCGGGAGCTTCACACCACTCAGGGCCGCATTCAGTCTCTGGGCGATCCCTCCGAGCTGCGTCTTGGCCTGCAAGCGCTGGAGGAGCGCCAGATCACCCTGCAAAAGGAGTACGACGCCATCGCTCTGGCCATGGAAGTTCTGGCTCTCTCCGGTTCCACCTTGCAGACACGCTTCTCCCCCGCTCTGGGGGAGCGCGCGGCCGCCATCTTTACAAGGCTGACCGGCGGACGTTATAACAAGGTGCTGCTGAACCGCTCCATGTCGCCCTCCGCCCAGCAGGCGGAGCAGCTGACGCCCCGGGAGGCGGAGCAGCTCAGCCAGGGTGCGGCGGATCAGCTGTATCTTGCGGTACGCCTTGCCATCTGTGAGATGGTGCTGCCCGCCAGCCAGTCGGTTCCCATTCTTCTGGACGATGCGCTGGTGAATTTTGATGATGAGCGGATGGCCTCTGCCCTGGATTATCTTCTGGATCTTGCCCGCCGGCATCAGATTTTGCTTTTTACCTGCCAGAAGCGGGAAGGTGAGTATCTTCGCTGGGCGTATCCCCAGCGCTTTCATCACATCAGGCTCTGAGAGGTATCCCCATGGCCCGTTTTTGTTTCATTTTTCTTCTTCTCATGGTTTACAGTCTTCTCGGCTGGTGCGGTGAGATGGTCTACTGCTCCCTGGGCCAGCGGAAGCTCTGCGAAAAGCGGGGCTTCCTCAACGGCCCCATCTGTCCAATTTATGGTCACGGCGCTCTGACTGTCCTCCTCTGTCTGAACGGGGGCTGCGATAATCCTCTGCTTACGTTCTTTTTCGGCGCGCTCCTGACCTCTGCTGTGGAGTACGCCACCAGCTATGCCATGGAGAAGCTGTTTCACATGCGCTGGTGGGACTATACCCAGTACCGCTTCCACATCAACGGCCGGGTCTGTCTTCTCAACTCCACCCTCTTTGGTCTGGCCAGCGTATTTCTCTGCCACCTTGCCAATCCTGCCGTCATAACCTGGCTGGCCACTCTCTTCGCTTCCGGCGCAGGCGTTCCTCTAAGCCTGATTTTTCTGATTCTCTACCTGACGGATATCATTCTTTCCGTCCGCGGTGCCATTCGCCTCAGCAGCCGTCTTGCCAGACTTCACGCCATCCATGACGAGCTGGCCCGGAAACTGGAGGCCCTCCGCGTCGAATCTCAGCAGACTGTCACGGCCCGCCGCCGCCGGCTGGAGGACGCCATATCCGTCCGGCTGGAGTCTGCCAGAGCGGAGGCCCAGCAGAAACTCCACGCCCTCTACCAGCGTCAGGACTTCTTTGAACGCCGCCTGCTCCGCTCCTTCCCCACTTCCAGCTCGCCCCGCTATCCTGAGGCGCTGAAAAGGTGGAAAGAATACTTGGAGAACCTCAAGCAGTAAATCCATTTAAAACAATTGATCAAAAAGGAGAACACATCATGTCCGAATGCACCCATGATTGCAGCACCTGCGGCGAAAGCTGCGGCGAACGCACCGAACCCCAGTCCTTCCTGAAGGAACACAATCCCGCCGCCCGGGTAGGCAAAGTCTTTGGCGTTGTCTCTGGCAAGGGCGGCGTAGGCAAATCCATGATCACCAGCCAGCTGGCTGTTTTGACCCGCCGCGCCGGATATAAAACCGGCATTCTGGACGCGGATGTCACGGGCCCCTCCATTCCCAAGGCCTTTGGCATACACCGCCGGGCCATGGCCGACGAGCGGGGCATGATTCCCGTGGAGACGGAGACCGGCATCCAGCTGATGAGCGTCAATCTCCTGCTGGATGACGAAACGGATCCCGTTATCTGGCGGGGACCTGTCATCGGGGGCGTTGTCACCCAGTTCTGGACCGATGTGATCTGGGATGTGGACTATCTTTTCATTGACATGCCTCCGGGAACTGGAGACGTGGCCCTCAGCATTTTCCAGTCCCTTCCTCTCGACGGCATTCTGATTGTGGCTTCTCCCCAGGAGCTTGTCAGCATGGTGGTGGAAAAGGCGGTCAAAATGGCGGAAATGATGTCCATTCCCATTACCGGCGTTATTGAAAACATGAGCAGCCTCTTTTGTCCGGACTGCGGCAAAGAGATTCCCCTCTTTGGCCAGGGCAAAACCCAGGCCGCTGCCGATGCTCACCATCTCAAGCTCCTGGCCCGCATGCCCCTGGATCCCGCCCTCGCCCAGCTTACTGACCAAGGCAGGATCGAAGACCTCCAGGCCCAGTGGCTGGCGCCGGTGGCGGAGGAGATCCTGGCGAAATAGCGCGGCAGCCGGTATTTGTCCTTTTCCTTGCGCGCAAAGGGATTATAATGGAGGTTTGCCTGGTGGCTTCGCTCTGCTTTGCAGGCGCGGGCTGACGGAGGAGTTTCAGATTCCTGCCGGTTCCAACCTGACGCGGAACATTCCGCGTCAGGTTTTTTGTTCAACTCTGATCGCAGAGCCGGGGTGGAATCTCTGTTCTTAATAAGAGGGGCGGAACATTCGTTCCACCCCTCTTATATAATCATACTATGCGAGCAAAGCACTTTACTCAAAAAAATTTTCTTCTTTTAAACCGGTTTTCCTATACATTACGTATAAAAACCACTTTTGATTCTGTTCTCCCCTCCGCAGTCTGGAAGCACCGGGCCATACAAGCTTATCCTTTCAGATTTTCCAGTGCGTCCGGCGCATTGGAGATAATCTCTCCAACCACCTGACATGTTTCCAGATCCGCACAGCTGCCGCATGTCGTCACGCCTTTTTTCAGCGCACACTGGCGAATGCTGCAATAACTTTCACAATATACCGTTTTAACCCCGTCTGCGCGACAGCCCTCACAATTGATATGCTCCGGCAAAATAGGCGCGTGATTCAACTCCGCCCACAGCCTTGCTGTTTTCTCACGCAGAGCGTAATCGTTATGGATTGTTGCAAGATATGCGTCGCATTTTTCACAATCCAGCCCGCAGTATGCAATCATATTCTTCATAGTTTCTCTCCTCACCGCGGTTATTTTTGTTCTCAAAGGGAACGAACGCCCCTGCTCGTGCGCTCACGCAATCTCCGCCGCGAGGCCAGCCCAGCCCTCTTCCAGTCCGCTGGTCACTCCTGTGGTCTTGCTGACAGTGCCGCCGTCATGAGAGATGGCCAGATAGACGCTGCCGGGTTCCACGTTGGCCCAGCCGTCCACCAGAGTGACGCCTGCCGGCGCGGCGCCTTCTCTGACCCGGTACTGCACATCCGCCCGGAACACGTCCACATAACCGTCCTTCGTCAGGCCCGCGTAGCTGCTGGCCCATTCCAGCGCGTTGATCCGGTATTGCCCCGTATAGATTTCCCGGTCCTCCGCCGGCCAGCTCTGCATATAGCTCTCAATTGCGTTCTGCGCCTCCTCGTCCACTACATAGCCGTCCTTATCCAGAAACAGTACGGTCATTCCGTCCGCCTTCTGCCAATCCGGCTCCTCCGGAATGATATAGCTCTCCGCGAAGGGCTTCTCATCCCCCACTGTCAGCGTCCTGGCCAAGGCCGTGAACAACTTGCCGTACTGCTCCCATTTCGCTTTTGGCGCGGTGCCCTCCGTCACTGGGCTTCCCTCTCCAATTCCGCTGTAGAATTGCAGCATCCGGTCATTCCCTTCCGCCGACAGGTTGACAAACTTTCCTTGATATTCACTGTTCGGCTCAAACCGTACCAGCAGCTGGGCTCCGTCCCCGGAGGTAAACTGCCCGCCGTTTTCTCCCACGCTTTCCGTGGTCCAGTCCTCCGGCACCCAGATACTCCATCCGGCACCCTCATACAGGACACAGGGTACCTCTTCGCCGTCCACCCTCAGGCTCAGTTTTTCCTCTTCCGGCTTCTTCACGGGCTCCGCCGGTTCCTGCTGTCCCACATCCGGCGCTTCCGGCGTCTCTTCCGGCTGATTCCAGGGCTGCCAGACCCCCAGTCCCACACCTGCCGCCGCCAGCAGCACCACGCCGCCGGCGATACCTGCCTTCGCCTTCCCGCTCAGATCTCTCAGCTTTTCCCACATTATGTATATACCTCCTGTTTCTTTCTCTCAGCAGCTGCTCTGTTTTCAGCACCCCAGAGAAAATCCCGCCAATAACTGCTCCATTCACTCTGCTTCTCCAGGGGCGCGGCCCGTTCCCGGGCTTTCGAGGGATATCATAACATGAAAATGCTTCAAAGTCGTTTCATGGAGCTTACGATTTGATAACAATTTTTCGTCTGCCTGTAACAAATCCCGACAAAATTCTCAAAAAGTATCAAATCCGTATCTCCCAGCCCTCCAGCGCGGCAAAAGCACCAGGGGGACGGAATGATATCCCGCCCCCCCCCTGATATAAACAGATTCTGCCCGCCTCACTCTCTCAGCAGCTGCCTTCTCTCTCTCCAGTCCGGCAGCACCTCCTCCACGCAGGCGTAGAAATTTCTGCTGTGGTCCTTGTGCCGGATGTGGGCCAGTTCGTGGACGACGACGTAATCAACAGCCTCTTCCGGATACTGCATCAGTCTCCAGGAAAAACAAATCCGGTTTTTCGCACTACAGCTGCCAAAACGCTTTCTGGCTCCGGTAATGGTAAGTCCGGTCGGGCGAAGACCCATAATCCGGCCATAATGCTCCACCTTCCCGGGGAGCGTCTCCTTTGCCAGACGGATCAGCTCCGCCCGCTCCTCCTCGCCGGGCTCGGGATGCCTTTCCCGCCGCTCCCTCTGGATAACCTGATGTTCCCTGATCCAGTCTTCGTGCCGGGCGACAAAATCCTCTATGGTTTTCCGGGCCAGCCTCATGGGGGCGCGGACTACGACCTCTCCCTCGCCCGTCACCTCCAGCGCCAGCGTCTTCCGCCGGGACCGGATCAGCTCATAGGCAAGCCCGCTCACCGGATATCCCCCCGGTCCTTCAGCTCTCCCACGATTTTCCGGTACATCTCTTCGTCGATCCTGTACTTCTTCAGATATACCAGATAGCCTGCTGCGATAGCCAGCAGCGGCAGCGCCATCATGGCCGCTTTCATCATCATAAGACCCTGAGCAGTCACATCTGCGGCGCTTTCAGCCCGGTTGATACCGGACACAATCAGCGTCAGCGTCACCACACCGGTGGCAATGGCGGCCCCCAGCTTGTTGATTAGAGGCTGAATGGAAAACGTGACGGAATCATTCCGCTTCCCCAGCTTCCACTGCCCGTATTCCACCGTATCCGCCAGAAACATCAGCATCAGCGTCTGAATAAAGGCCTGCCCCACGAACAGCAGCACCCCCGCCGCGGCGATGGGAATCATGTTCACCGGCGCAAAGAAAAACACCACATACCCTGCGGCCACCAGCGCGGTGGCGATAGAGTACAGCTTCTTCCGGCTGATTCTGGCGGAAACCCTGGGGAATACCGCCAGCGCCGCCAGCTGGCTGACTCCCAGCACTCCGGCAAATACGGAGTACATGTTCTCATCTCCGTAGGCGTACTTGAAGTAGTAGGTCCCGAAGCTGGTGGTGGTGCAGTACCCGATCATAAACAGCGCCATGCTCACGATGGTCCACATCAGCTGATCGTTACCGAAGAGTACCTTCACCATATCCCTTAGAGAGGTGCTTTCCTCCTCCCGAAAGCTTCTGGTCTCCTTCACTCCGAAGACAGTAATCATCTGGAAGCCCACCATGACGGCGCATACGATCACCGCCAGCACAAACCAGGCCCTCTGCCCGTCTCCGCCGAATGCCTCCGTCAGCGCCCCGGTAACGGGCAGAATCCCCACCACCACGGCATACATGCCCACATTCGCGCAGATTCTGGCGAAAGCGCCCATGCTCTCCCGCTGCCTCTGGTCCACGCTCAGCGCCGGCAGCTGGGTCCAGTAGGCAATGTCGTTGACTCCGTAAAAAATGTCCCACAAAATATAGCTGGCGGCAAACACAGCCACATAGGCCCCGCCGCCCAGCGGCAGGTCGGCAAACATCATCAGCATGCACAGGGAGCTGACCACCGCACCAACCACCATCCATGGCTTGAACTTTCCCCATCGGGTGTGGGTGTTGTCAATAATCACCCCGGTAATGGGATCATTGAAGGCATCCAGAATTCTCAGCGCGGTCAGTACCCCGCCCACCAGCGCCAGCATGGCGTCGTCCAGGTTTTTCACTTCTGTCAGGAAGAACAGAAGGTACATGCTCTCCATGGAGTAGAACATATCCCGTCCGATGGTTCCCAGCCCGAAGCAAAGCCTGTTCCTCCGGTCCAATTTGGTCATTACCTCTCTCCTCACTCCAGAATCACCGCTTCCCAGGCGTCCAGCTTCCCGTCAAAGCTCTCTCTCCCATAGTTGGAACGAATCACCTTTCCCCGGCAGGAAACCTCCGCCTGCTCGCCGCTGAAATTCAACGCCACGCTCAGCCGCTTCTCCCCCAGTATTCTCTGGTAAACGAACACCTGCTCTCCGGCCTCCAGCAGCGCAAAGTCCCCTCTCCGGAGAACCTCGCTGTCCCGCCGCAGCTTCAGCAAATCCCGGTACCAGTTCCAGATGGAGTCGGGGTCGCTCTCCTGCTGCGCCAGGTTGATGCTGGCGCAGTTGTGGTTGATTCCCAGCCAGGGCCTGCCCTTCGTAAATCCGGCGCCCTCTTCACCGGTCCATTGAAAGGGTGTTCTCGCGTTGTCCCTGCTGGTTCTGGCGATGATCTTCCATCTCAGCTTCTGGGGAATGTGAAATTTCCGAAGCACCCGTTCCACATTTTTACTTTCCACGTCATTGAGCTGCCTCATCCGGCTGAAATCGAAATTCAGCATACCGATTTCCTGCCCCTGATACAGAAACGGAGTGCCCTTCAGCGTCAGCGCCAGCGCCGCCAGCAGTTTCCCGCTCTCCTTCCACCGCGTCTCGCTGCCGAACCGGGGAATGGATCTGGGCTGGTCGTGGTTTTCCAGATAGATGGCGTTCCACTCCAGTTCCTTCTGCCACTTTGCCAGACACTGGAAAAACACCTTCGGCCGGAACCGCTTCTTGAACCACTTCAAAAGAAACTGATCGCACTCCATGTGCTCGAAGGAGAATACCATATCCAGCTCTTTCCGCTCCCTGCCGCACAGCGCTCTCGCCTGCTCCGGCGAGACGAACACCGTCTCTCCCACGGCGAAAGCTCCGTACTCGTCCAGCACCTCCCTCAGCTCTCTGAGGATCTCATGGGTACCCTCCAGGGACAAATAGTGCTCGCTTCCCGTCAAGGCCAGCTGCTTTTTCCCATTCTCCAGGCTGTCCTTCCACAAAATGTTGATTACGTCGCACCGGAATCCGGCCACGCCTTTTCTCAGCCAGAACCGGAGGATATCCTTGACCTCCTCCAGTACCGCCGGATTGTGATAATTGAGATCCGCCTGACTTTTCGCGAACAGATGCAGATAGTACTCGCACCGCTCCGGGTCAAACTCCCAGCATTCCTCTCCAAAAAAGCCGGTCCAGTTGTTGGGCAGCGTTCCGTCCGCCCCGCCTTTCCTCCAATAGTAGTAGTCCGCGTACTGGCTGGTTTTGTCTCTGCTCCGCCGGAACCAATAGTGGCTTGTGGAGGTGTGATTGATCACCAGATCCATGATAATCCGGATACCCCGCTTTCCGGCTTCCGCGATCAGCCGTTCCATGTCCTCCATGGTCCCATACTCCGGATTGATCTCCCTGTAATCACTGATATCATATCCGTTGTCCGCGTTGGGGGACTGATACACCGGACTGAGCCAGACCGCGTCCACTCCCAGCTCCTGCAAGTAGTCCAGCCGGCTGATGATACCCGGAATGTCCCCGATGCCGTCCCCGTTGGAATCCTGAAAGCTGCGGGGATAGATCTGGTAGATGACTGCGTCCTTCCACCACTCCATTACTCCCCGTCCTCCCCGCCGCAGGGCGTATCGCAGAACTCCCGGAACAGCGCCTCGCTGACGCCTCTCTCCTCAATCACTCTCCGGTAGAACTCCCCGCTTCTCTTCACACTTCTTTTTTGACTTTCATAGTCCACATGCACCAGCCCGAACCGGGCGGAGTTCCCTTCCACCCACTCCCAATTATCGCAGAAGCACCAGTGATAGTACCGCTCCACCGGCACGCCGCTTTCACACAGCGCCTTCAGATGTTCGGCAATGAATCTTGCCCGGAACCGGTCCTGATTGTCGCAGGTACCGTTTTCCGTGATATACACCGGTCTGGGCAGCATCTCATAGACCTTCCGGCAGACCTCGGCAATTCCCTCGGGATAGATCTCCCACCCCAGATCATTCACGGCGCATCCCTGGGCCACACCGTCTGCGGGCCCGCTGACCGTGGAGCGGGTGTAGTAGTTGACCCCGTGGAAGTCGCAGTATCTCCCCGGCACAATCGAGGGGTGCCGCCCGATGGGGAAGGAGACCCTCCCCAGGCACATGGCTCTGGTCAGGCTCCCCTGAAACAGCTGCTCCGTTCTGGAGGCCCAGAACCGGTGCAGCGGATTTTCCGGATTTTTCGCCGCGAAGACTCTCAGGTGGTTGGCCACGCCCACCCTGGTATCCTTGTATCCCATTTGCAGCCTGGTTTTCCGGATAAGTCCGTAGGCTTCGATATGCGCGGCGGCCATATTGGTCATGACCCGGCTCATTTCCAGGAAACTTTTTTGTCCCGGAGGCCAGATTCCCTGGAAGAAACCATTGAAAGCGTAGACGTTGGGCTCGTTGACGGTAATATACTCGCTGACCAGATCCCCCACGCTTTCCACAATTTTTCTCACATAGCGGAGAAAACAGGTAATATTATCTCTTACGGCGAACCCGCCCCTGTCCTCCAGCCACATCGGGTTGCTGAAGTGGTGCAGCGTCAGCAGCACAGGGATGCCCGCCTCGTGCAAGGCCTGGATTTCCTCCCGGTAGCGGGCGATTACGGCTTCGTCAAAGACCCCGTCCTCCGGCTCGATTCTGCTCCATTCCAGACCCATGCGGTAGCATTGGATACCCATATTTTTCATCAGCTCCAGATCTTCCCGCCACCGCCGGTAGTGGTCTGTGGCCACGGAGGGATCCGAATCGTCCTTGACAAATCCCTGCCGGTACCAGCTGTACCAATTGTTATTCTGATCTCCGCCCTCGATCTGCGTGGCAGCGGCCGCCGCGCCCAGCAGTAAATTCTCATTCAGCTGAAATTCCATAGAAACTCCTTTTCCATCTGGCGGCGGGGCCGCCGGTCCCAGCTTCCATATTTTCCGGTACAGGCTTTATAGCCGGCACACTTGAGAAGCAGAAAAGAAAGGAACGAAAAATAGCGCAGGGCAAGACGCCAACGCCGCCCTGCGCCATTTTGACCGCCAAACTTTACCAGTTTTCAGGTGTGCCGGTTATATTGTACGCCCGGCGGAAGTTTTTTTCAATAGAATTCTTTCTCACCTTCCGATGAAAAAGCGGCAGAAATTCTTAACGTTTTTTGAAAGCTTTTTTGCAAAATTCGGGGACAATCCTTTCGAAATCTCAAATTTTCTAAGAAAACTTCTGGCTGGGAATGCAACAGCAAAAGAGGAGCGCCAGCCTACAGGCTGACACTCCTTCTTCATATGTCCACGCGATAGCTTTCGTTGTAAGCCCGGTAAAGGAATGCCGCAATTTCGCCCCGGCTATACACTTTATGGAGGAGAAAGGGGTGCCGCTGGTGCTGTCGGGTAGTCAGCATGATCCTGCGGGAATTGCCGCTGCTTGTATGCCCTGCGGAGCATGGGGTTTTAAGAACCTGTATTCACAGGTGTTGAACGCCGTCTGGGTGGGGCTGAGGTGGGCCATTGGAGGGTATAAAAAGACAGGAGGCCGGAGCTCCGGCCTCCTGTCTTTTCGGTTTTTAGGGTTTGGCTGTGGGCAGGTTGGCTGCTTCCTTATCAGTGCCCACCCTTCCGGAACGGCCTCATTTCATGATCTCCCATAGGGGCTCCGGCCCAGTCTCCTCTGCCCTTCCTCAAAGTAAGCCAGATTCACCAGCGTCATATACGGCATCAGCCAGATATCGAGCAGTCCCATCGTCAGTCCGGACAGCAGCAGCCAGCCGATAAAGCTGAGATCCAGCACAAACAGCTCCCCCTTCATTCCCAGGGTCTGCTGGCAGGAGAGACGGATGGCGTCCCCCGCCGAAAGTGACTCATCAGTCAGGACATTATAGTATGCAAACCGGTACCGGTATGTGGCAATAATCCCGGGAATCCAGAACAGCAGCGACCACAAAAAGATCTTTACCGACATCTGTACCCAGCACCAGATCAGCTTTCCCGCCGAGCCCAGTCCGTCGGCCAGACTGGAATACGGCATCGCCGCTCCTTGCCGGATACCCATGCAATAAATGTAATATCCTCCGTTAAGCACCAGCATCACCAGGGAAACCAGAGTGGAGAGAAAGAAACTGCGGCCGGTGCTCTCCGGCAGCGTGCGTACCAGGCCCTCCAGCTGCTCCAAATCCCCGCTGGCCAGAATGTCATAGTACTGTCTGGCTATGTCATAGGAATAGAATATCCCTCCGCCCTGAATCATATCCACGGTCCGCTCCAGTACAAAGCCGATCAGCACGACCAACAGCGTCACAATATAAGGATTTACCTGAGCGGAGCCCATGATTTCCTTGGCCTCCGCTTTGATTTCCGCCCGATTCAACATAGATTTCTGCCTCCCAAATATATTTTGCAGCCTTCCGGGGCGGGTTTCATCATACCATTTTTTCCCGGGAAATGCAAGCCGCAGAAATTTGCGCCTTTTCTGGCAGGATTATCAAATGATTTTCCATATTTTGATTTATTTCCTCAGAAAAACTGTCCTTCCCCTGAAAAATTTCTGGACACGGCGTGTAAATGGGAGTATGATATGTGCGTGTGTTTTTGGGCTCCGGCCCATGTTTAGAAGAAATTGAGGTGAAGATATGGCACAAGCTTTCTTTGGCGGCATCCATCCCAACGACCAGAAGTCCGCCACCAATAAGAAGCCGGTGGAGAGCCTCCCTCCGCCCCAGCGGGTGGTGATTCCCATGTCCCTCCACATCGGCGCACCCTGCACGCCCTGCGTGGCGGCCGGCGATTTTGTGACGGTGGGCCAGAAGGTGGGGGACGCGCCTGCCTTTGTTTCCGCTCCTGTCCACGCCAGTATCTCCGGCAAGGTAACGGCAGTAGAACCCCGCATTCACTTTTCCGGCGTACCGGTGATGAGTGTGGTGATCGAGAATGATTTTAACGACACCCCCTGTCCCTCTCTGGCTCCCGTCCGAAACCCGGACGACCTCACCCCGGAGCAGATTTCCGCTCTGGTGAAGGAGGCGGGCGTCGTAGGTATGGGCGGGGCCACCTTCCCCACCCATGTAAAGATTTCCTCCGGACTGGGCAAGGTGGACACAGTGATCGTCAATGCCAGCGAATGCGAGCCTTACATCACCAGCGACCACCGCATTCTTCTGGAGCACCCGGAGGAGGTCCTGGGCGGTGTGAAGCTTCTGGCCCGGATTTTCGGCGTGGACCGGGTTCACATTGCCATCGAGGCCAACAAGGCCAACGCCGCCGAGATGCTCCGGCTGAAGATCGAGGAGGAAAAGGCGCCCGCCGTGGTGGATGTGCTGCGCACCCGTTACCCTCAGGGCGCGGAAAAGCAGCTTTGTCAGTCCATCACCGGCCGGCAGGTGCCCCCCGGTGCCCTTCCCGCCTCCATTGGCTGCGCGGTGTTCAATATTGTCACCACTGTAGCCATTTACCGCGCCGTTTACCACGGAAAGCCAGTGACCCATCGGATTGTCACCGTCTCCGGCTCCGGCGTGAATGAGCCGAAAAATCTCCTCTGCCCTATCGGCGCGCCCATCAGCGATCTGCTGGACGCCTGCGGCGGGGTCAAAAAGTCCACCTTCAAAATTCTTATGGGCGGTCCCATGATGGGCCATGCCCAGTACGACATGTCCGCCCCCATCGGCAAGGGTACCAACGCCATTTTGGCTTTCTGCGAGAAGGAGGAGCGCACAGTGGAGCACCCTGCCTGCATTCGCTGCGGCAAGTGTATTTCCGTCTGTCCCATGCATCTTCAACCCGTGTTTCTCTATCAGTACCAGCAGGCCGGCATGCTTCCGGCCCTGGAGGACGCTCACGTTCTGGACTGCATCGAGTGCGGGGCCTGTACTTACATCTGTCCCGGGCGGCTCCATCTGGTTCAGGCATTCCGGGCGGGCAAGCAGCTTATCAACAACGCCAAGGCCGCCGCAAAAGCCGCCGGCGAGGCCAAAGCCGCGGACAAAAAAGAGAAGGAGGCGTAACCGTGGACTATAAAGATCTGAATCTCATTGGCTCCTCCTCCCCCCATATCCGTACCAAGGACGGCGCGGGCCACATTATGGGGGAGGTCCTGATCGCCATGGTGCTGCCCCTGGCCTTTGCGGTATATAATTTCGGTCCCCGGGCCTTGGCCGCCGCTGCGGTGAGCGTAGCCGGCTGCTGCTGCTTCGAGTGGCTGTACCGCATTCTTCTGGGGAAGAACAACACCCTTGGGGATCTCAGCGCTGCCGTCACCGGCGTGCTCATTGCCTTCGTCTGTCCCGTCACGGTTCCCTACTGGGTTCTTCTCATCGGCGACTTTTTCGCCATTGTGGTGGTCAAACAGCTTTTCGGCGGCGTAGGCAAGAACTTTCTCAATCCCGCCCTGGCCGCCCGGGCCTTCATGCTCTGCTGGGCGGGAGAAATGACAACCTGGGTCGCGCCCCGCTCTCCCAACTTCACTCCTGTTCCCGTCTGGGGGCCCTTTGACGCGGCCACCTATCCCACGCCCATGGCGCTGCTCCATGAAAACAATCTGGAGGGTCTCCAGGGCATCTATGATCTTTCCAAGATGTTTGTGGGCCTTATCGGCGGCTCCATGGGGGAGGTCAGCGCTCTGCTGCTGATTCTCGGCGGTCTGTTCCTGATCTGGCGGAAGGTCATCACCTGGTACATCCCCGTCAGTTATATCGGCGTTGTAGCCGCCCTGACCTTCCTTTTCCCTCGGGGCAACGATCCGGTGCAGTGGATGCTGTACAACCTTCTGGGAGGCGGTCTGATGCTGGGAGCCTTTTTCATGGCCACCGACTATGTCACCTCTCCCGTCAGCCACCTGGGTCAGGCCATCTATGGCGCAGGCTGCGGTCTTATCACCGTTTTCATCCGCTACTTTGGCTCTTATAACGAGGGCGTCTGTTACGCTATTCTGATCATGAACCTGACCGTATGGATCATAGACAAGAACATCAAACCCCGCCGCTTCGGCGTGATCAAAGCGCCCCCTGGAGCGGCCCGGAAAGTCAGGAAGAAGGAGGCAGTTAAATGAACAAGGAAGCTGACGCCAAGCGCCCCCCTCTCTCTCTTGATCCTCAATATATTCTCCGTATCACCGGCGTTCTTTTTGTTATCTGTCTTCTGACCGCCCTGCTTCTGGGTGTGGTCAACCAGATTACCAAACCCCGCATCGACGCCATTGAGAAGGCCAAGAAGGAAGCCGCGCTGACCCAGGTCTTTCCGGCAGATGAGTACGTTCCCTATGAAGGAGAGCTCTCCGGGAATGTCTCCTCCCTGTATACCGTCCGCTCCGCCGGAGCAGATGCGGGCTGGGTGGCGGAAACCACCGTCTCCGGCTCCCAGGGTCCCATCACCATGATGGTCGGCGTGGATTCCACAGGCAGTATCACCGGCGTCTCCGTCGTCAGCCACAGCGAAACCCCCAATATCGGCACCAAAGTGGTGGCTGACCAGTCTGTTCTGGACCGCTTTACCGGCATGAGTCATGAAAACGGCGAGATCACCGTCAATTCCGGAACCAACCGCTTCGACGGCGTCTCCGGGGCCACGGTCAGCTCCCGGGGCGTGGCCGCCGGCGTCAACGCTGCTCTTGACGCAACAGCCGGTCTGATTGGAAAGGAGAGCTGACCTGATGAATGTAGGCAAGCAGATCAAAGAGGGTTTTCTCACACAGAATCCGGTGCTGGTACAGCTGCTGGGCATGTGCTCCACCCTGGCCATCACCACCACCATTTCCAACGGCCTCGGCATGGGCCTGTCCGTAATGGTGATTCTGACTCTTTCCAACATTTTTATTTCCCTGCTGCGCAAGATCATACCGGAACAGGTTCGCATTGCCTGTTACATTGTGGTTATCGCTGGTTTCGTTACTATGGTGGACCTGCTGCTTCAGGCATTCTTCCCTGACATTGCTGAGAGCCTGGGTGTCTTCATTCCTCTTATCGTGGTCAACTGCATCATCCTCGCCCGAGCGGAATCCTTTGCCAGCAGGAACAATCCTATGGCCGCCGCTGTCGACGGTATCTGTCAGGGTCTGGGGTATACTCTGGTCCTGCTCGCGATGAGTGCCATCCGGGAGCTGCTGGGCTCCGGCGCTCTGTCGGGGAATCAGATTTTCCCCGCGGAATACAGCGCCTCGCTGATTGTCCAGCCGGTAGGCGGCTTTCTCACACTGGGCTGTCTCATCGCTTTGATGCAGTGGATTCAGCGCAAGGTCAAGGGAGGGAAATGATCATGGAATGGACCATTCTGCTGGATATTGCCCTTGGGGCGATTTTGGTGAACAACTTTATTCTGGCGCAGTTTCTGGGTATCTGTCCCTTTATGGGCGTGTCCAGGAAGATGGACACCTCTTTGGGTATGGGCTTTGCGGTCATATTTGTCATGGGTCTGGCCTCAGCGCTGTGCTACCCGGTAAACAAGCTGCTGCTGGCATTGAACCTGAACTACATGCAGACGGTCGCCTTTATTCTGGTTATCGCCGCTCTGGTGCAGTTTGTGGAGATGTTTTTGAAGAAGGCCGTTCCTACCCTGTATCAGGCTCTGGGCGTGTATCTGCCGCTGATTACCACCAACTGCGCGGTACTGGGCGTAGTGCTGCTGAATGTGCAGAACAACTACAATTTCATTGAATCCGTGGTTTATGGCATTACCGGCGGCGTGGGATTCCTGCTGGCCATCGTTCTGTTTTCCAGCATCCGGGAGCGTCTGGAGTTCTCTGACCCGCCCAAAGCCTTCCGAGGCTTCCCCATCGCTCTGATTACCGCGGGTCTGATGGCCCTCTGTTTCATGGGCTTTTCCGGCCTTCAGATTCCCTGGTAAATCCGGGGGCCTGTTCCCCGCAAATACATTTCCAACGACCCGGCTGTTTCTCACTGTCAGCCGGAAGAGAGGTAGGAATATGAATATCTTCTATGCTGTACTGATTCTTGGCATCCTGGGCGGGGTCTTTGGTCTCGTTCTTTCCCTGGCTTCCAAGATATTTGAGGTCAAGGCCGACCCCAAGCTGGATCTGATTCTGGACTGCCTGCCGGGGGCCAACTGCGGGGGCTGCGGCTATCCCGGCTGCGCCGGGTGCGCGGCGGCCATCCTGGCCAGGGAAGCTCCCGTCAACGCCTGCCCCAGCTGCTCTGGCCTTCAGACCAGCCGCATTGCTGCCGTCATGGGGGTGGAAGTCAAAGCCCAGGAGCGCCGGGTTGCCTTCGTCCGCTGTTCCGGCGGCGACCGGGCCAGCCGGAAGTTTGAACGCTACGTAGGCATTGAGGACTGCGTAGCCGCCATGAAGGTGTCCGGCAACGGCACCCTGGAGTGCGCCTCCGGCTGTCTGGGCCGGGGAACCTGCGTCCGGGCCTGCAAGTTTGACGCCATTCATATCAACTCCCACGGCGTGGCTGAGGTGGATCAGGACAAATGTACCCACTGTATGCAGTGCGCCAAGGCCTGCCCCCGCCATGTCATCACTGACGTTCCCTATTCCGTGGATATCGTGGTCCCCTGCGGCAACCACGATAAGGGTGCCATTGCCAAGGCCGGCTGTTCTGTCAGCTGCATCGGCTGCCGTCTCTGCGAACGAAACTGTCCCACCCAGGCCATCACCGTAAAGGACAACGTGGCCTCCATTGACTACAGCAAATGTACTTCCTGCGGCGTCTGTGTAACCAAATGTCCCCGGAAACTGATTACCGATATCCATGCCACCGGCAAGGTGGAACCCGTAGCGCCGGTAGCCTGATCCAAATTTTGAAAAATGTTCCACGTGGAACATTTTTGCTTCGTCCCTTGGTGCGGAGCGGAAATGTTTCATGTGGAACGTTTTTCTTTCATAATAGCACCGCCAGCTTGAAATTTACCGATTTTATAAAGCAGCTTGCAAAAAATCATTATTTATGGTATATTCAGACATATTTTTTAAACTGGAGGGAGTTAATACAATGTACGATATACAAAGATATTTCTACAAGGATGAAGAAGCTTTTTATGAAAATGTTAATGGAGAATTGGGAAGAAGATCTATCCACAACAAACGTGATAAAACAAGGGTTAACAAAGCTAAGGAGCAAAGCCAACAAGAACCAGTGCCTGTCAGTAAGGTATTGGCGTACATTAATGAACTATTGAATTTCATTAAGCAGAATAACGGAACATCAAAGGTAAGCCGCGTAGAAGCAATAGAGCTTGATAGTCGCCATCATCTTATCCTGGATAACGCCATAATTGCTGTTGATTGCAAATGGACGGAACCCGTCTATGATAAGAAACTCCGTAAGTATATCAGGTGGGACAGTAAATACGATGTCATCAAAGAGGTATTTCATTTAACTGACGCAAGAAATCTTGTTTGGATAAAATTCACGGCAAATGGAAGAGTAGGCGTTGTTGCCAAAAGCTTTGATATTAATTTTGATTACGATACAACGTCTGGAGAATTGGCACGCGACTGGGATAATGGATGGGATACATCATTTGTTTTGATATTTCCACTTACTCCGGATATTCTCCGACAGTATTCCAAAGAAGATGTTGAAACTGCAATCGGTAATTATTTAATAGAAAAGAAAGTGCCAATTATAGACTACTATTCACATAATTATTAAGTAAGTGAGCATATCCTAATTGTCAAAACTCTGCGGCTATACTGCTATTTATTTAACGGAAACGAGGTGAAGGCTCCATGCTCTTTATTCGAGGTAACTGCCCGGCGCGGTCAAAGATCTGACAGCAGACCGCTCCGGAGATATTCTTTTTTGAAAGAAAAGGAGCCAAATAGAACGTTAACGCACTTCGGAAATCTCTTCTACATCGGGACTTCCACACGATAACGATGCTGCGTTTGATATAGTTGTCAGCCGACTGCGCCGAACCGTAAAAACAATGATTACGATAAGGAGCAGCTGTCATGAAGCATCAAGATACCCTTTTAACCCAATGGCTGGCGGAGGAACAGGCAGCTCACATGCTGGGCTGGGACTTCTCTCATATCCATGGCCGCTATCAAGAGGAGGAGGACCTCCCCTGGGACTACAAAGCCTCTCTTCGCCGCAGTCTTTTTCCATCTGCCCGGATTCTGGATATGGACACCGGCGGGGGAGAGTTTCTTCTCTCCCTGCATCATCCCTGCCGCCTGATCAGCGCCACGGAAGCTTATCCACCCAATGCCGCTCTTTGCCGGCAAACTCTGACTCCTCTCGGCATCGACTTCCATGAGGCGGAGGGAAATGGCCCCCTCCCCTTCCCCTCCGAAACCTTTGACCTGGTTTTGAACCGCCACGGGGACTATCTGCCCCAGGAGGTCTTCCGCGTACTGAAACCCGGCGGAATTTTTTTGACCCAGCAGGTAGGAGCGGAGAATGACCGGGAGTTGGTGAGCCTTCTTCTGAATCCGGTTCCTCCCCTCCCTTTCCCGGCGCAGTACCTGCGCATTGCCAGACAATCCCTGGAGGAATGCGGCTTCTCTATTCTGGAGGGTTTGGAGGCTTTCCGGTCGATCCGCTTTTGGGATGTGGGCGCACTGGTCTGGTTTGCCCGGATCATCCCCTGGGAGTTTCCTGGCTTCTCGGTGGAGCGCTGCCTGGACGGTCTCCGTCGGGCTCAGGAGATCCTGGATTGTCAGGGTGTGATTGAGGGCCGGACCCACCGGTATTTCCTGTCCGCCCGGAAACCAACGTAACCTGAAGCAGTTTACCAAGTAAGCCAGGGAAAATGTTCCACGTGGAACATTTTCCCTGGCTCTGTCTTTTCATGTTCAATCCGCGCTCTATTTTTGGCTGATATCGTCAACGCAGCAGAAAAAGCGCAGCTGCACTTTTTCTATCAATGAGCCGCAGCATGAATAAAGAAGTTTTTACTCTCTTTCATCCGCTTTAACTATGACATAGCGGAAATGGGGCATATCCACGCCCCGATAGTGTTTGGTCCATACATCTGTTTTCATCATGCCGTTTCTGATCGCAACCCTTTTGGAAGCTTCATTGATATCCCGAATAATGGAACAGACCTCCTCCGCTTCCAGTTTTTCAAAGGCATATGCCTTGCATGCTCTGGCGGCTTCCGTGGCGTAGCCCCTGTGCCAGCAGTCCCTCCGAAAGAGATACCCTATTTCCAGCACCTCTCTTTCCTTCCAGAGCTGCATGGTCAGACCGCATTGTCCGATTACTTCACCGGTCTCTTTCAGAACTGCCGCCCACAGCCCGAATCCCCACTTCTTGTAACGCGCCAGCTGCCGGTCCAGCCACTCCTGAACTTCAGCGTCACTGAAAGCTCCTTCATAGGCGTACATTACTCTCTCATCCTGCAAAATCCGGCACAGTGCCGGGTAATCGTCCTGTGTCAGCTCCCGCAGGGACAGACGCTCCGTTTCAAGAATCATGTTCCGTCCTCTTTCGCATATAAATAATGGTATCCTGTAGTACAAGGGATGATATCATTCTCCTGCTGTGCTGTCAATCCTTTCAGACAAATAAAGCGCAGGTTGGCAAAGCTTTGTTTTCCGCAAAAACAGGAAGTGTTCCACGTGAAACATTTTTCATTCTCCGCGTCTTACGGAAGAAAAATTTCAATATTCATAAAAAAATTTCTTTCTTCCTGTTGAAATGTAGCTTTTTTGTGTTATACTACCAGTATCTACTAAACAAAGGGCCCATCCGTAACACGATATATGAAGATGATTTGCGGATAAGCTCTGAAGAACAGGGGCAGATTGGCCTTGTCCTGGAGGCGGTTTATGGGTAAAATCATCACTGTTGTCAATCAGAAGGGCGGCGTGGGAAAAACGACCACCTGTGTCAGCCTGACGTCTGCTCTGAAGGAGATGGGCCAGCGGGTTCTGCTCTGCGATTTTGATCCCCAGGCGAACGCCACCTCCGGCATGGGCGTGGACAAATCCCTGTCCCTGGGCGTTTATGACGTTCTGCTCAATGACATCGAACCGGAAAAGCGGATAGTGTCCACCCGGTACGGCGATGTGCTTCCCTCCTCCAAAGGACTGGCGGGAGCGGGTGTGGAAATGGTGGCAATTCAGGACCGAGAGCATCTTCTCAGGAGGGCCCTGGAAAAGCTGGCGCCGAAGTATGATTACATATTCGTAGACTGCCCGCCCTCTCTGGAGCTGCTGACGCTGAACGCTCTGTGCGCCGCAGACAGCGCCCTGGTGCCGGTGCAGAGCGAGTATTTTGCCCTGGAGGGACTCAGTGATCTGATTTACACCATCCGGGCGGTGAGGCGGGGGCTTAATCCCCAGTTGGAGCTGGAGGGCGTTCTGCTGACGATGTACGACAGCAGAACAAACCTGGCCATGCAGGTGGCAGAAGAAGTCAAGCGCTATTTCCCCGGGAAGGTGTACGCCACCGTGATTCCCCGGAACGTAAGGCTCAGCGAAGCACCAAGCCACGGAAAACCCATCAGCGCCTATGACCGGACCAGCCGGGGCGCGGAAGCCTACGCCGCGCTGGCAAAAGAATTTTTGCGCAAGGATCAGAAATAAGCCGGAAGGAGGATTTCCCTATGGCAAAGGAAAAAGGAATGGGCAAGGGGCTCAGCGCTCTGCTGGGAGAGGATTTTTCCGCCGATTTTTCCACCCCCTCTTCTACTCTTTCCATTTCGCAGATTGAGAGCTACCAAAATCAGCCGAGAAAAAACTTTGACCAGGAGAAGCTGAAGGAACTGGCGGACTCCATCCGGCAGCATGGTCTGATTCAGCCGCTGACAGTAAGGAAGCTGGCCAGCGGATACTATCAGATCATTGCCGGAGAACGGCGCTGGCGGGCGGCCCGAATGGCGGGACTGGACGAGGTGCCGGCGGTTATCATTGAGGCCGACGACCAGAAATCTATGGAGCTGGCGATGATTGAGAACCTCCAGCGGGAAGATCTCAACCCCATTGAAGAGGCTCTGGGTTTTCAGGCTCTGGTAGAAACCTATGGAATGACCCAGGCGGAGGCGGCGGACAGTGTGGGGAAATCCCGGAGCGCCGTGGCCAACGCCCTGCGGCTGCTGGATTTGAATATCAGCATTCAGCGGCTGGTGGAGCAGAACAAGATCTCTGCCGGACATGCCAAGGCAATTCTTCCCCTCTCCCCTCCTATGAGAGTGAAGGCGACAGACGAGATTATAAAGAAGCATCTCAGCGTCCGACAGACAGAACAGCTGGTAAGGCACATTCAGATTGAAGAGCGAAAAGCCGCAAGGCCTGCGGAAAAGAAGGCAGCTCCAGATGTGGATTACGCCGCTGAAGCGGCGAAATCTCTCTCCGCCCGGCTGGGACGGGCCTGCCATATTTCTCAAGGAAAGAAAAAGGGGAAAATTGAGATCGAATACTATGGAGTGGACGATCTCAATGATCTCCTGGAGGCGCTGGAGAGGCTGGGACAATAGAATGTTCCACGTGGAACATTTTGCCGCTGGCAGCAAAAGGCAGCCCCAGGCTTCAGAATTGCCATCAGATATCATTTCGTTTGCCGCCCAACGTGCGGCAATATAAGGAGGCTTCCAATTTGTTAGACATCAAGTTTATCCGGGAGAACCCGGATGCCGTAAAGGAAAATATTAAAAAGAAGTTTCAGGACGAAAAGCTCCCCCTGGTAGACAAAGTGCTTGAGCTGGACGGGGAAAACAGAAAATCCATTACTGAGGCCAGCGAACTGAGAGCGCAGAGAAACACTCTAAGCAAACAAGTCGGCATGCTGATGGGTCAGGCGAAAAAAGACCCCTCCAAGCTGGAGGAGGCGGAAGCCGTCAAAGCCAAAGTCAAGGCCAACGCCGACCGGCTGGCAGAGCTGGAAAAGAAGGAGTCTGAGCTGGAGGCGGAAATCCACCATATTTTAATGGTGATTCCCAATATCATCGATCCATCTGTGCCCATTGGACCGGATGACAGCGCAAATGTGGAGTTGGAGCGGTTCGGCGAACCGGCAGTGCCGGACTTTGAGATTCCTTACCACACGGAAATCATGGAGCGGTTCGACGGCATTGATATGGACGCCGCCGGACGGGTGGCCGGCAACGGCTTTTATTACCTGATGGGCGATATCGCCAGACTTCATGAAGCTGTGCTGGCCTATGCCAGAGACTTCATGATTGACAAGGGCTTCACTTACTGCATCCCGCCGTTTATGATCCATGGAAACGTGGTGGAGGGCGTCATGAGCCAGACAGACATGGATGCCATGATGTACAAGATTGAGGGAGAAGACCTGTATCTGATCGGTACCAGTGAGCACTCCATGATCGGGAAGTTTATTGACCAGATTCTCAAGGAGGAACAACTGCCGCAGACCCTTACCTCCTACTCCCCCTGCTTCCGGAAAGAAAAAGGCGCTCATGGCATTGAGGAACGGGGCGTATACCGGATTCACCAGTTTGAAAAGCAGGAAATGATTGTGGTCTGCAAGCCAGAGGAGTCCATGGATTGGTATGAAAAAATGTGGCGGTTCAGCGTGGAGCTGTTCCGGAGCATGGATATCCCTGTGAGACAGCTGGAATGCTGCTCCGGCGATCTGGCGGACCTGAAGGTCAAGAGCTGCGACATCGAAGCCTGGAGCCCCAGGCAGAAAAAGTACTTTGAAGTCTGTTCCTGCACCAACATGGGAGATGCCCAGGCAAGAAGGCTGAAAATCCGGGTGAAAGGCGCGGATGGAAAAAATTATCTCCCCCATACATTGAACAATACCGTAGCTGCGCCGCCGCGGATGCTGATCGCTCTGCTGGAAAACAATTTGCAGGCCGACGGCAGTGTCAGGATTCCAGAGGCTCTGAGACTCTACATGGGCAAAAAAGACGTCATTCTTCCAAAACAATGACGGAGACTGTATGGAAAAAAGCGGCCCCAGCGGCAGTTCCTAAAAGTTCTTTTTGATTCTTTTTCTTTCAAGAAAAAGAATGTCGCCAAAATAAATGATAAAGGAGAGCACAATATGAAAGCATTTTGGAAAGTTCTGGGTTTCGCCGCGCTGGCTGCCGGACTCACTCCCTACAAGGTGGAAAAGAATGAGGAAACCGGCGAAAAAAGCTATCAGGCCCTCCTTTGGAGGATCACCAGCACCCCCGACGATGAAAAAAAGAAAATCGATATTGGTATTAACCTTGGTGAAGGGACGCTGACCAGCAAACTGATGGCCGCCAAGGAAAACAAGGAAGAGCCCCATCTGTTCAGCGACGAGCTGTGCGTTGAGTACGCCGGTTCCGACGAGGAGACTGCCGGAGAGGTGGAAGAGACTACAGAAATTCCTGAAATCCCCGAAATTCCTGAGACTCCGGTAATTTCCGAAACCCCTGAGATTCCGGAAGTTCCTGAGATTCCGGAAATCCCGGAGGCTGGGGAGATTCAGGCGGAGTAATTGTACTCCTGCTGGTCCTTTCCATGATGGAAGCATTCGGATATCCGGCAGAGACTTACCAATGATAAAAGGAGCCCCAAAGAATGAAAAAATTCTTTCATGAATTCAAAGAGTTTGCCATGAGGGGCAACGTGATGGATCTGGCTGTCGGCGTGATCGTAGGCGGCGCTTTCAGCGCCATTACCACGTCGCTAATCAATGACATCCTGATGCCTCTGATTGGAATCTTTGTCAGCGAGACCAGCTTTGCCAATCTAACCATTACGGTGGGCAGTGCGGTAATTACCTACGGAAACTTTATTCAGGCTGTCATCAATTTCTTGATTATGGCCTTTGTGGTATTCTGTATGGTAAAAGGAATCAACCGGCTCTCCCGTAAAAAAGAGGAAGCCCCTCCTCCCCCGCCCGCCAAGGAGCCCTCCGCTGAAGAAAAACTGCTGGCCGAAATTCGGGACTTGCTGAAGGAACAGAGGAAATGAGGGAAACGCTGGAGCGTGGACTGCCGGAGCTGGGGGTGGAGACAGGCTCCATCCCCAGACTGGCTGCTTTCGCGGAAATGGTACTGGAGCGGAATCAGGTAATGAATCTTACCGCCATTACAGAACCAAAGGATGTGGCGGCGCTGCATCTGCTGGACAGTCTGGCGCTGCTGCCCCTGGGGGGATTGGAGAGAGGACGGCTGGTGGATGTGGGCTGCGGAGCGGGATTTCCCGGCGTACCGGCAGCTTTGACACGGCCGGATCTGAAAGTAACGCTGCTGGACAGCCTGGGGAAACGAATTGAATTTTTGAAAGAGGCCTGCGAAACGCTGGGACTGGAGAATGCGGAGTGCGTTCAAGCAAGAGCGGAAGAGTTCGCAGGAGAGCGTCGGGAATCCTTTGACTGGGCGGTAAGCCGCGCGGTGGCAGCGCTGCCGGTGTTGTGCGAGCTGTGTCTGCCTCTGGTGAAGGTAGGCGGACAGATGCTGGCCATGAAATCCACCCACTCTCAGGAGGAAATCAATGGAGCCAAGCAGGCGGCCGCCATCCTTGGAGGAAAAATTGAGTGGGTGAAGGATTACACAATTCCCACTACCGACGTAGTCCACCGGGTGGTTTGTATCAGAAAGATCTCCCCTTCCCCGGGGAAATACCCAAGAAAATTTGCGCAAATCAAAAAGCAGCCGCTGGGAATGTAATCCGCAGTGGTTTCTTTCCAACAGCGGAAGGAAAAAGGAGGAGGGTTCCAATGGGCCAGGTGGTGGCCGTGGTGTCCGGTAAGGGCGGTACGGGAAAAACATCATTTACGGCAAATGTAGGCATGGCGCTGGCACAAATGGGACATCCTACCTTATGTCTGGACTGCGACGTGGGGCTGAGGAACCTGGACATCGCCTTGGCCATGACTGACCGGGCCATGATGGATTTCACCGACGTGATGAGAGGCCGGTGCTCCCTGGAGGACGCAGCGGTAAGACATCCAGAACAGAAAAATCTCTTTTTGCTGACCGCACCTACGCGGCTGGGCGCCCCGGATATTGATCGTGACGCTTTCCGGGAACTGTTTCCAGAAATCAGAGAACGGTTCGATTACTGTCTGGTGGACGCGCCGGCAGGGCTGGGCAGCGGCTTCCAGCTTGCCCTGGCAGGCGCAGACCGGGCGGTAGTCGTCACCACCACGGAAGCCAGCAGTCTGAGAGATGCTCAGAGAACGGTGATGGAGCTGGGTTGGCTGAAGCGAGGCAAGGTGCATCTCGTGGTGAACCGGTGCCGGCAGAAGCTGCTCAAGTCCCTTCATCAAACCATCGACGACGCCATCGACAGTGCGGGACTGCCTCTGCTGGGGGTGATTCCCGAGGATGAGACCATGCCGCTGTACGCGGGGCGGGGCGTACCCCTGCTGAGTACCAACAACAACTGCGCCGCCAAGGCTTACCGCAATATTGCCAGACGGATGGATGGACGGCGGGTGGCGCTGATGAAGATACGCTAATACATTTTGGAAAAAATACCTGCTAATACTGCCTGTACCTTTAAGGCTGTAGATAGACATAAAGGCAACGGAGAAAGGAAGGGATACCCATGTATATTGCTCTCATGTCCCACGACAACAAAAAAGATCTGATGGTTCAATTCTGTACGGCCTACGCGGGAATCTTATCACAGCACAATCTCTGCGCCACCAGCACCACCGGCCAGATGGTGATAGAAGCCACGGGGCTGCATGTACACCGGTTCCTGACCTGCCAACACGGCGGCAGTCAGCAGATCGGGGCGCGGATCGCCTACAACGAAATGGACATGGTCCTGTTCTTTGTCGATCCCAATGATTCGTCCATGGAAAAGGAGCTGCTGTATATCTCCCGGCTGTGCGATCAAAACAATGTGCCATTTGCCTCCAATGTGGCAACGGCGGAAATGCTGGTACTGGGGATGGACCGGGGAGATCTGGACTGGCGAAATATCGTCAATCCCAAACAAAAATATAACCGGCAGTAGTTTTTTCTATTGACTTTCCGGTTTTCTGCGCTATAATACCACATATTGGCATACCGCGCGGAGGGCGACAGAGTACCCCCTCCCACCGGACAGAGAGGACCGCAGGGAGCATTCCGTTCCCAGGCTGGAAGCGGCCCACGGTTTCGGGTGGGGAGAACGACAGCGCCGGAGCGGGGACGGAGACGTCCGCGGCTTTATCCCACCGCAGCAAAATGGGATTGGAGGGTCCTGGCAGAGATTGGCGGGACCGAATGTGGGTGGCACCACGGAAGTATGACTGGTTCGTCATGCTCTCGTCCCGCTTGGTTAGGGGACGGGAGCATTGTTTTTTATTCATGGCCCTACAGGGCGCAAAGAAATACAAGCTTTTCCCGCGTGGTACCCACCCGGAGCTGAATTGAGAAATCACTATCCACACGCCTGAAGGGCGTGGGAGAAAAAGGAGAGTTTATAATGAAAATACAGCCCAGAACCCTCTCAGGATTCATGGAATTGCTACCCGAACAGCAGCTCCTGATGGAGGATGTAATGAAAGTCCTCAGAGAGACCTATTCCCTCTATGGTTTCACTCCACTGGATACTCCAATGATTGAAGCAAGCGAGGTGCTGCTGGCCAAAGGCGGCGGAGAGACGGAGAAGCAAATCTACCGTTTTACCAAGGGGGACAGCGACCTGAGCCTGAGATTTGACTTGACAGTACCTCTGGCAAAGTATGTGGCCCTGCACTATGGGGAATTGGCCTTCCCTTTCCGGCGGTATCAGATCGGAAAAGTATATCGGGGAGAGCGGGCCCAGCGGGGACGGTTCCGGGAGTTCTATCAGGCAGATATTGATATGATCGGCGATGGAAAACTGGACGTCTGCAATGAAGCCGAAATGCCTGCCATCATTTATCAGGTATTTACCAGACTTGGATTAAAACAATTTCAGATTCGGGTAAACAATCGCAAAATTTTGAACGGTTTCTATGGGATGCTGGCGCTCAGTGAACAGGCTGGGGACATTATGCGCACCGTAGACAAGCTGGAGAAAATCGGGGAGGAAAAGGTCAAAGGGCTTCTGGTAGAACTGGGTATCCCAGAGGAGAAGGCCGGGGAGATCCTTGCGTTTATCGGGATCAAGGGGTCCAACGAACAGGTGCTGGACGCCCTGGAAGCGTACCGGGGAAGGAACGAGCTCTTTGACCTGGGACTGGATGAGCTGAGAACCGTAGTGAAATATCTGGGCGGGTTCGGCGTGCCTCAAGAGAATTTCGCAGTGGATTTGACTATTGCCCGGGGACTGGATTACTACACCGGAACCGTATATGAAACGTTTATGATCGGACACCCGGAGATCGGATCCATATGCTCCGGAGGCAGATATGATAACCTTGCAGAATATTACACGGATAAAATACTGCCTGGAGTTGGAATTTCTATTGGATTGACAAGACTATTTTTTATTCTCAATGAACAAGGAATGCTGAATCAGGAGCGGAACACCGCGCCGGCGGACGTGCTGCTGCTGCCCATGGTAGAGGACCTCTCCCCTGCTGTAGAACTGGCGACGCGGTTCAGAAACGCCGGGGTCAGAGTACAGCTGTATGTAGAACAGAAGAAATTCAAGGCGAAGATGAATTATGCCGACAAGATCAAGGTCCCCTTCGTGGTGTTCCTGGGAGAGGATGAGATCCGGGACGGCGTGGTAGCCTGCAAGGATATGAAGTCCGGGGAGCAGACGAAGCTAGGGTTCGATGAGACGCTGACCCGGGTACGGGACGGACTGGCGAAGATGGAAGAAGGGTGCGTGATTTTGGGTTAGGGTCCTCCCTGCCCCGGCGGAAAGGAAGGCGGTATGACAAAGCTGCATTTGATGACCCAGGGGCATCCGTATTGGGAAGAGACAATTTCTTTGGCCAACCGCTGCTCGTGGAGAGCGGGGCCCCTCCTGGCGGAAAAAATGAAGAAAAATGACTTCAAGGAGTGGGAACGGGTCTGCGCCGCCTGCGTGGGCGGGAAAGTCGCGGGGTTCTGCATAGTGGCGGAAAAGGACGAACTGCCGGAGAAATATCCGTTTACTCCGTTTATCGGATTTGTTTTCGTGGCGGAAGAATACCGTGGGAAACGATTGTCGGAAAAAATGATCCAGCATGGGGCAGCGTACGCCTGTCACCTCGGTTATGAGCAGATTTATATTATGAGCGGTGAAATCGGGCTGTATGAAAAATATGGGTTTGTAAAGCTGGGCGACTTTGAGACAATATATGGGAACGTAGATCAGCTTTTTGTGATGAATATTAGACAGCACCCGCTTGATTCTTAGATTTTTATAGCCAGAGTTATGAAAGGAGATGCCATGCCATGACCAGGAAGCGAAAAATCGCGCTGGGGGCGTTGACACTTGTGGTCATCTTCTGCCTCTGGTATACCAGACCGAGAAGCTTTGGGGAACTGGCTGGGGATGGAAAAATCACTTTTGTCAGCATGCTTGCTATAAAGAGCAGTCCACCTGCCGGAATCAGCGCCTGGGGTTTGGACGGTGACGAGAGCCGCAGGGAAGTAATCAGGGAAGCAGCAGAAATTTTGGAAAGCGGTAAATATCGTGCCAGTCTGATAAATCTGATTCTCTTCCTGCCTGCACCCGAGACCACAAAAAAGATCAATATTAATGTTACCCAAGATAATGACTCTTTCTGGATAGACTTCATGGGATCAACCGCTGTCTTCCATTTTGATGAGCAAGAGATCGTCTATAACTTGAACGACAGCATAACAGAGAAGCTGTTTGCTTATACACAGGAATTTGGAGTAAAGATTGAAAACAAATCGTAATTTTATATTGCTATTATACAAATATAAAAGGAAAGGTGTTTAAACATGACGCAAAACAGAACCCATACCTGCAATGAGCTCCGGCTGGAGCACGTGGGACAGAAGGTAAAGCTCTCCGGTTGGATGGAGAACGTAAGAGAAGTGGGGCAGAATTTCGCCTTTGTGATTTTGCGGGACTTCTATGGGACCACCCAGGTGGTTATTGAGACGGAGGAAATGATGAACGCCGTCCACGGGCTCAACAAGGAAACCGTAATTGCCGTGGAGGGCGCCGTCCGGGAGAGAAGCAGCAAAAACGCCAATCTGCCCACCGGAGAGATCGAGGTGGTGCCGGAGAAAATCGAGGTGCTGGGCAAGTGCCGGTACAACGAGCTTCCCTTCCAGGTGAACCGGAGCCGGGACGCGGACGAGACACTGCGGCTGAAGTACCGGTATCTGGACCTGAGAAATCCGGAGGTCAAGAAAAATATTATCCTGCGGTGTAATGTGGTATCCGCGCTGAGAGCGGCTATGACGAAGCATGGATTTTTAGAGATTACCACGCCTATTCTGACCGCTTCCTCGCCGGAGGGAGCCCGGGACTATCTGGTGCCTGCCCGGAAGCATCCAGGGAAGTTCTATGCCCTGCCCCAGGCGCCCCAGCAGTTCAAGCAGCTGCTCATGGCCTCCGGGTTTGACCGTTATTTCCAGATCGCGCCCTGCTTCCGGGACGAGGATGCCCGGGGGGACCGGTCGCCGGGTGAGTTCTACCAATTGGATATGGAAATGAGCTTCGCCACCCAGGACGATGTTTTCGGAGTGATTGAGGATGTATTTCCGCCCATCTTTGCCAAGTACGGGCTATATAATGTGGCATCCTGTGCGCCATTCAAGCGGATCGGATTTGTGGAGGCTATGGAGACCTATGGATCTGACAAGCCGGATCTGCGAATCGACCTGACGGTGCAGGATGCAACAGAGCTGTTGAGCTGCTGCGGATTTGGCCCCTTCGAGGGCAATGTGGTTAAGGCTATCGTAGTCACCGATTTCACCGCGGCGCGGAAGCAGATCGACAAGCTGTGCGCCGACGTGGAAGTCCAGGCGGGTGAAAAGGCGTACTGGTTCCGGCTGGATGAGAATGGCGAGATTGTGGGCGGCATCGCCAAGTTTGTAGCAAACAAGAAGGATGAAGTAATTGAAAAACTGGGATTGAAGCCTGGTTGCTTTGTGGGGCTCACCGCCGGGAAGAAAAACGCCGCACAGAAGACGGCGGGGGTGTTGAGAAGCAAGCTGGGGCAGTTGTGTCCCAATCATTTCGACAAAGAACGGTACGAATTCTGCTGGATTGTAGACTTCCCCATGTATGAAATCGGCGAGGAGTCCGGGGAGCTGGAGTTCTGTCACAATCCGTTCTCCATGCCCAATGGCGGGAAAGAGATTCTGGAGAAGGCCATTGCCGGAGAAGTGGATCCGCTGAGTATTACGGCATTTCAGTACGATCTGGTTTGCAACGGCGTGGAGCTTTCTTCCGGGGCGGTACGGAATCATGACCCGGAGATCATGATCAAGGCATTCCAGATGGTACGGCTGGGCGAGGATGATGTGAAATCCAAGTTCCCGGCAATGTATAACGCGTTCTGCTATGGGGCTCCGCCCCATGCGGGGATCGCGCCGGGGGTGGATCGTATGGTCATGCTGCTGGCGGGCGAGGAGTCCATCCGGGAGATTATTCCTTTCCCCATGAACAAAAATGCCCAGGATCTGATGATGGGGGCTCCTTCTTTTGTGGAGCAGAAGCAGTTGGATGAACTGCATATTGCCGTCACCGAAAAAGAGGAGGAGTAACTTTCGCGCACAGGGTGTGCAAACGGAAAATTTTTCTTTAATCAGCCCGGGGGCTTCTCGCCCCCGGACTCCCCCGGATACTTTTGCCCTGCGGCAAAAGTATCCAAAAACGCGCTTGAACTTACGGTTCAAGACTCCCTTATAACTATTGGGATTATTGTTTTTGCGCTTTTGCGGGAGACCGTCCGGTCTGAATCGGACAGTCTCCCATGTATCGGGCAAAGCGTCAATTTTAGGATGTAAACGGCAGACCCTACCATATATACGTTGGAACTCCCGAAAAGAATCCCGGGAGATCCAGCGTGTATGACGGTAGGCACTACAGTGTGCTCGTGGGTAGACGCAGAAGTCCTGCGCACTAACGAAAACATCCAAGCAGAACGGCAGGGGTACGTTGCAGCGTAAAATAATCACCCACGTAATATAAGGGATTCTCAAGGGACGGAACGTCCCTTGAGGGTGCTTTTGCTTCTTTTCCCACAAGGGAAAAGAAGGTCCCGCTGCCGGCAAGGCAGCAGAAAGGCTTTTAGGAATGACGGAAAAATTGTTCTATGAGGACCCGTTTCTGAAGGAATTCTCCGGTACCGTTCTGGACTGCCGGGAGGAAAAGGGACAGTGGATTGTCACATTGGACCGGACTGCTTTCTATCCTGAGGGGGGCGGCCAGCCAGCGGATCATGGAATCCTGGGAAACGTCAAGGTTTTCGACACAAGGGAAAAAAATGAGGAAATCCTGCATTTTTGTGATGGCCCTGTTGACATTGGGGAGACGGTTACAGGTACCGTCGATTGGGCCAGAAGGTTCGATTTTATGCAGCAGCACAGTGGTGAACACATTGTCAGCGGGATTTTATGCGGTAAATTCGGCTGCGAAAATGTTGGTTTTCACATAGGGCACGAGCTGGTAACAATTGATTTTAATACCGAGTTATCCACAGAGGACTTGATTTTTGTGGAAAACGAGGCCAATCGGTATATCTGGGCGGATCAGAAAATTCAAATTGCCTGGCCCTCCCCTACTGAGTTAGAAAACATGGAGTACCGGAGCAAAAAGGCACTGAGCGGGGCAGTCAGGATCGTACGCTGGCCGGAAGCGGACTGCTGTGCCTGCTGCGGAACCCATGTGAGGAGCAGCGGTCAGGTTGGTATGGTGAAGCTCATCTCCTGCCAGAAGTTCCGGGACGGCGTGAGAATCGAAATGGCCGCAGGAGAGCGGGCCTTGAAATGGATTAACCGGATTGCGGAACAGAATACAAGGGTTTCCCAACTGCTGTCCGCCAAGCCGGACGAGACAGCGGCGGCGGTGGAGCGGCTGCAAAAAGAGATTTACACCCTGCGGGGCCGGGTAGCTGAGCTGGAGGAAGGCGATTTTATCCGAAAGGCGGAGGAGCTGACCGGAAAAGGCAACGTGCTGTTGATCGAGGGAGCCATGGCAGGAGATTCGTTGAGAAAGCTGTGCGGACTGGTAAAGGAGAGATGCGGTGGACGGTGTGCGGTGTTTGCGGGAGGGGACGGCACATATCAGTACGCTGTGGGCCAGAACGGTGCAGACTTGCGCAGTCTGGCAAAGGAATTGAACGAGAAACTTAACGGCCGGGGTGGTGGAAAGCCGGAGTTCGTCCAGGGCAGTGTGAAAGCAGGAGAGGCGGAAATACGGGAATTCTTTCTGAGTAAGCGGTAATTATATGAAGTATTTACAACAAGCAGTTATCATTGCGGCGGTGACGTTTGCGGCGGAAATCATCAAATATTTTGTACCGCTGCCGGTACCTGCCAGTATTTACGGGCTCATTTTGCTATTTATTTTGCTGAAAACAAGTATGCTTCGATTGGAGCAGATCGAGGACGTGGGCGGACTGCTGCTGGAGCTGATGCCGCTGCTGCTGGTACCAGCTTCCGTAAGTTTTCTGACGGTGCTGGATACTATTCAGGAAATGCTGCTGCCGGTGCTGATTATGGGACTGGCTGGCACTACCGTCGTAATGATCGTGACGGGGCGGATCTCCCAATGGATGATCGAAAGGAAGGAGAAGGAACATGAGTGATCTTTTTCAGGCGTGTTCCTGCTTTGGTCTGCTGCTGGCAATGGGCAGCTTTCAGCTGGCCAGGAGCATCAACAAGCGGGCAGGAAAGGAAATCTGCAACCCGCTGCTGTTTGCCACACTGCTGTGCGGGGCGGTGCTGCTGGGGACGGGAACGGAATATGATACCTTTTATGAAAACGGCGGAAAAATTCTGGAGTTCTTTCTGACGCCAGCCACCATCTGTCTGGCGATTCCTTTGTACAAGCAGTTTGAGCTTCTGAAGAAAAACGCCGGAGCCGTCCTGGCAGGATGTCTGGCCGGTGTAGCTGCCCATATGGCGGGATGCGCAGCAATGCTGGTCCTCTTCCAGATGAAGGATGCGGAGTACATCTCGCTCCTGCCCAAATCGATTACCACGGCTATCGGCAAGGGACTCAGTGAAGAGCTGGGCGGTTTTCCAGCTATTACCATGGCTACCATCATGCTGACAGGACTGTTTGGAGCGGTGGCCGCCCCCTCCCTGCTGAAAATCTTCCGGGTGACAGATCCAGTAAGTCAGGGACTTGCTATTGGTACGTCCTCTCATGCAGCGGGAACCTCCCGGGCAGTGGAGCTGGGGGAAATCCAGGGGGCCGCCAGTTCGCTTGCCATTGTGACAACTGGATTGCTGACTGTAGCCGCTGCACCAGTGATGGCAGGGTTAGTCAGGTGAATGCCTGATTATAAAAATGAACCAAGAAGCCCCGCCGGATGGCGGGGCTTCCTGGTGTGTGTTGTGTGTGTTTTAGGAGGGAGAAATCGCATCGGGGTGTTACCCCTTTGCTGATTATGATATTACAGGATGTTTAAGAAGAAATCATGTACGGCATGTAAACAATTTATGAACGATCTTACGATTTTTTGCGTATTCTCCTTTTTCTTGGAAGAAAAAATTGTAAAAAGAGATTTCGTGCGCTCTTTTGTCTGACTGCCTGTTCAGAAAATCTGTCAATGTAACCGTTTGTTTTTCATATATTCCCATTTACAAAGAATAGTTTGAAAATTGTTTGTAATATCGGAGTTAGCTGATCAGATATTTAGACCTCTTTATATAACAGCCAAAAGCAAGGACATGATCTCGGCTGCATATTTTCGTCTCTGTCGCAAGGATCTTCTGCACACTCTTTTCCCTTTATTGTAAAACCAAGCCGCGTATATAAACGAATATTAGCCATATCTGTGGTGTCAACACCAATAGATATCCTTTGATATCCCAAATCCTTTATGTGCTCCATTACGTGGCAGATCAGCTTTGACCCTAATCCCTGACCACGGAAATCTGTTCTAACTCTAAATGCACAAAGATAAGCAGTTCTTTTGCCATCTGCAAAATCTTTGTCCTCAAGGTCATAGAAAACATACAGCTCTCCAACCAATTCTCCATCATAGTCGAGCGTCCAAAATTCAGCATTCCCTCTTTTTATGTTGTCGCAAAAGAATTTTGCATTAGAAGAAGCAGTATGAATACTTTCATATCCCCACAATTTCAACAATTCATGCTCTGTTGCTCCTCTAATCTTCATGGGCTTTATCCTCAAAATCTTTAATTTGTCGTTCAGATTATAGCATATCATGACGACTGTATCAACATACTTTTGTAGAAACTGCCGAAGTTGTAACATAGCAACACTTTTCTTAAAAGGGACAAGATCAACAGCCGAATATCTGTCAGATCAGCGTCCTGCAAAACGGAAACGTGATCTATTGCGCAGAATGGAACGGCTATCAAAGGACAGACTGCACACATATCATGTCCGCAACAAAAAGTATTGCATCGCTGCTTGTGGGAATTGCCATTGATCATGGAAGAATTGGCAGTATAGATGATAAGGTATTGTCCTATTTTTCCGAATATTCTGTTAAGCGAGGAGAAAAAACGATTTACGATGTAACTATCAAACAGCTTTTGACCATGCGCGCACCTTATAAGGGACATGGCGATCCTTGGACAAAGGTATGCTCCAGTGAGAACTGGACAACGGCTTCTCTGGACTTTCTCGGAGGAAGGAAAGGTATCGAGTTTAATTACCGGACAGTATGTCTGCACATTCTTTCTGGCATCCTTTACATAGCAACGGGTATGAAAACCGTAGACTTTGCAAACCAATATCTGTTCCTCCCTATCGGTATACAAAAGCACAAAAATTATTATGCGGAGACGGCGGCGGATCACAAGCAGTTTACCATGGACAAATTACCAAGAAAAAATGTATGGTTTTGTGACCCGCAAGGGCTTGGCACACCTGGTTATGGCTTGTGTATGAGCGCCGCAGATATGGCAAAAATCGGACAGCTTTGCTTACAAAAATGGATCAAGGAAATCCTCATCCCGAAACCGGTAATGGACAACCGCTTCCGAGGGATGTCATATGGCTACCTCTGGTGGATCGTGCATCCTGAGAAAAATATTTATGCCGCTATTGGAAACAGCGGCAATGTGATCTATGTGGACCCGAACAGAAAGATTGTCGCTGCGGTTTCTGCATACTTCAAGCCAACCGTATTTGACCGTATAGGCTTTATTGAAGAAGTATTGCTGCCGGCTTTGCAGTCATTCAGCGGCTCAATTTATGATCAGTGCTGAAAAAATAAAATCCCGGTTAAACTTCAGCTTATCGAGGGATTTAACCTGCATTTACTTACTGCTTCCTACCGCATAATGGGCAAAATAAGGGAAGCGAATCAACAGTTTCAGCCGTACAGGAGTTTCCCAAAAAAAGTACCGAAACCCGTAGTTTCGGTACTTTTTCTATTTCAGCTTCTGCCACTCGCCGACAGCAAGCTGATCACAGCGATTATTATATGGGTTTTCCGCGTGACCCTTCACCCAATGGGTATGGACCTGATGATACTCGCACAGGTCCAGAAGAAGCTCCCAGAGATCCGGGTTCAAAGCCGGTTTCTTGTCGCTCTTAATCCATCCCCTGGCCCTCCAGCCCTTTGCCCAGCCTTTGGAAAGCGCGTCAATGACATACTTGCTGTCAGAGTAGAGCTCCACTACACAGGGCTCTTTCAAAGTTTGAAGCGCACGAATCACGCCGGTAAGCTCCATGCGGTTATTTGTAGTGTTCGGTTCACCGCCGGAAAGCTCTTTGGTATGGGGGCCGTATTGCAGAATCGCGCCCCAGCCGCCGGGACCTGGGTTGCCGGAGCAGGCTCCGTCGGTATAGATGGTTACAGTTTTCATGGATTTGCTCCTGTCTGGGTAGTCTGCTTACAATGACGGGAAATTGACCAAATCCGCCATGTCATAATGCGCCGGAGAACAAAAAGGCAGGCACAGAAGCTGCACATCACATATTATATGGCTTGCACGCACTCCCCTTTTTCATGACCGTTTTAACAGCATAACAGATTCTAAGAGAAATGGCAATCAATTCGCCAAAAAACCAATATATTTTTTCTGAAAGAATAAATAAACGATGAAATCCCCAGTGATTTCCAGAAACCACTGAGGATTTCATCGCTTTTTATCACTTGTTACAGCTTTATTCGTCTGTTCCGCTTTCTTCCAATGGCTGATCTTCCTCCGGTTCACGCTCCGCCAGAGCGATGGAGATAACCTGATCGTCCTCCTCCTTGAAGCGCATGACAATAACGCCCTGGGTGGAGCGGCCGCAGGTCTTGATGGTATCTACGGCGGTACGGAGGAGTATGCCCTTCTCCGTGAGAACCAGAAGGTCCTCGCTGCCGTCCACCACCTTGATGCCTACAACGCTCCCGGTCTTATCGGTGAGACCGTAGTTTTTGATGCCAAGGCCGCCCCGGGCGGTGACGCGGTATTCCTCTACAGGGGTCTGTTTACCGTAGCCCTTCTCGGTGATAGTGAGCACGTTCCTGCCAGGCAGGGCCCGGGCTGCACCGATGACATAATCTCCCTCCCGAAGACGGATACCGCGTACGCCCATAGAACCACGGCCGGTGGGACGGACTTCTGTCTCGTCAAAGCAAATAGCCGCACCGTCATGGGTGGCAATGAGTATCTTCATAGCTCCGTCAGTTTCCCGTACGGAAATCAGTTCGTCCCCTTCCTCCAGCGTCAGGGCGCGGATGCCGTTGCTGCGAAGATTCCGAAGAGATTCGCCGGGGAGCCGCTTGATTGTGCCGCTGCGTGTGACCATCACAAGGAACCGCTCGCCGGTGGAGATATCGTTGGTGTGGATCATAGCACTGATTCGCTCACCGGGCTCCACAGGGAGAATGTTGACGATATTGCTTCCCTTTGCGGTCTTGCCGGAAGAAGGAATCTGATAACCCTTCCGGCGGTATACACGACCCATATTGGTGAAGAATAGAATATAGTCATGTGTAGAGGCGGTAAATACCGTGTTGACATTGTCCTCCTCTTTGGTAGACATGGACTTGTTTCCCTTACCGCCCTTTCCCTGAAGACGGTACTCGCTGGCGGGGGTGCGCTTGATGTAGCCACCGTCGGTAAGGGTGTAAACACACTGTTCCTCTTCGATGAGATCTTCCACATCGAGGTCATCCTCGTCAAAGCCGATTTCTGTAACGCGGTTATCTCCAAATTTGTCGGAGATCTCTTTCAGCTCATCCTTGAGAACTCCCTTGAGCAGGTTTTCGTCAGCCAGGAGACTTTGGTAATAGGCGATGCGCTCCTCCAGCTCCTTGTATTCAGCCTGTAATTTTTCACGGTCAAGCCCCTGAAGACGGCGAAGCTGCATCTCCAGAATGGCCTGGGCCTGGACCTCGTCCAGAGAGAAACGGGACATCAGGTTTTCCTTGGCATCGTCGTAACTGGTGCGTATGATGCGGATAACCTCGTCAATGTTATCCTGCGCAATCAAAAGCCCTTCCAGCAAATGGGCCCGTTCCTGCGCCTTTTTCAGATCGTAGCGGGTTCGGCGAACAAGGACCTCCTCCTGATGCTTAAGGTATTCGTCAATGATGTGCCGCAGGGAAAGAATTTTGGGCTGCGATTGATCGTCCACCAGAGCCAGCATATTGATGGCAAAGGTGGTTTGCAGCTGGGTCTGAGCAAAGAGCCGGTTCAGGACAACCTGGGGATTAGCGTCCCGCTTGAGCTCAATGACAATGCGCATACCGCTGCGGTCGGACTCGTCCCGGATATCGGAGATGCCCTCCAGACGTTTGTCCTCCACCTGGTCCGCCATGTTTTTGATAAGCATTCGCTTGTTGACCTGATAAGGAATCTCAGTGACAATAATACGAATACGGTTTTGGCCGAACTCCTCAAATTCAGTGCGGGCCCGGACCTTGATATGTCCACGGCCGGTGGCGTAAGCCTGCCGGATGCCTGCCCGGCCCATAATGATACCCCGGGTGGGGAAATCCGGACCCTGAATATATTCCATCAGATCGCTGAGGGAAGCTTCCGGGTTTTCCAGAACATGAATACAGGCGCCGATTACCTCTCGAAGGTTATGGGGAGGAATATTGGTTGCCATTCCAACGGCAATACCAACGGAGCCGTTTACCAGCAGGTTTGGGAAACGGCTGGGCAGGACGCGGGGCTCCTTCCGGGACTCGTCGAAGTTAGGGTCCCAGTCCACGGTGTCCTTGTCAATGTCCCGCAGCATCTCATTGGAAAGCTTGGAGAGGCGGGCTTCAGTGTACCGGTAGGCTGCCGGTGGGTCTCCGTCCACAGAACCGAAGTTGCCGTGGCCGTCCACCAACAGATAGCGGGTGGAAAAATCCTGGGCCAGACGGACCAGAGCGTCGTATACAGACTGATCTCCGTGGGGATGATAACGGCCCAGAACGTCACCGACACAGGTAGCGGACTTTTTGAAGGGCTTGTCGGAGGTCAGATTATCCTCATACATGGCATAGAGGATACGGCGATGGACGGGCTTGAGGCCGTCCCGGACGTCTGGCAGGGCCCGGCCCTTGATGACGGACATGGCGTACTCGATGAAGGACTGCTTCATCTCCGGCACCAGGGGCGTCGTGGTTATCTTCTGATCCGGGAAGCGGATCTCCTCCGGATCGTATTGGGGTTTTTTACTCATTCTATGAATTCCTCCTTGAAAGGGAAAAGCTGCCGGATAAAATTTTCAGCTGCTCATTGCAGCGCTTCGGCTAACTCCGTTTGCGCCTTGCCAGCGTCAAAAAGATAGGTATAGTTCGGGTAATCCGGTAGAACGGAACGAAGCTGGTCAAATGTATCCTTCCAGAGTTTGATCCGGCTCCCTGCCCAGAGTACGCCGCGCAAAGTGCCGGAAGAGTTCAGACGCTCCGGGTAAGGGATGCTGACGTCTGAAACCGGGTAGACTGCCATGACATCCATGCGCGCAACCTGCTCTTCTACGGCGTAAAGATACGCATCCACCAGTTCTCTGTCCTCCTGAAGCGGCAGCTGAGCTTTCAACTCCTCCGCCAGATGACGGGTTTCCGCTTCCCAGGCATCCGCCTGACTGTCGGCCACCGTATTCATGGATACGGTACTTCCATCGTATTCTACCATTCCATAAAAACGAGTGATTGGGTCAGTCTCTTCGCTGGCGTTCTGTAGCTCCTTCAGTTGGTCACACAGGGAGGCGTTTTCAGCTTCAAGAACGGTGATCTTTTCCTGATAAATAGCATTCTCCGCCTGAAGAGCGGCTAATTGACTGTCTTCCTCCTCCCTGCCGCAGGCAGAGAGAAGGAGAAAAAGAGACAGGGCACATATGACCTTTTTCATGTCAATAGTCCAGATTGACCGCTGTCTTGGCTTCTTTTTCAATGAATTCCTTCCGTGGTTCCACCTTCTCACCCATAAGGAGGGTGAAGATGGCGTCAGCCTGGACAGCATCGTCCAGCTCGATGCGGCGGAGGGTGCGGCGTTCCGGGTCCATGGTCGTTTCCCATAGCTCATGGGGATTCATCTCGCCCAGGCCCTTGAAGCGGCTGATGTCAATTTTGGCGTTGGGATTATCGCCACGCATCTCGGAAGAGATCATGTCCCGCTCCTCCTCAGAAAAGGCCAGACGGGTGGTCTTGCCCCTGGTCAGCTTGAAAAGTGGAGGTACGGCGGAGTAGACGTATCCCTCCTCAATAAGGGGACGCATGAAGCGGAAAAAGAAGGTCAGCAGCAAAGTGCGGATATGGCTGCCGTCCACATCGGCATCGGCCATTATCACGACCTTATGGTAGCGGAGCTTGTTCACATCGAAATCTTCACCGATGCCCGCGCCAAGAGCGGTGATAACGGGCTGGAGCTTCTCATTGCCATAAACCTTGTCCACCCTTGCCTTTTCCACGTTCAGCATCTTGCCCCACAGAGGGAGAATGGCCTGAAAACGGCTGTCCCGTCCCTGAGTGGCAGAACCGCCGGCGCTGTCGCCCTCGACGATATAGATCTCCGTCAGTTCCGGATTGTTTTCATTGCAGTCCCGGAGCTTGTCAGGCATGGCCGCACCGCCAAGGGCGGTTTTGCGGCGGATGGATTCCCGGGCCTTTTTGGCCGCTTCCCGGGCGCGGTTGGCCATCATGGCCTTGTCCAGAATCAGACGGGCCACCTTGGGGTTCTCCTCCAGATACTCCGTCAGCTTTTCGGTGACAATTGCCGCCGTCAGGGTGCGAATGGAGGCGTTGCCAAGCTTGGCCTTGGTCTGTCCCTCAAACTGGGCTTCGGTAAGCTTGACAGAGATGACACAGGTAAGACCTTCCCGGCAGTCCTCGCCGGAGACCTTGTCGTCTCCCTTGATGATGTTGTTCTTCTTGCCGTAGTTATTCAAAACGGTGGTAAGAGCGCGGCGGAACCCCTCCTCGTGCATACCGCCTTCGGGGGTGCGCACATCGTTGGCAAAGGAGACGATGGTCTCGTTGTAGTTGTCATTATACTGGAGAGCCACCTCTACGGAGGAGTCATCCTTCATGCCTCGCATATAGACTACGCCGTCATGGATAGGGGTCTTGTTATGGTTGAGCCAAGCAACATATTCCCGGATACCGCCCTCGTAGCACATGGCGTCGGCATCCTCCCTGCCCTCTCGCTTGTCAAAGGTGCTGATTTTCAGGCCGGCGTTGAGAAAAGCCTGCTGCTGCATGCGGGTATGAATGGTTTCATAGCTGTAAACGGTGACGTCAAACATCTCGGGATCAGGTTTGAAGGTAACGACGGTACCGGTTTTATCGGTGGTCCCCACGATCTTCATGGGCTGTGTAATGTCCCCGCGGGAGAATTTCATCTCATAAATCTGGCCATCCTTGTGGACCTGAACCTCCAGCCACTCGCTCAGGGCGTTGACCACACTGGCGCCCACGCCGTGAAGACCGCCGGATACCTTGTAGCCGCCGCCGCCGAATTTTCCGCCGGCGTGAAGGACGGTGAAGACTACTTCCAGAGCGGGCAGTCCAGTCTGAGGCTGGATATCTACGGGGATGCCGCGGCCGTTGTCAGTGACGGTGATGGTGTCGCCTTCGTTGATGGTAACGGTAATCTCATCGCAAAAGCCTGCCAGGGCCTCGTCGATGGAATTGTCTACAATTTCATAGACCAGATGATGCAGCCCGGACTCGCTGGTGGAACCGATATACATGCCGGGACGCTTGCGGACCGCTTCCAGTCCCTCCAGAACCTGGATCTCACTGCCGCCGTAAGCGTGATCCACCTGGGTGACGGTTTCTTCCGTTTCCGTCAGTTCGCTCATTTCAATCAAATCAGACATAGTTTTTTGACCTCCTGTCAATGGATACGGTTGGATTCCAGCCGGCCGAGAAGGGTAGCCGGAGCCAGAGGGGATATATAAACCCGCTGCCAGCTGCCCCGTGGACAGCAGACAACCAGTGATTTGGGCAAATCGCCGCCGACGGCGGCAACCATGCCCTCGTCTTCCGCAGCTTTCAGATATTCTCTTGTACTTTTCGCCGTGGTGGCGTTATCCATATCAAAGACGGCAATGATGTCTTCCACAGGTACAGAGACATTGCTGCCAAGGTGTAAATACATGGACACTCTCTTTTCTTCCCCACCGGGAGGACTGAGATGGCAGGGCAGGCATTTATTGCAGGACAGTGGTTCCGTTTTTTACCCGGTAGACGTTTCCCTTCAGGAGAGAATGCAGCCGGTCTTCCTCACAGCAGGTAATAAACACCTGCCCGCTGCCAATGCGGTTAAGAACGTATTCCTGCCGCTTAGGATCCAGCTCGCTGAGCACATCGTCCAGCAGCAGAATCGGATACTCGCCGGTAATTTCCTTATGGATCTCCCGGGCTGCCAGCTTCAAAGCCAGAGCTGCCGTACGAGTCTGGCCCTGGGAGGCGTAGGAACGGGCACTCAGACCGTCCAAAAGAACTTCCATATCGTCCTTGTGAGGACCGGAGAGACACTGACGGCCGGATATCTCCGCATAATGGTGCTCTCGCTGGTGTTCCAGAAGCTGGACAACCAGAAGCTTGTGGTCTCCGAATGGATCGGAGACCGTCCTGACGGTTTTATATTGGATCTCCAGATGCTCCCGGCCGCCGGAGCATTCGCTGTGAGCTGTGGCGGCGCAGACGGAAAGAAGCTTGACAAAACGGGCGCGATAGTGAATCAAAACAGCGCCTGTTTCCGCCATACGGAGATTGAAATCCGGCAACGTGGCAATCAGGTCGGGACGGTCCGCGCAGTCCCGGAGGATACGGGTTTTGTGTTCGTGAAGACGCTGATACTCCGCCAGCGCCGCTGCATAACGGGGACGAAGCTGGCAGAGGGAGGCATCAATGAACCGGCGGCGGGCAGCCGCTCCCTCTTTGATAAGCTGGAGGTCCTCCGGGCAGAAAAAGACGGTATTCAGGACCGCGCTCAGATCCGTGGCCGCTTTGGCCGGGACCTGATTGATGGTAATCCGCTTCTTTTTTCCAAAGCCGGCGTCTATCCGGCTAACATACTCCCGGTTTCGAGTGTACACAGTTCCTTCCAGATGAAATCCCTCCTGATCAAAGCGGATCAGCTCACGGTCAAAGCGGGTGCGGAGGGATTTCCCTACGGAGAGAAAGACCATGGCCTCCAGAAGATTCGTCTTTCCCTGGGCGTTTTCGCCGCAGATAACGTTGCAGGTTGGATCGAAAACAATTTCCTGGGAGGCGTAGTTACGGAAGTTCTCCAGAGCAATGCGGTCAAGACGCATATGCGGTAGTACAGGTCCGGTTCCGGAAGGTGACGGCATCGCCGGGACGGAGCTTTTTTCCTCGCTGAAGGCAGGGCTGCCCGTTGACCAGCACCTGTCCGTCCTGAATCAGCTGCTTGGCTTCCCCGCCGGAGGAAACCATATTCGCCAGTTTCATCAGGTCCTGAAGACGAATAAAATCGGTTGTTATGGTAATTGTTTCCATATTAAAGTATACCCAATCAATTATTTTTCAGCCGGACGGGAAGGACCATATAAAGGAAACGCTCTTCCCCTTCCGTAGGGAGAATGATGCAGGGAGAAATACCGGTGTTCAGCTCCAGCCGGACTGCATCCGCCGGGGCGTATTTCAGAGCCTCCATCAAGTAACGGTTATTGAAGCCGATGGTCAGGCCGTTGCCGTCTCCGTCGATGGGACACATGTCTCTGGCTTCTCCGTTGACGGTTTTGGCGCTCATGGTAATCCTGCCGTTGTCAAAGATACATTGGACGGGGCTTTTCTGTTTTTCAGAAATGACTACCGAGACGCGGTCAATGGAGGTAATGAGGGCTTTTGTGCTGGCAGTGACGGCAATAGGGTTGACTCTTGGAATAGCGGCCTTGTAGTCCAGGAATTCTCCTTCCAGACGGCGGCAGATCAGTTGCTTGGAGCCTACTTCAAAAAGAAGGTGGCGGCTTCCGAGAGTGATAACGGCTTCCTCGTCGGAGTCCTCGCAGATTTTTTCCACCTCGTTCAAGGCTGAACCGGGGGCGACAAAGCGGAAGGAGCCGCCTTTGACGCCTTCCAGGGGTTCCCGGCGGAGAGCAAGGCGGAAACCGTCTACGCTGACTACTGTTAATCCTTCTTCGCTGATTTCAAAGAGGGAGCCGGTGTGGATGGGGCGGGCTTCGTCAGTGGAAACAGCAAAAGCGGTTTCGCCGATCATGGAGCGGAGAAGCTGCTGACGGATATGGATGGAGTATTGGTCCTCCACTTCCGGCAGTTCGGGGTAGTCGTCGGCGGACATGGCGATGATATTATAGTTGGCATCCCCGCAGGTCAGGTGGACGTTTAGACCGGTGTCGGAGGTGAAGGTAACAATGTCGTCAGGAAGGCGGCGGATGATTTCTCCGAAAAGACGTGCGGGTAGTACCAGTGCGCCCTCTTCGGTGATTTCAGCGTCCAGGGTGGTGCGGATACCAGTTTGCATGTTGTAGCCGGATATGGTCAATTGAGTGTTGGCTTGCAGAAGGATGCCTTCCAAAGCGGGGATTGCACTTTTTATGGCGACTGTTCGGGAAGCGGTGGCTATCGCAGATTGCAGGAGGAGTTTTTCACAGGAGAATTTCATGTTGTCAGAGTCCTTTCGGAGTTTTCTTGTGAGTCTGCGGGTTTGATGAGGATTTATATAGAAAAGAATAATAGATATTTTTCGGTAGAAGAAGCGGTAGGGAAAAAAATTGTGGATAATGTTGGAAGAGGTCTGGAAATACTGGGAAATTTCATGGGAAATATGTTGTGGAAAATGGCGGGGAATAGAGTATGATTTCCACAGGGTGAAGGGTAGGGCAGGATTTCCACAGGGTGTGTGGAAAGGAAAAGGTTTGTTTTGTGGAAAACTTGGGGGAAAATGTGGAAATGTAGCGAGGGCGGCTGATGTTATTTGGTAGCGTTGATGTTGGTGATGATGGCTTTTACCATTTCAGCATAGGCGTTATCTGTTTTCATGCGATTTTCTACCTTGGTAACGCCGTTCAGAGTGGTGGAGTGATCACGGCCGCCAAAGAGTTTTCCGGTTTCTTCCAGGGATAGGCTGGTCAGGCGGCGGATGAGATACATGGCAATCTGGCGGGAGTTGAGAATATCCCGGCTTCGGGAGGGACCGCGGATCTGATCTTCCTCGATCCGGAAATAGCGGCAGACTTCCTTGATGATGTTGTCTGGGGTGACGGTAAACTCATTGGAGCGGATCATGTCCTGAATAGCGCGGTCTACTGTGGTCTGATCGATTTCAATGCCTAAGTCGTGGAAGGCTTTGATTTTGTGAACGGTACCTTCCAGCTGCCGGACGTTGGATGTGATTTTGTTGGCGATATAGCTGGCGATCTGGCCGTCCAGAATCAGGCCGAGGTTAGCGGCTTTGTTTTTGACAATGGCAACTCGGGTTTCCAGGACGGGCTGCTGCACGTCTGCCATGAGGCCCCACTCGAAACGGGTACGGAGACGGTCGTCCAGCAGCGCCATCTCTTGTGGAGGACGGTCGGAGGTCAGAACGATCTGCTTCTTACTTTCGTACAGGGTGTTGAATGTATGGAAAAATTCGTTCTGGGTCTCCACTTTACCGGCCACAAATTGAATATCGTCTACCAGCATCAGATCTGCTTCCCGATACTTGACGCGGAATTCGCCGGCTTTGCCGGTACGGACGGCTTCGATGAAGGCATTGATGAATTCGTCGCCCTTGATATACAGAATTCTGGCGGAGGGACTTTTCTGCCGGATTACATGGGCGATAGCGTATAGCAGGTGTGTTTTACCCAGGCCGGAGCTGCCGTAAATGAACAGAGGATTGTAGTGCTGGCCGGGAGCGTCCGCTACAGCCCGGGCGGCGGAACAGGCCAGCTGGTTGGAAGGGCCTACCACAAAGGTTTCAAAGGTGAATTCCCCGCTGTCCATGATGGAAGCGGGTTTGTTTTCCTGCGGCTCCTGCCGGAGGCGGAGGCCATCGTCATCCAGAAGACGGACGGTCATGTCGGAGGAAAAGATATCCTTCAGCCCTGCCTCAATGTTTGGCAGAAACCGGTCTTGAATATTGGTCCGTTTGAAGGCGTTGGGACAGTGGAGAACCAGCTCGTCCCCCTCCAGTGCGATGACGGTGGTTTCATCAAACCAGGTTTTGATCGTCGTCTCTGACAGGTCTTCCCGGAGCCGGTCCAGGATCATGGACCAGATGTCGGAAACAGATTGCATAAAGCTCTCCCTTTCTTTTTTCTCTCGGTTCCATCTCTCTTGCTTTGCCGTTGTGGCAATGGTATATCTTGTTTATTATATCAAAAATAGCCGGTGATTGCAACAGACACTTATTCTAATATAAAGAAATTTTTGAGGGTCCAGAAAAGTTGTGCTTGCATCAGGTGAGAAACGGTGCTATAATCCCTTTATTCTTGAAATGAGAGGCTTCCGCAGTGAAAAATGCCGTCAAAGGAAATATCCATTTTTTTGCCTTTATCTATGAGAAGTAGATAGGGTGGTTTTACTGTGGCGAAAAGTAGTTGTAAAGAGGCCATACAGTGGAACAGCGCTGTATGGCTCTTTTTATACCCTGGAAAGGGAAATATATTGCCGCCGCTGTGCGGCGGCGGAAAGAAGGCTTGTATGGCTGCTCTGTTTGATCTGCACTGTGATACGTTGACCCGAAATCTTTATTCTCCCTATGAGAAGGAAACCGAGACGCTGGATAATCCCGCTTTTCATCTTTCATTGGGGAAAATGCCTGCCGGGACGAAGTGGGTGCAATGCTTTGCTGTATTTGTTCCTGATGAGCAGCGAGGAGAGGACGCGGTGAAATTTTTTGACCGGGCTGCGGCCTCCTTTCACCAGCAGGCAGAATGGCATAAGAATCGCTTGGCGGACTGCCGCTCTTTCGCAGAGATGGAAAAGGCGATAGAGAGCGGGAAATTTGCGGGGCTGCTGACCATAGAGGGCGGAACGGCTCTGGCAGGACAGGTAGAACGGGTACAGGCCGTCTATGATGCAGGTGTGCGGATGATGACCCTCACCTGGAACGGGTCCAATGAGCTGGCCTCCGGGCATGACACAGAAAACGGTTTTTCTGCATTTGGCCGGGAGGCAGTGGCGGAGATGGAGCGGCTGGGTGTGATTGTGGATGTATCTCACTTGAACGACCGGGGCTTTGAAGATTTGCTGGGATTTGTGAAAAAGCCCTTTGCCGCTTCTCACTCCAACGCCAGAGCGGTCTGCGGACACAGAAGAAATCTGCCGGACGCATTTATCCGGGAGATGGTCCGGCGGGAAGGATTGATCGGGCTGACCTACGCAAGGCCGTTCCTGTCCGATGATGGAAGAGGGAGCCTGGATGATTTTTACCGTCATGTGTGTCATTTTCTGGAGCTGGGGGCAGAAAAGTGCATTGCTCTGGGCAGTGATTATGATGGTGCGGGGGTTCATCCGGAGTTGGATTCCGTAGAAAAGAGCTTGAAAATTGGAGAATATCTGACAGAGCATGGGATTTCCAGGGAAATTGCGGAGGGGATATGCTTTGGAAACGCCTGGAGATTTTTTGAGAAGTGGATGGGGTGATTTTTTCCGCCGGAGGCGGTAAACAGATAGGTTTTGAATTTCTTCTACCGTTTCACTTCCCGTTGTGGAGTTTTTGAGGTGGTGTTTCGCTGTCTCCGCTGTCTAGCGGTGCGCGGTATAAATAGCGCAGGATGCGGTCGCCCTGCGCTATTTCTTCTCCTCCCCCTTTTTTTCGCTTCTCAAATGCGTTGGCTATAAAAGACAGCATACCCCGTCCCCCCTCCTTCATATACTTAGGACAAGCCAATCTACGAAGGGGGACGACCAACATGACAATCAAACGAAAACCGAGACGGCAATGGAGGCGGACAGCGGCCGCTCTTCTGGCGGCGGGCGGTGTTCTCTACGTGGTAGCCGCTACGGCAGCCAGCCAGGATTTTTCCTCTGCCATCCGCGCGCTGGGAGAGAGGAACACAATTGCCCTTGGGCTGCTGCAGGGGCAGCTGGAGGGTCTCTGGAGCGGAGGCTCGCTTCCTCTCCATACGGCTCTGGCTATTGGCCAGAGCCCCATTCTCTTCTCCGGTCAGGAGGCAGTCATGGACCTGCGGCGCACCGAGGAGGAGGACGACACTGGCGTGGAGCCAGCTGTGCCCTCCGGGGACGGCGAGATGAAACCGCCGGCGGAGCCCGTCGTCCCGGTACCGGAAATACCGGAAAAAGCCCCTCTGCCGCTGGTTTTTGCGGACAACGGCGTTCAGGCCCGGACTTTGACCCCCACCTCGCCGGAGGGCTATGTAGTAACGGGGGATGTGTACATCAGCAATCGCTCAGAGCACTCCTTTGATGAAACGCTTTTTGACGGAACCTTTGCCGCCGCCTTGTCAGAGGAGGAAGGTCCGAAAGTGCTCATTGTTCATACCCACGGCAGCGAGGCTTACACTATGCCGGCAGGACAGGAATATGTCTCCAGCGGGGATTGCCGGACCACAGACTGCGATTTCAACGTGGTGCGGGTGGGAGAGGAACTGGCAAAGACTCTGGAGGAAGCTGGTATCGGCGTGGTCCATGATCCAACTCTGCACGACTATCCGGAGTACAGCGGCGCCTATGGCCGCTCCCTGACGGCGGCGGAGGCGGCTATGAAGGAACACCCCTCTATTTCTCTGGTGCTGGACATCCATCGGGACGCAGTTTCTGACGCGGATGGGACCCCGTATAAGGTGGTCAGCAATGTTGCAGGAGTAAACGCCGCCCAGATGTCCTTTATCATCGGCACCGACGGCGGCGGTCTGGAACACGATGGCTGGCAGGAAAATCTGAAGCTGGCCTCGGCTCTTCAGCAGCGACTGTTGGACCGGTTTCCCACGCTGATGCGTCCCATCTCTGTGCGCAATTCCCGGTACAATCAGCACCTGACGCCGGGAGCCCTGCTGGTGGAAATGGGGGCCGCCGGAAACTCTCTGGACGAGGCATTGCTCTCCGCCCGTCTCCTGGGGCAGGCCATTGCCCAGACCTTTCAGATGGAGGAAACCGGCTGATAGAATAAAAGCAGACCCCCATTTTTATGAATTTTTATATATTTTTAAGATTTATCTCTGGTTTTTTGGGATAAAAACCTTGCAACTGCGGAAAAAGTATGTTAGATTAATAAAAGCGATGCAGCGCCCTGGGGTTGATCCATGGGTGTTATGTACCAAAAGAAATAAAAAGGAGCTACCTTAAATGAACAAATCTGAATTGATTAATGCTGTGGCGGAGAAAGCCTCGCTGTCCAAAAAGGATTCCGAGGCTGCTGTGACTGCCGCCCTGGATGCCATCACCGCCGCTCTGGCGGAGGGCGACGAGGTCCGCCTGGTTGGCTTTGGCACCTTCGAGGTGAAGAAGCGGGAGGCCCGCATTGGCCGCAACCCCGCTACCAAGGAGGAGATCCAGATTCCCGCCACCAAGGTTCCCGCCTTCAAGCCCGGCAAGGCGCTGAAGGAAGTCGTCGCAAAGTAAGATATGGCCCAGGGGCGCGGCGCAAGCCGCGCCTCCAACTTTTTTGAGAGGAGTACATGTGTCCATGCGTCTGGATAAATACTTGAAGGTTTCCCGTCTCATCAAGCGGCGTACCATAGCCAACGAGGCCTGCGATAATCAGCGGGTCACGGTCAACGGCAAAATTGCCCGGGCCTCCTATGAAGTGAAAGAGGGCGACGTCATTACCATCCGGTTCGGCCAGCGGACCCTGGCTGTGGAAGTGGTTGCCGTTACGGAGAACGCCGGCAAGGCGGATGCCTCCGCCATGTACCGGGAGGTGCAGGCGTGAAAAAAGAAGGCTTCTGGGAACGCGGAGGCTACATTCTGCGGTCCGCCCGTCCGGGGGACGGGGACGCCTATTACGAACAGAATTACCATCCGCTTGATCCGGAAGCCGCCCGTCTGACCGGTTGTAAAGCTTCTTTTACAAAAGAAGAGGTCCTGCGCTTTTTCCACCTGGCTCTGACGGAGGAGGATAAATATCTTTTTCTGCTCATTGCGCCGGACGGGCGGATCATCGGGGAAAGTGTCCTTAATGAGATTGATTGGACCCTGCGCCGCGCTAACTTTCGCACCGCAGTTTATCATCCCGCAGAACGGGGAAAGGGCATCGGTTCCTGGATGGTGGAAACCACCCGGGATTTCGCTTTTGCAGAGCTGAAGCTGCACCGGCTGGAGCTGGACGTCTTTTCCTTCAATCCGAGAGCGGAGAGAGCGTACCTTCGGGCCGGCTTCAGGAGAGAAGGCGTTTTGCGGGACGCCGTCATGGATGGAGAAGGATATGGAGACGATATCCTGATGGCAATCCTGGAAGATCAGTGGCGGGCGCTGAAAGAATGATGGCTCTCCGGTTCTCTCTGTCATAAATCGGACAGACCCCCCATATACATGGTACAAACATGTACTTGGGGGGTCAACATATGCCGTATGAGGAACTGAGCGGGATGCAGCACCGGCTGGAGCTGGACGGCCGGGAGAGGCTGATGGTCTCCGGCGTGGAGGAAGTGGAGCGCTTTGACGAGGAGGAGATCGTCATGAGCACCACCGCCGGCACCCTGGTGGTGGGCGGCACAGGGCTGCACATCGGAAAACTGAATCTGGACGGCGGAGAGCTCCATGTGGACGGATCCATCCACACCCTGCTCTATGAGGACACCGCGCCCAGTCAGGGTGGCTTGTTCCGGCGTCTGTTCGGCTGAGTCCATGATTGGAATTGAGAACTATGTATCCGAGCAGCTGCTTCTCTTTCTGCGGTCTATTGGGCTGGGGCTGTGTCTGGGGCTGCTGTACGACCTGCTGGGTGCGCTGCGGGGCCTGGGGGGAAAGGTCTGGGGAGGCGTGATGGACGCCCTCTTCTGCCTGACGGCGGCGGTATCAGTGCTGTTTTTCATTCTGGCCGGAGATGGGGAGCTGCGGATTTTTATTGCGTTGGGAGTCGTTGGAGGAGCGGTTTTATTCTGGTGCCTGTTGGGCAGGATTCTGCGCCCCGTATGGGTCTTCTGGCTGGAGCTGATTTTGCTTCCGGCCCATATCATTCTGACTTTTATAAAAAAATGTGGTCATATCGGAAAAAAAGTCTTTTCTTTTTGCAAAAATTGGTATACAATGAAGGTCATATCACTGCGGGGGCGACGGAAGCCTCCCCCGCGGGAGGGAGAGGAAGATATGGGCAGACCGACCGGAAAGAAACCGGCGCCCCGAAAAAAACGGCGCGCCAGCACCCGGCCCAGCAGCAAGCTGACGATGCTGGTTCTGGCTGCCCTGCTGATTGGCTTGGGCGTGCAGATTTACAGCATGTTTGGACAGCTTCAGGAGGCCCAGGCATTGGAGGAGGTTTATGCCCAGCAGCTGGATGAGCTGCGGGACACAAACGAGCAGCTGAAGGAGGATTTGGACAACAGCGGAAATCAGGCCCTGATGGAAGACATTGCCCGGGATCAGCTGGGCATGGTTGCTCCGGGAGAAAAGGTGTTCCACTTCAGCAAATAGGCGAAAGAGTTGCGCGTATGGCAGGTGTGGCTGTACGCGCAACTCTTTTTTGAAATGGCTATGCCTGCAACGCCTGCGGAAAACGTTTTCCTCGCTATGGCTTCAAAGCCAATGCAATGGCATCCAGCTTTTCCGGCTCCTTGTCTCCACTCAGGCGGAAGGTGACAATCCGTCCCGGATAGAGCAGGAAATATTCGTTTCCATCCTTTGGCCGATAAACTGCCTCCGCACCCCAGGGAGCAGGGTTCAGCATTTCCATAGGCCAGGGGTCCAGACGCTCCCGCTCCTCTGCAATCAGCCTGTCCCAGCACTCCTCCAGCAGCCAGGGCCAGCGGGCGTCAAAGATTTGATAATGCAGCCTGGGAAGATCACTGCCCAAGCTGAGGGCATCCTGTGTGTACCGGCTGTAAACTGCCAGAGGCGAGCGGCTGATCTCCGCTTCATAGGTACAATGATCCTCCGGTGAGACGCTCCAGCCCAGGTCCTCCAGCGTTACCGGGAGATTGTCGTGAAAGATATTTACGGTCCAGGATACGTTTTCACGGGTTTTGGTGTATGTCTCCACCGGTTCCCTGACTTGATGAATCAGCCCCGCGTCGCTCAGGGAGCCAAAAAGCAAGGGCATGCTGAGGCCCGCCGCCAATCCCATCACCAGGGCAAAGACAACGTACAGACCCTTTGCCTTCCCCCGCTGAATGCCCCGGCGCTTCATGCTCTGCAAAATACGGCGTCCCAGGAATATGGTGCCGCCGTAAAAAGCAAGGTAGAGCAAAAGCATGACGCGCAGACCGGAGATTCCGGAATCCACAAAATAACCCAGCAATACAGCGAGACAGACTGCTATCATAACGCCGGAGATCCCCAGCCGGAAGCGGGTATGGGGTTTGACACAGGCTCCTCCATGGACTACGGCGCGCCGGGAACGCACCACCCAGAAAAGGTAGTCCAGCAGCATCAACGCACCATAGACGGCAATCCATGCCATCAGCAGCGCGGTGCTCAGCGATATATTCCGGCTGACAAATTCCATAGGGTTATAGCAAAATTCCTGCCAGTACAGCGGCAGGGTTATAGCGGGCAGCAGAAGAAGGAGCGCATAACTGAGCACATAAGTTTTGCGCATGGTCCGCCGGACGGCAGCCAGCTTCACCAACTCGTCGGTCTCAATGGGCGCAGGGTCCGGCTGAACGGAACGAAAGTACTGGACGGGGCCGTAAAATGCCGCCAGCTCCCATCCGGCAGCTTGGCAATAGTCCATATAGGTCTCCTGGCCCTCAGTAAGCCCAGGATCAAAGACGGAGGCCTCCGGGAAGAATGCCACGGTATATTTTACCTGTCCCGGTTCTCCCCGGCGGTAACGATATCCTAAATTGTCCACCGCCTCCAGCAGCCATCCCTTTTTCGCCATTTTTTCCAGATGTCTTGCAATCGCCTCCGTGTCGTCTATCTGGTACCAGATGATCTGACGCCTGGTATCTCTCATGCCTCCGCCCCCTCTCCGAATTTCTGATAGTCCTCGGTCTGCTGCCGCAGCCGCCGGACCTCCACCTCCAGCCGGAGGCGGCCCTTCACTGTGATCTGATAGCTGCGCCTCCTCCCCTCCGCTCTGGTCTCCTGAATAAACCCCTCCTGCTGGAAGCTCTCCAGCAGGCTGTAAAGAGTCCCCGGTCCGATCACTACACGCCCCTCGGTCATCCTGGCGGTCCGCTCCATCACATCCACGCCGCAGCACTCCCGCTGAAGACAGAGCAGGATGTAAAACATCTGCTCCGTCAGCGTCTGAAATTTCTCCCGCGCCATAAGCGCCTCCTTTCTGATGGAAGACAGTTCTATATAATATTGATATTCGATATTTCTGTTTTTACTATAACATCGATATTCGATATTGTCAAGAAAAATTATCCGGGCTGTCAAAATGTACATTCGCAGAAAAGAGCCGGCCTTCCGGCCGGCCCTTGGGCGTGGTTAATCTTTCTTTTTCTCTTCCGGTTTATCCTTTTCCGCCGCAGGCGGAGCGGTCCGCTCCATTTTCTTTTTCTTACGGCGGCGGAACAACACCGTCGTGCCTGCAATTATGGCCGCCAGAATCAGCAGTCCCACCCAGTTCCGGGCAATATAAATAGCGAAGTCGTCCAGTCCGGCGATGCCGTTATGCAGCCCGGTGCTGAAGGCGGAGGACAGCCTCTCTCCGAATGTCAGGGGCACTTCCTCATCTGTAGAAAGCCGGTAAACCTCCCGAAGGCGCAAGGAAATGGTGGAGTATCTGATCCGGCTGTCATATTTCCGGAGGCTGCCGGTGAGATATTCGATTTGCAGCTCTGTCTCACTGATGGCGCTTTCCAGGGTGATGATATCCTCCATGGTTTCCGCCTTACGCAGAAGCTCCTGCAAGCGCTCCAGTTTGGTCCGCTGGGTGGTCAGCCGGGCCTCCTCATCATAGTAAATCTCGCTGACGTCCTCCTGATACTCGGACCGGCCGGTTACATGAGCAGCCTCTCCCGCCCGGTCCAGAAAGGTGGTGAAGTTTTCCACCGGCATCCGGATGGTGCAGCTCATGCTCCGGAACCGGCTGCCCTGGTTGACGCTGCGGCTCTCAAAATAACCTCCCAGCTCTTTCACCGCGTCTGCCAGCGCCTGGGAAGCGCCGTCGAATTCCTTGGTTTCCAGCTCCATGTCGGCGGTGTAAATGATCTTGGCGCCAGCGGGATGACCGGTGGCCATATCAATCCCCGTGTAGCCGCTCTCCGCGCTGCCCGCATCCGCCGGGACCTCCGGCTCTGGCATCGGGGTATTTCCATCCCATCCGCGGTCCGCAGTTTCGTAGAACATGGCAGGAACATCCATGGCGGTGCTGGACTCCGTTGTCTGGCTGGCACTGCTGCCGTCTTTCATTCCATTGCCGCCGCAGGCGGCAAGAGACAGAAGCAGCAGTACTGCCATCCAAAGTGTGAAAACCTTCTTTTTCATCTTATTCTACCTCCCTTTCGTTCTTTTGCAAGCGGCTGATACCCATACAGACGTAAAAAGGAGGGAAATGTTCCACAAAAGAAAAATATTTTTACCCTATTGTCCGCAGCTGTTTTACGTTTTCCTCATAGAGCTGCTGGCTGACGGCCATTTTCCTGATAATGTTTTTCACCGTGATTTCCAGGGCGGCGCCCTCACGGTAATCGGCGGGATAAATGAAGTCCACCCGCCTCTGCCGGAGCAGCTGCTCCACTCCTGCCCGGTTCACCGCCTGATAGACCGCAATGGCCTGCCCGCCGTAAGCCCGCATCATTTTCATGCAGGGCACGTCGCTCAGTCCGTCGCCCAGATAAATCATATTGGGAAAGGGAACCCGTTTGCTGTCGTCCGGCATGGAGTCATTAAGCTTTTTGTCGTCGGACACATCCAGCACACCCTTGTTAATCCGGTAAACAAACTGAGTTTTGGCGGTGAAATTCACCGCCAGCCGGGGCCAGACAGGCCGGCCCTCGCTGTCATAAAAAAACTCGCTGGCGTAAATTTCCGTGAATTTCCCGGCGATGGCGCTGCCGCCAATGATTTCCCTCAGGCCGGAGGAGATCACATAGTGCTCCACCTGTACGCCCAGCAGTTTGCCATAGCGGTTGATTCTCTCAAACCAGTCTGTCACGCCAGGGAAAAAGGAGATACTGCGGCCGCAGTGGTTCAGACTCTCTCTGGTCAGCGGCATGCCCCTCTTTTCTGATTCCCGGAGCATGGCGTACATATAGGCCAGAACGCTGTCCATTTTTTCCTTCCGTCCGAAGTCGTTGGCAATTTTCCAGAAATCGCCGGGAGCCAGGCCCAGGGAGGGAATAAAGGCATAGTTTTGCATATCCTGAGTGCAGAGGGTTTTGTCGAAGTCGTAGAGGAGAGCGACAATGGTTTGATTTGGCATGGAAACGCTCCTTTCCCGGCAGCCCAGAGAGCCGGCGGTGGTTTTTTGTTTTATCTTTAATGGAAAATTATTCCGGAAGCGTCTGCCGCAGCGCCGGTGGTGAGGCATTTTGGGCGTTTAGCGGTTGACCTTCCACCAGACTATCCGCCCGGCCGGATAAATCCACGGAAATCCCGAAACAGTCCGCCAGGGCTAACGGTCCCGCGAATGAAAAAGAGGCGGCTGGGCAGCCGCCTCTTTTCAATCCTTTGTATAGTTAGGCCCAAACTGCAAATCGTCCAAATTCATGATTCTGGTAGCGTCCTCGTCCTCCAGCTCTCCGCTGTCAAAGGGATCATCCGCACCGTCTCCTTCTTCCACTTCCGGTTCCTCCGGAGCTGAAGAATCGTTTTCCACCGGCGCGGGAGCAAAGGCGCTGATCGCCTGTACCAGCTGGTCATGGGAAAGAGAAACCTCCTCTCCCTCCGTCAGGGCAACCGGCGGGGGCTCCTCCTCTTTCTCCGCTGCCGGCGGGATAACCTGGATCACCGGCTTGGGCTTAGGCTCTTCCGCCGGGAGTTCCGGCAGGAGCTCCAGCTGGGCCAGCTCCTCGTTGCATACCGCTCTCACGTCCCGGATGAAGGCCCGCAGCTGCTCCTGACCCACGCTCAGCCGCCTGCGCTCCGCTTCCAACTCCTTGTCCACCTGGAACTGGACTGCCGACAGCCGGCGCTCCTCCTCAGCAATTTCCTGCTTCAGCTCCGCCAGCCGTTTCTCCGCGTCGGCGGAAGCGCTGGCAATCAAGGCATCCCGTTTGTGCTCTGCCTCGGTAAGCATGGAGGTGGACATTTTCTGCGCCGCCAGAAGGGTGGAACGAATAGCGTCCTCCGACTCCCGGTACTCGGCCATTTTGTCCACCGTCATTTTCAATTTGGCCTTCAGCGCGGTATTTTCCTTGTACAGGGCAGCGTAGTCCTCGGTGAGCTTGTCCAGAAAGTCGTCCACCGAAGCCATATTGTAGCCGCCCATCACCGACTTGGCAAACGTACAGTTCGCCACTTCCTGCGGGGTCATCATTTTGTGCCTTCCTCCCTCTTTTTTGTGCATAGAAACGGCCTGAAAAAGCCTCGCAGAGCTTCACACCCTCCCGTGTGAAATCAAAAGTCAGCCTCTTTCCAGAAGCGCGGATCAGAAATACATACCGTTGCTTTCCAGTTCGTCAATCAGATCTCCCTGGATATCCACGGAATAGGGTGTAATGATGTACGTGTTAGCGGCTACCTTTTTGATCTTCCCCTCTCCCGCGTAGGCTACGCCGGACAGGAAGTCAATCAGCCGCCGGGCGATATCCTTATGGGTGGATTCCAGATTTACCACCACTGTACGCTTTTCCTTGAGGTGATCGGCGATCTCGCTGGCCGCTTCAAAGCGTTCGGGCTTTACCAGTACCACCTTCAGCTGGGTAGTGGCGTGAATATTGACCACCTTGCCCCGGCGGCTGTCAGCCGAGCTGCTCCTGTCAAGGCTGCGGGGGCGATCATCGATAAAAGGGGAGTCGCGGTCGTCAAAGATCTCATCGTAATCGTCGTCCTCGTCGCTGAGGGGACTGATCATCCTCTTAATGTTGTCAAATATGCTCATGGCGGAAACCTCCCGTTATTGTTGGCTGTATAATCTATGCCCAAAGATGGCAGAACCCACACGGACCATCGTGGCTCCGGCGGCTATGGCATCCTCAAAGTCATCGCTCATGCCCATGGACAGATATTTAAAATCATTATCGTACAAATTTCGGTTTATGTCAACATAAAGCTGGGCGACTTTTTCAAAATAGGGTAAATTTCCGTGTGGTTTTTCCGCAATAGGAGGGATGGTCATCAGTCCGCGGACACGGACATGGGAAAATGTGCGCACCGTTTCCGCCGCAGGATACAGCTCATGAGGCGAAAAGCCGCTTTTGCTTTCCTCGCCGCCGATGTTCACCTCCAGCAGCACCTCCTGAACGATATTCAGCTTTTCCGCCTGTCTCTGGATTTCCGCCAGCAGCTCCAGAGAGCCTGCCGACTGAATCAGCGCCGCCCGGCCTACCACCTGCCGCACCTTGTTGCGCTGTAAGTGTCCGATAAAATGGAGAGGCGCGCCGTCGTAGGCGTGCTCCGCCAGCTTTGCGGTCATCTCCTGCACCCGGTTTTCCCCAAGGGCGTCGATTCCGGCGGCTATGGCCGCCCGGCAGGCATCCGCGCCGTTCATCTTGCTGGCTCCCACCAGCAGAACGTCTTCCGGATTCCGGCCCGCCGTCAGGGCAGCCCGGGCGATCCGTTCCCGGACGTTCCGGATGTTTTCCCCGATGTTCATTTATCCGACCACCTTTCCGTCATACAGCTCCGCTGCCGCAGTAATTACCTGATCCCCCGCCCGGAGGCGGCGGCTCTCCCTGGTTTTCTCCGAAGTGAAGGCGCTGAGGGCCTCCTCGTCCGGGGCTACCAAAATATAGTCCTCCTCCTGCCAGAGCACCTTCACCGGCTTGAGCCGGGCGGTGTCGCCCCAGAGGGAATACACGCATGTCACCGCCAGAGTCTTGGGATTGCCCTGACTGTCCGGCACCGGCTGCCCGTTTTCGTCCGTCACCGTCTGGGTATCCACTCTCACGGCGCTGCGGGGTACCCGGATGCCCTCATAGCTTTCAAAAATAATCTGGGCGTTCTGGTGGCGCAGAAGAGTGGCCAGCTGGAGGTAGCGCCGGGTGGTGAAGACGACCACCCGCCGTCCGCTTTCCTCGGCGCTGATATAGGAGACCGTCATTTCCATGTCCCGATCCAGCCCCTTCTGGAATCGGAGGGTAATTCGTTCCCCCTCTTGAAGTCGTTTCACATCCTCGCTGCGCATGAGCGTCATGAAGGACCACGTGTCCCCGTAGACCATTTTTCCCACGCCATCCACACTGTTTTCCGGGAGAATGGCCTTATAGCCGGAGGGCGTGATATCCTGAATGCTCTCCAGGGTAAGAGTATTCTCATAGCCGTCCACCAGACCGGAGAACAGACCTGCCTTGGGGGCGGAAATCCGGGTCACATCGGCCTCCACGGAGGCGGAAAGCTCGCTGATCCGGTTTTGCAGTCCGGCAATGGAAGCGTCCAGTCCCTCGGCGCCGGAGTAGGTATATCCCCGGCGGAGAATGGCGGTACGCAGATTCTGCCCCACGCGAGCGGCGGCATCCAGCCCGCCGGAGGCCAAAAGGCCCCGGAAATCGGAGAGGGTTCCTACGATTTCCTCGTCCAGCCGGGCTGTGGCCTGACTGCCGGAAGCCAGAGAACGGGCATATTGGAGCTGATCCAGCTGGCTGGTAAGCTCCCGGAGAGTATTGGCATCGCTCAGTGCCTGGGCGCTTGGGTAAATCAGCGCAACCGTACCGCCCCGGCCCACCCGTTCGCCTTCGCTCCGGGCGGAATAGACCAGCTCCCCGCCGCCTTCCAGTACCTCCTCCTCTCTCACCACATATCCGGAAACCGTCACCGCGTTTTCCCCCGTGTAGCTGAATGCGGCGGTGGTGGAATAGGGATCGGAGAAATAGGCCGCCAGATTCACGCCGAAGTAAATCAGGACGGTGAGGAAAATGGCGGCGATCATCAATTTTGTTGCCAGCGTGCTGTTTTTCATATGTATCTCTCTTTCCGGGAAGGCGCGGAACTGTCAGGCCGGCGGGCGGAGGACTTTTCCGGCAAAGCGCTTACAATGTGTCCTCCCACTCGGTCAGGTCCACAGTTCTGGCGGGACTGACGGTAGAAATTGCGTGCTTGTAAATCAGGTTTTGTTTTCCGTCGGCGGTAAGAACCACGGTAAAGGAATCGAACCCTGTGATTACGCCTCTCATCTGAAAGCCGTTCATCAGAAACACGGTTACAGGGGTTTCATTCCGCCGGGCGGAAGCAAGGAACACATCTTGCAGGTTGGGTGATTTGCTCATAATTGTCTACCTCTCTTTTGTTTGAATGGTGGCAGACAATAATGTTATTGAACAGCTTGTCCGCCCGAAGTCTATTGTAGTCCTTCGGCGGTGAGGATTTCTGTCGCAATTTGGAAAGCGGCGGCAAAATCCCGCTCTTTTTCCCAATAGATCCAGTGAATGTCCGGATTCCGCCGCAGCCAGGTCAGCTGCCGCTTGGCGTACTGCCGGGAGCGGAGCTTGATTTCCTCCACGGCTTCCTCCATGGTGATCTCCCCATCCAGGGCGGGAAGCAGTTCCTTGTAACCGATGGCCTGCAAGGCGGTGGAGGATCTGGGAACGCCTGCGTCTCTCAGTGCGCGGACTTCCTCCGCCAGACCCGCGGCCAGCATCTGATCCACCCGCCGGTCGATCATCTTTTTCATATCCTCCCTGTCCCGGAAGGCAAGGCCAATGTAGACAGGGTCATATTTTTTCGGCAGGTTCCGGGTTTCCTCGTTGTGCCGGGAGATGGTCTGTCCGGTTTCCCGGTAGACCTCCAGCGCTCTGAGAATCCTTTTGGTGTCGGCGGGATGGAGCTTTCCGGCGGAAGCCGGGTCCACTTCCCTGAGCTGTTCCAGCAGAGGCTGGATTCCTCCCTGCTCCAGCTCCCGCTCCAGCTCCCGGCGAACCGCGCCGCCGGAGGAGCCCGGAGCGAAGCTCCTTCCCGCCACCACGGCGTCCAGATAGAGCCCCGTACCGCCTACCAGCACAGGGAGCTTGTCTCTGCTCAGGATGTCCTGGATGCACTGGTCCGCCGCCTGGACGAATCTGGCTGCGGACCAGTTTTCGCCGGGCCCGGCGACGGCGACCATGTGGTGGGGGACGCCCTCTGTTTCTTCCGCTGTCGGGGCGGCGGTGCCGATGGACATACCCTTGTAGATCTGCATGGAGTCCACACTGACCACCTCGCCGTGGAAGCGTTTGGCCAGGAGGACGCCCATTTTCGTTTTGCCGCTGGCGGTGGGACCGGCAACGCAGAGGATTTTATTTGACTGCATAAAGGGACTCCTATTGGCGACCCTTCCAGACCGCCGGTTTCTTTTCACCGCCCTGCGGGCGGCAAACAGGAGTGACTTTTTGTCACAGTCCGGGGGCCTGAACGGTCTCGGACTTTTTGCCTGCTTTTTGTGTGAACAAAAGGACGGGGAGACGCATATGCGCCGTTTCTATCGGAAGATCTCAAATCAATAGGGTAGGAACTGCCGGCGACACCGCCGGGCAGCCGCTTTGCCCGTCATGCGGGAACATACCCGGTTTAGGCAGGGCAGACTACAGAGAAAAGCGTAAAAAAACAAATAACCTCCGTCGTTCAGGAGGATTCTTAAGGAATGTAGTTCCTTAAGTGCTCTTTTGGTACTTTTTCCGCGCGGGAAAAGTACGTCTACGCCCTTTTGAACATCTTTTCAATTTCGTACTTGGAGAGCTTCACCTTTACCGGCCTTCCGTGGGGGCAGAACTGAACCTCTCCGCTTTGTACCCTCTCAATCAACACCTTCAGCTCCGCTGGGTCGGAGGTCCATCCTCCCTTGATGGCAGCCTTGCAGGCCATCGTGTGCAGCAGTGCGTCCCTGGCCGCGGCCGGGTCCGCCCTGCCGCAGGCCAGCAGCTTCCCTGCCAGCTCCTCCAGCGTCTCCCGTACCATTCCGGGATCCAGGTCGGAAGGGATCTCCCGTACCATCAGGCACCCTGTGCCGAAATCCTCCGCCTCGAAGCCGAATTCCTCCAGCAGTGGAAGATTTTCCAGCAGCGCACCGTACTGCTCCGGCGGAAGTTCCGCCGCCAGAGGGGCGAGAAGCCGCTGCCGCATCACCGGCTCCAGATTGGCCTTCAGCCGGTCGAAGTTCATTCTCTCATGGGCCGCATGTTTGTCGATCAGCCATACGTCGTCTCCGTCCTCGGCAATGATATATGTATGAAGCACTTCGCCCGCAAAACGCCAGGGAGCTGGCCGGGCTGTCAGGGTAATCTGCTCCGGCGGCGGAGCCGCAGGCTGTTTGGGTTCTGACAGGATGGCCGTTTCCGAAGGAGAAACCGCCGCCGGAGTTTCCGCTCTCCCAAATTCCGGCCGGGGCCGGGCGGCGTCACGGAACATAAGGCGGCCGCCCATCTCCGACCGTTCGGCCCGAATCCCCGCCGGTCTGGGAGCCGCCCCCTTCTCCCGAAAGGATTTTGCGTCCATGGTCTGAAAAAATCCCGCTTTGGGAACCGCTTTTTGTTCCCGCGGTGGAGTAGAAACGTTCCCTTTTCCGGCAGCCGGCAGCGGCGCGGGCGCTTCAACTGGCGGCTTTGCACCGCCGTCCAGCGCGTCCTTCACCGTGTGGTGAACGGCGGAGAAGAGGGCCCTCTCATGGACAAATTTCACCACTGTTTTTGCAGGGTGGACATTCACGTCCACCAGATGGAGCGGCAGATCAATATGGAGCACGCAGCCGGGATATTTCCCTTTCATCTGCCTGTTGGCGTAGGCTTCCTCCACTGCGGCGGTCAGTAAGGTAGATTTGATCATTCTGCCGCAGCAGAAAAAAGTCTGCATGGCCCGGTTGCCCCGGCCTGCCAGGGGTTCAGTCACGTAGCCGTGGACGCTGATTCCTTCGCCGCCTCCCTGAACCTCTGTCAGATGCAGGGCGAACTCCCGTCCTCTGGCGGCGTAGATGGCAGAGAGAAGGTTGTTGTCCCCGGGGGTGTGGAGCTCCTCCTTTCCGTCCCGGAAATAGCGGATGGAGACCTCCGGGTGGCTCAGGGCAATCTGTGCGATGACGGCGGCGGCGGCGGAAGCCTCCGCGCTGTCAGTTTTCATAAATTTCAGCCGAGCGGGGGTGTTGTAGAACAGCTCCCGGACGGCAAAGGTAGTTCCCTCTGGGCATCCCGCTTCCTCTACCGGTCCAGGAACGCCGGCCTCCAAGTGGAGGGTGGCTCCCATTTCTGCACCCTTCTGCCGGGTAAAAACATCCAGCTTGCTGACAGCGGAGATAGCGGCCAGGGCTTCGCCCCGGAAGCCAAGCGTACCGATAGCGGCCAGATCTTCCGGATTTCTGAGCTTGCTGGTGGCGTGGCGCAGAAAGGCGGAAGGCAGCTCCTCAGGTGCGATGCCGCAGCCGTTATCCGTTACCCGGATCAAAGACATGCCGCCGTTTTGCAGCTCCACCACAACTGCGGCGGCGCCCGCGTCGATTGCGTTTTCCACCAGCTCTTTCACCACGCTGGCGGGGCGCTCCACCACCTCGCCGGCGGCGATCAGGTCCGCTACGTGGGGGGAGAGCTGTTGAATATGGGGCATGGTTTTTCTCCTTTCTGCCAGAGGAACAGATTTCTTGCTTCAATTATAGCAACTTTTTGCTTTATTTGCAAGAGGGGTATCCGAGGATATGAACGTGCCACGTTTATTGTGAATATTGAAAACATGCTTTCCCGGAATTGCCATGCCCAGATATCCGCTGTATCCATATGTGCAGCATACCTTTACTTATGGAGACTGCCCATCATTTGCTGAATCAGTTTGAACGGTTTGTCCAGGTTTATGATATATCCAACAGTTTATCGGGCTTTTGGCGCGCGGCGTACCATGATCATCGGGGATTTGATTGATTAGCTGGAGGGAGTATATCCATCAGGGGGAAGAAACTATAGCAAAGTAATTTTACAGAAGAGCTCCAATCAAGTAAAATGGGAGATACCATAAACTTGATTGGAGGCATCAACAGTGGAACATCATATCTTGACAAATAATCTATTTGACTTATTCTGGCAGCATTTGAAACAGGAAGATCGGGAGCAGAGCACCATCGAGAAGTATCTGCGGGACTTGCGGCACTTTATGATATGGTTGGCTGGGCGGGAAGTGACGGTGGAAATCACAGTCGAGTGGAAATATCATCTACGTACAGAAGGTTATAAATCAGAAACGATCAACTCCAAGTTATCGTCTCTGAATAAATTTTTTGCGTTCATGCAGTGGCCGGAGTGCCGTGCGAAGTATCTGAAAATTCAGAGGAAAATGTTTCGCAGCCCAGAAAAGGAACTGACGAAGACAGAGTATCTGCGTCTTTTGGAGACGGCTGATGCGCTGGGAAAAGCACGTCTGGGCTTGCTCATCGAGACCATCTGTGCCACTGGGATTCGGGTCTCAGAAGTCAAATACATAACGGTGGAAGCTGTTCGGGCAGGATGTACGGATATTGCGCTGAAAGGAAAAATCCGAACTATTCTGCTACCAAGGAAGCTTTGCCGAAAACTGCAAAAGTACGCCAAGAAGCAAAAAATCACTTCCGGCGAGATCTTTCTCACCAGAAGCGGAAAAGGTATCTCCCGCCGGCAAATTTGGGCGGAGATGAAGGCATTATGTAAGAAAGCAAGCGT
>CAJTUD010000008.1 GCA_910579725.1 uncultured Oscillospiraceae bacterium | reverse complement strand
GGATGCAGGCGGGCTGACGCCCGCCAAAGACGGCAGCGCCGCCCTGTGCCCATTTTGTCCGCCGAACTTTACCGGTTTTCAAGTGTGTCGGCTATATTGCACAAAACCCGGCAGCTTTCCAAAAAACGGCCAAATCACCGCCGCCGCTCCCAGAACGCAAAAATTACCGGGTGCTCAGCGTACCCGGTAATCGTGATTTGCGGCCGCCTCCTCCCGGCGGAGCTTTTCACCGGCCAGCGCTTCCAGAGCCTGTCCGATGATGCAGTTGGAGATCAGAAATCCCTCCGGCGTCAGATGCCAGCGGCCGCCCCGCAGCACAACATGGCCGCTTTTTTCAAACCGCTCCAGAACCGCCTGTACCGGCCCGAAGGGCAGACGGAACTTGTATTCAAACTCCTGCCGGGAGATTCCGCGGGTAATTCTCAGCCCCAGCATGATGTATTCCACATCCCGCTCCCGGATGGGAATTCGTTCATTTTCCGATAGAATGTCTCCCTGGTGTTCCACACCGCTGCAATAGGCGGCCAAATCCTTCACATAGGCATACCGCACGTCTCCCAGGTCCGAGTGTGCCCCCGGTCCAAACCCGGCATACTCCCCCAGAGTCCAATATTTCAGATTGTGCCGGGAGGCAAACTCCGGCTTGGCGAAATTGGAGATTTCGTACTGCTGGTACCCAAGCTCCTCCAGCCGCCGCACAGTCCACAGGTACATGTCTGCCTGCAAATCGTCGTCCGGCAGCGCTGCGGCCGCCCGCATGTCCCACAGGGGCGTGCCCTCCTCCACCTTCAGCCCGTAGCAGCTCAAGTGCTCCGGCGCCAGGGCGGCGGCCTTTTCCAGAGTATCCCGCCAGCTCTCCATGGTCTGGCCGGGCAGGCCGTAGATGAGATCCAGGGACAGGTTTCGGATCTTTGCCCTTCTGGCGGCGGCCACGGCCTCTCCGGCCTGGGCAAAGGTATGCGGCCGCCCCAGCAGCTTCAGCTGCTCGTCGTCCGCCGACTGCACCCCCAGGGAAAGCCGGTTGAAGCCCGCCCGGCGCAGGGAGCGGAGAACCTTCCAGTCCCCGGCGCTGTCCGGGTTGGCTTCCAGCGTGATTTCCGGCTTTTTGGCAATGCGGTAGTGCTTTTCTACCGTTTTCAGAATTTGCTTCAGACGCTTTTCTCCCAGCCAGGTGGGAGTCCCGCCGCCGAAATAGACTGTGTCTACCTCGTGGGCGGTGGTCTGCCGGGAGATTTCCGCCAGTTGGCTGCACAGAGCGGCGGTGTAGCGGTCCATCTGCTCCTCCGCGTTGGGCAGGGAGTAGAAATCGCAGTAAATACATTTGCTTTTGCAAAAGGGAATATGAATATACAACCCCAGGGGCTTTCGTTCCTTTTTCACGGGCGTCACCTCAGTCGTGAAGTCCCCTCCATTGTAACCGAAAGCGCGCCGTTTCGCAAGAGGTCAATCCGTCGATTTCCGCCGTTTGCCGTAAAAGACTGCCAGAATACCGCCGGTGGCCAGCACCACCGCCGCCACCAGGACATAGGGGCCATAGGACACGGCGGGCAGGACGGGCTCCCGGGCGGAAATCAGTGTCGTCTCGGAGACCTCTCTCACCGGGAAGTCTGTCCCATCAGGCGCATCCAGACAGAACCAGATATTGCGGATGCCGTACATATAGGGCACATACCCCCAGGTGCGTCCGTCCTCGTCCACGAAAATGCTGCGGATGCTGCTGGAGGACTCGCCGGAACCAGTTAGAATCTCCAGGATGTCCATGCTGTGACCGCTGCCGGTCTCAAAGCTTTCGCGGATCTCCGGCGCACCAGGATACTCGTAAAAGTTCACTGCCTCCGCGTCCCCGCCATAGCTGGCAAATTCATCCTCGTAAGGTTTGATCCGGTCCGCATACTCCTCTTCAAAGGAAAGGTAGTCGTACTTGAGCGACAGGTCTTCCATGGGGACCCAGCCGGTGGTCTCCTCGCCATTTTGCCAGTAGCTGGCCAGGGCCCACTTTCCCTGGTAGGTGTAACCCACCCACAGCAGCTCCCCGTTTTCATACTGCGCCTCCACAAGGCTGCCGCCGGGGGCGTCGTACAGGGTGACGAACCCCTCACTCCCATTGGCATAGTAGCTGCGGGTATTGTATTCGCATTCTTGTCGGTGGGACTCGTAAAAATGGTTGCTGCGGGGCTCCCACATAATATCTGCGTAAGCGGGCGCAGTCAAAGCCAGCAGCATCACCACCGCCAGAGCACAATTCAAAAAGCGTTTCATAGTATTCCCTCTCATTTCTTCTTTTTCCAGAACCTTCGCAGCAGATAGACGGTGACGCCCACCACGGCTCCCACCAGCACCCAGGGCAGAAGCCGCGTGCCGTAATACAGCGCCGCTGCCGGACCGGCGATCACGTCCGCCCGGGCCGCTGCCGTCAGGGACAGTGCAGTCACAAGGACCAGCGCCGGAGTCAAAACCTTCTTCACCTTGAAACCTCCCGATTTATAAGAGATTGATGGCGCACCCCGCGCCATAGGAAAACAGATTGATGAACAGCGCAAACAGGAATGGCCTTTTCACCTGCTCCGAGTACGCCCGGCAGCACCGCCATTCCACCGCCACCGCCGCTGCCTCCAGAACCACCGCCGACAGTATGGCGTTCCAGCGCCACAGCCCCGCAGCCGTATAGTACAGCAGCACGACAGGCGGATTGGTCAGGCAGTTCATCAGCGCCACCAGCCCCAGCTCCCGCCGTCCCCGGAGGCCCCAGGCTAGGGCAAACGCCTCCTCAAACACCAGTGTCAGCGCCAGCGACACCGCCAAAATTTTCAGCATCGAGCCGCCTCCTTCCGCAGCGGCAGCCACAGCAGCGCAAGGCTGGCCGCCGCCATAAGCGCATAGCTCGCCGGTCCCGCCAACAGGCTGGGCCAACCCAGCCAGGAGGGCAGGAACCCCAAAAACAGCGCGAAGGTCAGCAGTCCGAAGGTGAACCCCTTGGCCCCCGGCATGACCCTGGCCGCCGCCCACAGAGTTGCCGGCATGGTCATGTTGAACAGGAATACCGCCAGCACGCCCGGCAGGGGCAGTGCGGAGGCCAGATACAGCGCTGCCGCCAGCCCCAGGCTCCACCCGGCGGCCCTCCCCGACCCCAGCCGGTCCAGAGCGAAGCCCCCCGCCGTTTTTCCCAGCACCAGCGCCAGCGTCAGCCATACTGCCCAGTCCGCCTTCCATGGGAACGCCTGGTTCATGCCCATGTAGGACCGCAGCACCACCACCAGAAACAGGGGCATCAGCGCGCCATATCCGCCCGGCGCGTCCAGGTTCACCGGCGCGTTGCCGGAACGCAGCGTGCCGGTGCTCCGCCGGCACAGCCACAAAACTGTCCCGCCCAGCAGAATGAGCCCTGCTGGTCCCAGCCACAGTCCCTGCGCCGTCCCCCTGCCCCACAGGGTCCCTAGAAACAGCCCCAATGCCCCCGGGGAGACGAACACCCCCAGGGCCCAGGCCCGCTCCTGGCTCCGGTTGAGCACGTCGACCCCGCCGCCCAGGTGAAACAGAGCGTTTCCCACTCCCGCCGTCACGGCGCACAGAACCGTCCCCGGGATCAGGTATGCCAGGGCGGTCAGCATACAGCCCGCTGCGGCTGCGGCCCCGTTCCGGTCCAGCCGGTCTGCCAGCAGCCCCAAGGGCATTTGCAGCGCAAAGGCGCAGAAATTGTACAGCAGCAGGCACAGAGCAAAATCCGTTTTCCCGGCCAGCGTCCGAAAAATCAGGAGTGCGCAGCACAGATCCACCCAGAAGTGGGCCAGGCTGTACAGCGCCAGCAGCCTTTTGTCCATGGAAATCACCTCTTTCATCTGTTCAGACGCAAGTGGGAAGAAAATGTGCCGGAGAAAAACAGAAAAATATGATTCAGCCGTTGAACAGGGTAAGGCAAGAGCAGGCCGGCGGCCTGCTCTTGCTCTGTTTTGCCGTCTTTCTGACAGCGATATTGATGGGTACATGCTGAAGTGGGCATCATCTCTCAAGAGAGAACAGATGAAATCCCCAAAACGGTCTGTCATCTGGTTTTCAAACGCTCCAAGACCCAAAAGCTGACCGGCTTAAAAACAACATACAGACCATAGCCCAACGCGCCGCCGGTCACATTCGTAATCAGATCCGTGATGTCCGAGGAGCGGTCAAAGAACGGCTGCAGCAGCTCGATGCTCAGGCTCATCAAAAAGCAGAAAAATACCGTCACGCCGAAGCTGGCCCTTTTGTTCCGGGTCAGCGGAAACAGGAACCCGAAGGGCAGGGTCATGATAACGTTCAAAAACACCTGCCTGAAAAAGTCCCCTCTCCTTAAAGAAACATCGATAAACGGTACCAGATTCATGGGCTTATAGGGGTGATCCAGCATGAATGGAATGGATGCGGCCACCGGCATCATGGTAAAATAGAGTACCAGAGAGAGGTACGCATACATAAGGGTGTTGACAAGCAGGCTGTCTCTGCCCCGGGTTCTCCACTTCCTGAAAAAGACGAAGGCATACAGGAAAACCAACACTGCAAAATCTATGAGATATTTTATCAGGTACTTCATTATATTGCCGTCCTATGCAAATCCTGATTTATCATTTGTCACGAGCCAAGTATACAACCAATACGAATGACATTCAACCCGCATTTATAGACGTTGATAGCCGTGGTAGTGGTAAGAAATGCACAGGTATATGCCGGCAGGCAATTTACACAATACACCTCAGTTTGTATGACATGCTTGATAACATTTAGGAGTCTATATTTAATACTGCTATCAATCATTTGGGGTAGCAGCGGGTTACAAAGGCATGCCCCAAAATGGTGCAGGATACCGGGAAAGCGGAACCAGACAAAGAATAGGCGCCGCCCTGACCTTCTGCTGGAGGCCGGGGCAGCGCCTGCGGAGAGCTTATTTCTTCACGTCTGCCTCCAGCAGTGCCTTGGCGCTGCTGGCCAGACCGGCAAGCCCCTGAATCTCGCTGGGAATAATGATCTTGGTGGCTTTTCCGTCGGCGGCGGCCTGGAAAGCCTCCAGAGCCTTGATCTTTACCACCTGATCGTTGGGGTTGGCCTCGTTGAGCAGCTTGATGGAGTCTGCCAGAGCCTGCTGCACCTTGAGAATCGCGGCGGCCTGACCCTCGGCCTCCAGAATGGCGGACTGCTTGGCGGCGTCGGCCCGGAGAATGGCGGACTGCTTTTCACCCTCGGCCACCAGGATCTGACTCTCCTTCTGACCCTGGGCCTGAAGGATGGCCTCCCGGCGTTCCCGCTCGGCCCGCATCTGCTTTTCCATGGAATCCTGAATGTCCCGGGGCGGAATGATGTTCTTCAGCTCCACCCGGTTGACCTTGATGCCCCAAGGATCCGTGGCCTCGTCCAGAATGGCGCGCATCTGCGTGTTGATGTGGTCCCGGCTGGTGAGAGACTGGTCCAGCTCCAGATCGCCGATGATGTTGCGCAGGGTGGTGGCGGTCAGGTTCTCAATAGCGCTCATGGGGTGCTCCACGCCGTAGGCGTAAAGTTTGGGGTCAATGATCTGGAAATAGATGACCGTGTCGATCTGCATGGTAACGTTGTCCTTGGTGATAACGGGCTGAGGCGCGAAATCCACCACCTGTTCCTTCAGGCTGACCCGCTTGGCCACCCGGTCGATGAAGGGCAGTTTGATGTGCAGACCCACGCCCCAGGTGGTCTGATACGCACCCAGGCGCTCCACCACGAAGGCGCGGGACTGCTGCACCACTTGGATATTTGTGACCAGCAGAATCAGGATAATGACGCCGATAGCGGCTAACACATATGGCATAATGGTTCCCTCCTATGTTTGAATGAAACCAGTATACCACACGCGTTCCTGTTTTTCCACTACAATTTTTGTTTCCCGCCAAAAGAGGAGGCAGGCGGACTGCCGCCAGCGGTCCGCCTGCCCGTCACATCAGCATCAGTATTACGCCGTATACCACGCTGGCGGCCACGCCGAATACGATCACCGGTCCGGCCACAGTGAACATTTTTGCCGCCATGCCGGTTATCAGCCCTTCGCTTTTGAAATCAATGGCTGGGGAGGCCACCGCATTGGCAAAGCCGGTGATGGGCACCAGGGTTCCCGCACCGCCGTAACGGCCCAGTTTGTTGTAAAGGTTCAGTCCCGTCAACAGAACGGAAAGGAACACCAGGGAGATGGACGTGGCTGTACCCGCGTCGGTTTTTTCCAGCCCCAGCGCGGTCCAGCCGTCCATAACGGCCTGTCCCAGTACGCAGATGCCGCCTCCGGTAAGGAAAGCGAGGGTGCAGTTCTTCGCGATAGGCGAACTTTTCGCCCGTTCCTGAACAAATTTTTGATATTCCTGTTTTGAAATTTCCATGGCGCGTCTCCTTGCAAAAGATTCCTGTCATAGTATCTGCCGGAGACGAAGGGATATACCGGGGAAATCATTTCCTCCTATAAAAAAGTCCGCGCCGGGCAACCTACGGACGAGGTGAGATCAGATGCCGCTGGATATGAATACGGGGATACCCTTTCTGCCCGAGGAGGAACCGGGGCCGGATGGCGCCCGGCGCTCGGAGGACACGGCCCGCCGCCTGCTGTTTCTGGGCGGGGCCATGAACATCATGGGGTCTATGGGACCGGTTTACCCTCTGCTGCTGGACCCTCTGGGGGACGGGGAGGAAGAAGACCCGAATCCTTAAAAAGACCGGACAGACTTCCAGGAAGTCTGTCCGGTTTTTTTGTTGTCATTTCCGCTGTGTGAACCAGTAATATGTCCGCTCCGCTGTCTCACGCCGCAGCTTGCCGCCGCAGGCTTCCGCCACCCGGCGGGAGGCAATGTTGTCCGGGCGGATTGTAACCAGAATGTCCCCGGCGACACCAATTCGCCCGGCTTCCTCAAGCAGGAGCCGCAGCAGAGCCTTGCCATAACCTTTTCCCCGCTGGGTGGAGTCCACGGCGTAGCCAATGTGGCCTCCGGCTTCGGCCAGCGCTTCCGTAAGCCTGTGGCGCAGGTTGCCTTTCCCCACAGGAATGCCGTCGGCCATCAGCCAATAGGTGCTGGCCGGTACCATCCAGTCCTCCAGCCCGATTCCCTGCGCCATGTCCGCCTGTTTCTTCAGCCATCCGGAAAACCTGGCGTATTCCATGCCGTTGACTGGGTTGATAAAGCCGTTCTCATCAGGACCGATATGCTGGAGCATCTCATAGAATTCCCTGCCGTCGGTCAGAGCGACAGGCTGCAAATACATCATGGAGCATCCTTTCTTTCGTAAATCCGGAGGGAGCCTTCCTCAGGTCATTGCCGCTCCGTCCACCTTCAGCACGACGCCGGTGACATAGGACGCCTGCCCGCTGGCCAGGTAGAGGAAGGCGTTGGCGATATCCTCCGGCTCTCCGGGCCGGCCCATGGGAATTCCCGCAGAGATTCTCTCCACCATCTCCTGGGGCAGCGCGGCTACCATGTCGGTTTTCGTCACGCCGGGGGCCACCGCGTTGACCCGGATACCATCTCTGGCCAATTCCCTGCCCAGGGACTTGGTCAGGCCGTTGACGGCGAACTTCGTGGCGGGGTAGCCGCACCCGGCAGGCTGCCCATATTCGCTGACCATGGAGCTGGTGTTGATGATTACGCCGCCGCCCTGCTCCTTCATGATTCTCGCGGCGGCCTGGGAGCAGACAAAAACAGCTTTGAGGTTGATGTCCAGAATCTTGGAGAACTCCTCCAGGGTGTATTCATACAAGCTGGTGCGGGAAGAAATCCCCGCGTTGTTGGCCAGAATGTCCAGACTGCCGAACCGCTCCCGGACAGCGGCGAAGGCATCCGCCACGGAATCGGGGTCGCAGAGGTCGGGACAGATTCCCATTACTCGGTCCTGATACTCTGTCAGCTGGTCCAGCGCCCTGTCCACAGTCTCCTGCCGGGATCCGGCAACGGCCACCCGCGCTCCATTTTCCAGATACTTTTTCACAATGGCGAATCCGATTCCCCGGGTTCCGCCGGTCACGACGGCTGTTTTGTTTTTCAGCATATCCGTCCACCTTCCTTTCTGAATCTATTCTACCCCATCTCTCCCCGTTTGTCAAGAAAATTTTGCGGCGCTGCCTCCGTTCCGGCCTTTCGCGGCGGGGAAGGGCGCGGATTACTTCTCCGCTCGGGCCATGGCCAGACGGAAGTCCTTCTGATCGGTAAAAATTTCCTGCTTGTAGGGATTCTTCTTCTGCTCCACGGAACGCTTGATGATGATTCCCAGTACGAACACGTTGACCATCAGGGTGATCACTGCAATAACGCCCTGCATGGTGGGATCCGCCGCGCCAGGCCGTACCGCCGGGCTCATCACGCCCTCGGCGTACAACGAGGGCAGTACGGAGAACCGCCCCGCATCCTGAAACAGGGGAAATACCTGGGCGAACATGCACCACAGGGCCAGGGTATTGGCCCGGTTCTGAATCCATCCGCCCTTGTTCCACAGCGCATTGGCAAAGGTGGGAGCCAGCAGCAGAGCCAGGCCGCAGTACCAGGAGTGGGTGGGCAAATTATTGTAGGTATACTCAAAATTCCACAGGTCATAAGCGAGAATATAGAAGAAGGTCATGTCCGGCCAGAGCATATCCTTATGATCTTTGGAGGTATAGATGCCCCACCAGCCGGTCATGCAAAAGATGTTGATAATGCCCGCGATGCCGTTGACCCAGTTCCACCACCCGCCGTACAGCCACACGTTTTCGCTGGACAGCCACCACCGGTCGCCATACTGCTGAAGAGCCATGAAGCCCTTCACGCCGGACTCGAAGTCGCTGACCACGGCAATGAGAATGTTGATGGCTACGATCACAAAGGGGAACGCCTTGAACCATTCGGTTTTACCAATGCTCCACTTATATTTGAGCATCATGAAGCCAATGCATCCCGCCGTGGCGGCGTAGAGTTTGGCGTAGTGGAACCAGCTGTTCATGTGGACGTAGGTCTGATTGGTCAGAGCCCAATCCATTCCCATGGCAGCGCAGATATAGATGGCGATAAAGTATACTGTCAGTACGCCCGGCAGAATCAGAAAGCAGAAAATGCCCCCCTGCTTGCTCCGCCGGGCCACCTCGTTGGCCAGCACCAGTCCCGTGAATACCAGCAGCCACCCCAGCAGCTGCCAGCCCGCTCCGGCGCCGTAAACCTGGAATAACATATGAAAAATTCCTCCTGATTACTTTTATGACACACAATTTATCAGGTATGGCTCACCCATTCCCGGACCTGCTTCTCCAGCCAGTCCGTCCAGACGTCCATGCCCTCCCCGGTCCTGGCGGAGACGGGGAAAATTTTCAGCCGCGGGTTGCGCATATGGGCGTATTCCCGAACCTTCTCCAGATCGAAGTCAAAATAGGGAAGTACGTCTATCTTGTTGATCAGCAGCACATCGCAGACTGTGAAAATCAGCGGGTACTTCAGAGGCTTGTCGTGCCCCTCCGGTACGGAAAGAATCATGGCGTTCTTCACCGCTCCGGTGTCAAATTCCGCCGGACACACCAGATTGCCCACGTTTTCCAGCACTGCCAGATCCAGCTCCGCCGTTCCCAGCTCCCGCAGACCCTGCTCCGTCATTCCCGCGTCCAGGTGGCACATGCCGCCGGTGTGGAGCTGAACGCTGCGTACCCCGGCGCTGGCAATGGCCGCCGCATCCACGTCGGAGTCGATGTCCGCCTCCATCACGCCGATGCGCAGCCGGTCCTTCAGCCGCTCGATGGTGCGCAGAAGGGTGGTGGTCTTCCCTGAGCCGGGGGAGGACATGAGGTTGAGCAGGAAGGTCCCCTCCCGCTTCAAGGTCTCCCGCAGACGGTCCGCCTCCCGGTTGTTGTCCGCGAAAACGCTTTGCTTGATTTCAATGATCTTATATGGTTCCATGGCCTTCTCCTGTCATGTAATGGCGATTTCCTTCAGCTCTATCTCGTTTCCCTGGGTCAGACAGGTCCGGGCGCTGCCGCAGTGGGGGCAGATTTTTCCCTGGGGCACCGTGGGATAGTTCTGTCCGCAGTCCTGGCAGACGGTGAGCGCAGGGATGGTCTCGATGATCAGCCGGGCCTCCTTCATCCGCTCCGTCCGCTTTACCGCCCAGTCCCAGCAGCTGGTGAGCTCGCGGGGGATGGCTCCGGAAACCTCTCCCAGCTTCAGGGTAACGGAAGCCACCTGCTCCGCCCGGTTTTCCGCCGCCGCCTTTTCCGCCATGCCGATGACGTGGAACACAATTCCCAGCTCATGCATGGCTTACCTGCGCTTCCTGGCGGCCTTTTTGATTTTGAGTTCACGTTTGACCATGTAGGGGAGAATGGCCTTCATCTTGTCCTCCGCCTTCACCATGGTGCTGCACTCCGGCCGCTCCCGGTGAAGATGGATGGCGTCAAAGCCGCACTTGGTGGTGCACAGGCCGCAGCCGATGCACTTGTTGGGGTCCACCACCGACGCGCCGCAGCCCAGGCACCGGGCGGTTTCCGCTTTGACCTGCTCCTCGGTGAAGGTTTCCCGGCCGTCCCGGAAGGTGCGGCGCAGGGCCTCGTTGTATCCCGGCTTTTGACGGGGGGCGGTGTCGTAGTTGAGGTCGATGAGGGCATTTTTCTTGTCCAGCTCGATGAACTCCCGGCGGTTGCGGCCGATGGTCAGGCTGGTATCCGGCTGCACGAACCGGTGGAGGGATACGGCGGCCTCTTTGCCGGCGGCAATGGCGTCGATAGCAAACTTTGGCCCGGTGTATACGTCGCCGCCCACAAAGATGTCGGGCTGGGCGGTCTGGTAAGTCAGCCTGTCGGCCAGAGCGCCCTGACCACGGCCCAGCTCCACCTTGCTGCCCTTCAACAGATCGCCCCAGAGGATGGACTGGCCGATGCTCAAAAATACACGGCGGCAGGGGATCGTGATGGTGTCGTCCTCGTTGTAGCTGGGATTGAAGCGCCCCTCTCCGTCCCAGACGGAGACGCATCTTTTCAGAACGATACCGGTGACTTTCCCGTTTTCCGTGAGAATTTCCTTGGGACCCCAGCCGCACTCCATCGTCACGCCGTCCTCTGCGGCTTCCTCCAGTTCCTCCTCGGAGGCTGGCATTTTGTCCTGGGGCTCCAAACAGAACATCTTCACGCTTTCCGCTCCGCAGCGCACAGCGGAGCGGGCCACGTCCACGGCTACGTTGCCGCCGCCCACTACCACTGCGGCGCCTTCCACGGGATAGCGCTCGTCCCCGCCCACAGTGCGCAGGAAATCTACTGCGGTCATGACGCCCTCCGCGTCTTCCCCGGGGATGCCGGCCTTCCGGCCGCCCTGACAGCCGATAGCGATGTAAAAAGCCTTATAACCCTGGGCGCGGAGCCCGTCCAGAGTCACATCCTTTCCAACCTCCACGCCGCACCTGATTTCCACGCCCATCTGGCGGATAATGTCAATTTCCGCGTCGATGACGTCTTTTTCCAGCTTGAAGGAGGGGATGCCGTAGCGGAGCATGCCGCCGGGTTTCTCGTTCTTTTCAAAGACGGTGGGCTTGTAGCCCTTTTCCGCCAGATAGTAAGCGCAGCTCAGACCCGCCGGACCGGCGCCGATGACGGCGATCTTCTCCTCAAAACCTCCCTGCACCTTGGGGATCACCGGGGTGGGGATAAAGCGGTGCTCCGCGTCCATATCCTGCTGGGCGATGAAGCGTTTGACTTCGTCGATGGCCACCGCCTGGTCTACGGTACCCCGGGTGCAGGCGTCCTCGCACCGGCGGTTGCACACCCGGCCGCAGACGGCAGGGAAAGGATTCTCGCGCTTGATGAGCTGGAGGGCTTCCCGGTACTTGCCCTGAGCGGCGAATTTCAGATAGCCCTGGACGGCGATATGGGCCGGGCAGGCGGTCTTGCAGGGGGCGGTGCCGGAATCATAACAATTGATTCGGTTTTTGTCCCGGTAGTCCACGCTCCACTTCTCCGGACCCCATTTCACCTCGTCGGGAAGCTCCTGCCGGGGATACTGGACGGGGCCGTCTTTGGTACACAGCTTCTGGCCCAGCTTCACCGCGCCGGCGGGGCAAACCTCCACGCACCGGCCGCAGGCCACGCAGCTTTCCGCCTCCACCCGGGCCACGTAGGCCGACCGGCTCATGTTGGGGGTGTTGAACAGCTGGCTGGTGCGCAAGGCGTTGCAGACGTTGACGTTGCAGTTACAAATGGCAAAGATTTTCTGTTCGCCGTCGATATTGGTAATCTGATGGACGAAGCCGTTTTCCTCCGCCCGGCAGAAGATGTCCAAAGCCTCCTCCTTGGTGATGTACCGGCCCCGCTTGGTTTCCACGATGTAGTCGGCCATATCCCCCATGGCGATGCACCAGTCGTCGGCGCAGTCGCCGCAGCCCTCTCCCAGTTTGGCCCGGGAGGGACGGCAGGAGCACATGCTGGCGGCATACTTGCCCTCGTACTTGTCCATCCAGTAGGAGATGTGCTCAATGCTGAGGGTCTGGTTTTCCGCCTCGATGGCCTTCTCTACGGGGATCACATGCATGCCGATGCCCGCGCCGCCGGGGGGCACCATGGGGGTGATTTTCTCCAGGGGCAGAAAAGTCATTCGCTCAAAGAAGGCCGCCACTTCCGGGTTGCGGTCAATGTCCTCCTGCCGCATGTTGAAAAATTCGGCGCTGCCGGGCACATACTGCGGCAGAACGTACCGCTTTTCGTGGCCGGGATTCTTCCCGTCCAGATTCTCCCAGTTGTACTCGATGAGTCCCACCCAGGCCATCTCGTCCAGCAGCTTTTGCAGCTTTTCCGGCTCCATGCCGGTAAGCTTCTGGATCTGCTGGAAGGTCTTGGGCTTTCTCACCTTCATTTTCAGGGCCACGTCCGCCATCTCGTCCGTCACCCGTCCCGCCAGGCCCCAGTACTCCGGATCGTCTCCGGTGACGCCATGGAGCTTGGCGGACACCCGGTCGGTAATCATCTGGCCCAGCTTGAGAATTTTCTCTCTGGGCTGGTCTGTCCGGGGAATCTGGAAGGACAGTCTGCTCTCATCCAGAGGCATGTTGGATTTGGTCTGCTTCCCCATCTTCTCAATTTCCTCCTCTTTTCGTTCTGCTCTTTTGGGGAGACTTTCGCCTGCCCCAACCAGGGGGGATTGATTTATGTCTTGCTGTACCGTCTATTTTATGATATTTTAATAGGGAAGTAAAGGTCCGTTTATTGTCTATTCTTCATAAAGTTATTTGGCTCGGATTTTAAGGTCGTGGTCAGACCAGAAGGAGGACCTCCGTGGAATTCAAGGAAATCGTGGCTCCCTCCATCCGGGAGCTGTTTGTTCAGCAGATCACGGGAATGATTCTTTCCGGGCAGCTGCGCCCGGGAGACCGGCTGCCCACAGAGAGGGAGCTGGCCGACGGGATGAAAATCAGCAAGTCCGCCGTCCACGAGGGTATCCGGGAACTCCACCGGCAGGGATTTCTGGACGTGGCCCGCCGCCAGGGAGTCACCGTAGCAGATTACGCCCAGACCGGTACGCTGGACACCCTGCTGGCCATCATGCATTACCACGGCGGACAGCTGGACGCGAAGACCTGCCGGAGCATTCTGCAAGTACGTTACTATCTGGAGGGTCCTGCCTTCCAGGAGCTGGCCGCCTGCCGCACCCGGGAGGATCTGAAGCGCCTGGAGGAGTTGTACCAGCAGGCGGAGGAGGCGGCCCGGGAGGACGTCTACGCCTTTGCGGACGCCATGTTCCGTTACCACCGGACGGTCGCCTTCCTCAGCGGCAACTCCATCACGCCCCTGATTCTCAACGCCTTCGCCCCGGTGAGCCGGGAGTTCTGGCGGGCGTATATCGAGGCTTTCGGTGTGGAATCCTGCCTGGAGCGGCTGCGGGCCTTCACGGACTGCATACGGTCCGGGGACGGGAATCGCGCCTGCAAGCTGCTGATGGAGGGCCTGCGGGAGTTTGAGCGGAGAACAGAGCGGACGGGGTTCATGCGGGTAAACTGATCTTCTTCTTGAGAAGGGAGCTGCCGGAAGTCATCGGCACTGGGAAATATTTTACCGGAAGATTGGTATTGCTATGGAATTTCCCGGACATCCATGGTATACTAAAAAAGAAAATGCGACGAGAAAAGGAGACTGCCATGGATTTGATGGAGACAACTCTGTCCAGTGAGAGAATTTTTGATGGCCGCGTCCTGCATATCCGGCGGGACACGGTCCGCCTGCCCGGCGGAGGCGAGTCTATACGGGAGGTGGTGGACCATCCCGGCGGCGTGTGCGTTCTGGCGCTGGACGATGAGAACCGGGCTCTGCTGGTCAGCCAGTTCCGCTACCCCTACCGGCAGGTTCTGCGGGAACTGCCCGCCGGAAAGCTGGAGTACGGCGAAGACCCGGAAGCGGCAGCCGTCCGGGAGTTGGAGGAGGAGACCGGGGCTACAGCCGGAGAGTTCCGCTCTCTGGGGGAGCTGTACCCCTCCCCTGGCTACTGCGGGGAGATCATCCGCATGTATCTGGCCCGGGATCTGACCTTTGGAGAAACTCACCTGGACGAGGATGAGTTTCTGAATCTGGAGCGGGTTCCCTTCGGCGAACTGGTGGAGCAGGTGCTTTCCGGGGAGATCCGGGATGCCAAGACCATCGCCGCAGTGCTCAAGGGAAAGCTGCTGCTGGGACTGTGACGCCCGCGCCCCGGCGCGGCAAAGGAGACGATATGGGAGAAAAAAAGACCGTTCTCATTGTGGAGGACGAGAAGAGTATTGTGGACATTGTCCGCTTCAATTTGGAGAGAGAGGGCTATGCCACGCTGACAGCCTATGACGGCGAGTCCGGGCTGGCCTCCGCCCGGGAGAACCGCCCGGATCTGATTCTTCTGGATGTGATGTTGCCGAAGATGATCGGGTTTGATGTGTGCCGGGTTCTGCGGGAGGAGGGGGACAACGTACCGGTCATCATCCTCACCGCCCGGGAGGAGGAGGCAGACAAGGTCCTGGGCCTGGAGATCGGCGCGGATGACTACATTACAAAGCCCTTTTCCATGCGGGAGCTGATGGCCCGGGTGAAGGCGAATATCCGCCGTACCGCCATGGGACATGTGGAGTCCGCAGCCGCGCCTGCGGCAGGCGGTCTGACCATTGATCCGGAGAACTACCAGGTCAGCAAACACGGCAAGCCCATTGCCCTGACCCAGCGGGAGTATGAGCTGCTGGTCTTTCTGGCCGGTCATCCCGGGAAAGTGTACTCCAGAACCGACCTGATGGAGCAGGTGTGGAATTACGACTATGTGGGCGACGACGTCCGTACCGTGGACGTTACCGTCCGGCGGCTGCGGGAGAAAATTGAGGATGATCCGGCAAATCCGGCTCTGATTCTCACCAGAAGAGGAGTGGGGTACTACTTTGCCGGACAGTGATCCGCTCCGGACCGGAATTTTCCCGCCTTTTGGCAGACAGCCTGTGCGCCCCGCCCGAATGGGCGGGGCGTTTTTGTCCATATGGGAAATTTTAGGTCAATATCTCCCTATAAAAGATAGGTCAAACCGCCATACTGTAACTGGTGATGGTATGACCAGATTACGGACGCTCCGCAAAGAGCGGGGCTATACGCAAATCAAAATGCAGATACTGACGGGAATAGATCAAAGTGATTATTCCAAGCTGGAGACGGGCAAGCGCTATTACACCTATGAGCAGCTGCGCCGCATTGCTCTGGCGCTGGATACCAGTATGGACTATTTGGCGGAGCTTACTGACGATCCACGCCCCTACCCCCGGAAGGACCGGAAATGAAGGGCGGCGGAGTGAACAGAAAGCTTGCGTCCGCCGTTGCGGACCTCCTCTTTCCGCCCAGATGCGCGTTCTGCGGCAGTCTGGTAGAGCGCGGAGACGTTTGTCCAGACTGCGAAGGAATCCTTCCTTTCCGGAGGGAGGAGGATTCCCTCCAGCTCATCGGAGAGACCGGCTTCCGCTGCGCCCTGGCGCTTTACTATGACGGCCCGGTACGGGAAGGGATCAGAGCGCTGAAATTTGGAGGGAAGTCCTGGCGGGCCAGAGTTTTTGCCCGCTATCTCGCCCAGACGGCGGCAGAGCGGCTGGGCGGGGAGTTCGACGCGGTGACGTTCGTCCCCGTCAGCCTCCGCCGGAATTTTGAGCGGGGCTTCGACCAGGCCCGCCTTCTGGCGGAGGAAACCTCCCGCCTCTGGGGCCTCCGGGCGGAACCGGTTCTGAAGAAGATCCGCCATACCCGGGCCCAGTCCTCGCTGAACGACCCGTCGGACCGGATGCGGAACATAAGGAACGCCTACGCCGTTCCCCGTCCGGATCGGGTGCGGGGCCGCCGGTTTCTGCTTATTGACGACGTGTGTACTACCGGCAGCACCATGTCCGCGGCGGCGGACGCATTGCTGGCGGCGGGAGCGTCCAGCGTAGTATGCGCGGCTCTGGCAGGAGGCCATCAGAAGGAATCCGGGAAATCCTTGGGATAATTTGGCAAATTTTAAGAAAGAAAGTCCTGCCAATCGCTTGCAAAATTTGGACGGGCTTAGTATAATGAATTTTTAGAGTATCAGCAAATAAATTGCTCAAAATAGAATGGACAACTGACGAGGTGGAAAAGTATGTGCGCTATCGCGAAAGATATCGGGATTGACCTGGGTACTGCTTCCGTATTGGTATATGTGAAAAATAAAGGCATCGTTCTCAACGAGCCCTCCGTGGTGGCTATGGACAAGAATACGGGCAAGCTGCTGAAGGTGGGCGAGGAAGCCCGTCAGATGCTGGGCCGCACTCCCGGCAACATAGTTGCCATCCGCCCTCTGCGGGAGGGCGTGATCTCTGATTATGACATGACTGAGCGGATGCTCAAGGAGTTCATCCGCAAGGTAGCGGGTTTTATGGTTTTCAAGCCCCGGGTCATCATCTGCGTCCCCTCCGGCATCACCGAGGTGGAGGAGCGCGCCGTGGTGGATGCGGGCATACAGTCGGGCTGCCGGAGGGTGTACCTGATTGAAGAGCCCATTGCCGCTGCCATCGGCGCGGGCATTGACATCATGAAGCCGGACGGCCATATGGTTGTAGATATCGGCGGCGGCACCGCCGACATCGCCGTCATCTCCCTGGGAGGCGTGGTGGAGTCCGCCTCCATCAAGGTGGCCGGGGACCAGTTCAACGAGGCCGTGGTGAAATATATGCGCCGCAAACACAATATCCTGGTGGGCGACAGTACGGCGGAGAAAATGAAAATCGCCATTGGCTGCGTCTACCCCCGGGAGGAGGACGCCTTCATGGACGTGAAGGGCCGTTGCCTGCTCACCGGCCTGCCCAAAACCATCACCGTGTCCTCCGCCGAGATGATGGAAGCTTTCGAGGAGCCCACCGAGCGGATTCTGGAGAGCATCCACGCCGTTCTGGAGCGCACGCCGCCGGAGCTGGTGGCGGATGTATCCACCAATGGTATCATGATGACCGGCGGCGGCAGTCTGGTGTACGGCTTTGACAAGCTCATCACTTCCCGCACAGGCATTGCCACCTCCGTGGCGGAGAATGCCATCGCCTGTGTGGCCGAAGGCACCGGCCGGAGTCTGGACATGATCACCGACATGCAGGAGGGTACCATCAATCTCTCCCGCCGCCGTCAGGTGAACTGATTTTCCGGCCGCTGCAATCTTCAGGCTTCCGTATGGCGGCGTTATGTGCGCTTTATCAAGGGTTTGTACGAAAACCAGCCGTCACAGCCGCACCTGCCCGGCACTGCCCGGTTTGAGCGGGCAGGTAAATTAATTGAGCAAAATTCTTCCGCCCTCCGGCCTGTTTTACAAAAATTTGTTTTTCTCTTGCAAAACCGGCTGGAATCTGGTAAGATATTCCAGCGTCCTGCCGTCTGGCGGGATTTCCCCGCGCGATTATCCGTTGGAGGTTTCAATATATGTCTAAAAAACCAATCAGTCAAAAGCACGCGGACAGGGAGAAGCAGGAAAACAGCACTCTGAGCCGTGTATACTATGTATTCCTGCTGGGTTTGGCTGCCGAGTGCTGGCTGTTCCTGGTCTATCGCGGTTACGCTTTCGGGACGCCCCGGTCCATGCTGGCCTGGCACAATGTGCTGGTGGCGGCCACGTGGGTGGGGCTGGCGGCGCTGGTAATCGGAGCTGTGGCCGGTTTCCTCAAGCGGCAGGATCGGAAAATGCGTACCATCATGTCCTGGGCAGCAGGAGCAGGAGCATTTTTCCTGGTATCCAGCTGGGTTGTCACACATTTCTTCAGCAACGGCACCGGCGTCATCGCCATGTGTATTCTGGTGCCCATTGTGGTGGTGCTGGCGCTGGTATATCTGCTCTATCAGCATGAGTGCGCCTTGAGTACGGTGATGCTCAGCGGAGCAATGTTCAGTGTCTGGCTGCGCAGTGCGTCGGCAAATTCCTCGATCTGGCGTCTGCCAGTGATGATTGGCTGCATTGCCGCTGCGGCGGTGGTTGTTGCGGTGTTGTTCCTGGTTTTCAGGGTGCAGAAAGACGGGGGCAAGCTTCTTGGCGTTCAGGTGTTCTCCTCTGAGTGCGATTACCGGGTTCTGTACGGAGTTCTGGGCATCGCGGCAGCTGCGCTGCTTCTGGCGGCTGCTGTAAGCGTTACTGCCTATTATCTTTTGTGGGCATTAGCTGTGCTACTGTTTGCGGAGCTGGTGTTCTATACGACCAAGCTGATGTAACATTTTTGACCTTTAAAGGCGCTATCCCCCGGGGTAGCGCCTTTGGCGTGCCAAGAGGAGGGAGCCTGTGGACAAGTACTCCGTACTCAAGCAATACTTTGGCCACGACGCCTTCCGCCCCGGCCAGGAGTCACTGGTGGACGCGGCTCTGTCGGGCCGGGATGTTCTGGGCATCATGCCTACCGGCGGCGGCAAGTCCCTGTGCTATCAGGTTCCGGCCCTGCTGCTGCCGGGCGTGACGCTGGTGATCTCACCGCTGATCTCTCTGATGAAGGACCAGGTGGCGGCGCTGGAAGCGGCAGGGATCTCTGCCGCCTTTCTTAACAGCTCCCAGGACCTGGAGGAGTCCCGGCGGGTGTGGAGTGTGCTGCGGCGAGGCGGATGCCGTCTGCTGTATGTGGCGCCGGAGCGGCTGGAAAACCAGAGATTCCAGGAGCTTATGGGATCGCTGGACATTCCTCTGGTGGCGGTGGATGAGGCGCACTGCATCTCTCAGTGGGGACAGGACTTCCGGCCCAGCTATCTGCGTATTGCGGCGTTCGTGGCCTCTCTGCCCAGACGGCCGGTGCTGGCGGCCTTTACAGCCACGGCGACTGCCCGGGTGCAGGGGGATATCGCCGTACGGCTGGGTCTGGAGAACCCGGAGCGGGTGGTAACAGGCTTTGACCGGCCTAACCTGTTTTTTGACGTACAGCGTCCTGGCCGGAAAAAACTTCCGGCGCTTCTGGCACTGCTGGACCAGCGGCGGGGAAAAAGCGGCGTGATTTACTGCGCCACCCGCTCCGCCGTGGAGCGGGTCTGCCAGGAGCTGGAGGTCCATGGCTTTTCCGTCACCAGGTATCACGCGGGATTGAGCGAAGAGGAGCGGCGGAGCAATCAGGACGGCTTTCAGTTTGACCGCCGTCAGATCATGGTGGCTACCAATGCCTTTGGCATGGGTATTGACAAGTCCAACGTCAGCTTTGTCATCCACTACAATATGCCCAAGAATCTGGAGTCCTATTATCAGGAGGCGGGTCGTGCCGGGCGGGACGGCGAGGCGGCGGACTGTATCCTTCTCTACAGCGACGGCGATGTGGCCACAGCCAGAGCGCTTCTCTCCCGAGGACAGGAAGGTCAGCCGGACTCCCTGGAAATGGGCCGGCTGCGGACAATGGTGGATTATTGCAAGGGCGGCGGGTGTCTTCGGGGCCGTATTCTGGACTACTTCGGCCAGTCCCACCCGGAGCGCTGCGAAAACTGCGGCAGCTGCCGGGGCGTTTACACCGAATCGGACATCACAGTTCCCGCTCAGATGATCCTCTCCTGTATCAAGAGGGTCCGGGACAGACTTGGTTACTATGTGGGCGCGGCTCTTATTGTCCAGATTCTGCGGGGCGGCGGCAGCCGGCGGATCAAAGAACTGGGGTTGGATCAACTGTCTACCTACGGCCTGATGAGAGAGGTGCCCCAGGAGCGGGTAAGGGCTTATCTGGACTGTCTGGAGGCCCAGGGATACGTCTATACCGATCCTGAGCACGCCACCCTCCGGCCCGGCGGTCAGGCGGGTGCGGTGCTGTTTCATGGAGAACGGGTCGCCATGGTTACCCGGGTGGAGCAGGAGCCTGCTCCGGCAGCCCGGCAGAAGCTGGCGGCCTCTCTGCCGGCAGACGAGGGACTGCTGGCGGTTTTGAAGGCGGAACGGACCCGGCTGGCCCGGAGGGAGGACGTACCGCCCTACATCATCTTCTCCAATGCCGCCCTGACGGACATGGCTGCCAAGGCGCCCAAGACAATGGAGGAATTTCTGGAGGTCTCCGGTGTGGGCCAGGTGAAAGCCCAGCGGTATGGCGCGGAGTTCCTGGCAGTGATCGCCGGATACTGGCAAAAGAAATAAACACAGCTCACCGGGAGAAATTTTCCCGTGGGCTGTGTTTATTTTCGTATGATCTCCATTGGGCGGTCCTCCCATTCACCGCAGAGAGAAAAACAATCCTCCAGACCCTCGGTGATGGCGGCGGTGCCGTTCTCACTCAGAAATATTGCGTCAAAATCCTGGCGAAAACGCCAGTAGTCCACCGCCTTCTCCCGGCCCATGACAAACAGCGCGGTGGACAGGGCGTCCCCCATAATCCCCCGGTCCGTGACAACGGTCACAGAATGCAGGCCTGTTTCCGCCGGGCGTCCGCTGGCAGGGTCCATAATGTGGATATAAGTCTCACCGTTCTGCACAAAGTAGCGTTGATAGCCGCCGGAGGTAATCACTGCCTTGTCTGCGATTTCCAGTGCGCCCGCGTATCCCCCCTCCGGAGCCTGCACCGCGACCCGCCAGGGAGAGCCGTCGGGTTTGGTCCCCAGCGCCTGAACGTTGCCCCCCAACTCCACAATGGCGGATGTCACTCCGGCGGAGCGGAACAGCTCCATCAGCCGGTCCCCGGTCCAGCCCTTGGCCACAGCCCCCAAATCCAGCTCCATTCCCTCCGGGAGAGTCACCCCTTCTTCTGTCAGGGCGACCTGGGTGTAGTCCACTTTTTCCAGCAGAGCCCGCAGCTCTTCCTGCTCCGGCACCCGGTAGTCCCCTGTGGTGAACCCCCAGGCCCGGACCACCGGGTAAATGGTCACGTCCAGCGCCCCCCCTGTGCTCTTGCACAAGGCCAGGGCTTCCGCCAGCAGGGCCTGGGTTTCCTCCGACAGAGAGACCGTTTCCCCGCCGCTGTGGTTAACGCGGTAGAGCTCGCTGTCCGTATCGGTGACAGACAGCAGCTCATCCAGCTCCGCAATCAGACCGACGGCCTGCTGGAGGCTCTGTTCAGCCTCTTCCCGAGGCTGGTGATAGATGGTCATGGCCATATACGTATCCATAGCGGTCAGCTCCCGGCTGGCGGGGCCGCAGGGCTCTCCGTGGGCGTGGGGCTTGCAGCCGGCCAGCAGAAGCAGTGCCAGCAAACAAATCCAAAAACGGGACAGCTTCATGAACAGCAGTCCTCCTGTAATATTTTTGCTCCATTATACACTCTTTTTTCACGGATGGCAAGAAAGGGCTTGACAAATCTGGAGAATGGGCTACAATAAGACAGGCATATGTCATGACATATATCAGACTGATAAAGCAGGTACATCAAAATGGAAAAGATAACAGCGTTTCTCAAACGAAAAAACATCGTTCTCTCCGCCAAACGGTACGGCATTGACGCCATGGGGGCCATGGCGCAGGGGCTGTTCTGCTCCCTGCTCATCGGCACCATTGTCAAGACGCTGGGAGAACAGGCGGGCATTCCCTTCCTGGTGGATGTGGGAGGCTATGCTTCCGCTATGAGCGGCGCGGCCATGGCGGTTGCCATCGGCTTTGCCCTCCAGGCCCCGCCGCTGGTGCTGTTCTCCCTGGCCACAGTGGGCTGCGCCGCCAATGCTCTGGGCTCCACCAGTCTGATCCCTGATCAGGACGGAGCGGGGGGACCTCTGGCAGTGCTGTTCATCGCCGCTATCGCCGCCGAATGCGGCAAGGCGGTGAGCAAGGAAACCAGAGTGGACATTCTAGTGACGCCCCTGGTGACAATCCTGGTGGGCGTTGGGCTCTCTGCCTGGTGGGCCCCGGCTATTGGTACCGCCGCCACAGCAGTGGGCGGCGTCATCATGTGGGCGACGGAGCTTCAGCCTTTTCTGATGGGAATCATCGTCTCAGTTTTGATGGGCATGGCGCTGACGCTGCCGATCTCTTCGGCAGCCATTTGCGCGGCCTTTGGACTGACGGGACTGGCCGGAGGAGCGGCGGTGGCGGGGTGCTGCGCCAATATGGTGGGCTTCGCGGTGCTCTCCTTCCGGGAAAACAGCTGGAGCGGACTAGTGAGCCAGGGGCTGGGTACCTCCATGCTGCAAATGGGGAACATTGTGAAAAACCCTCGAATCTGGCTGCCTGCTATTCTTACCTCAGCCGTTACAGGGCCCATTGCCACCTGCTTGTTTGAAATGGAGATGAACGGCCCGCCGGTGTCCTCCGGCATGGGCACCTGCGGACTGGTGGGACAGATTGGCGTATGGACCGGGTGGTTGTCCCCCAGTGAGAGAGCCGTTGCCAAGGGTGCGGCAGCCATTGCGCCGGGAATGACGGACTGGCTGGGGCTGATTTTGATTTCTTTTGTTCTCCCGGCTGTTTTGTGCTGGGCCTTCGGATTGTTCTTCCGGCGAATCGGGTGGATCAAAGAGGGAGACCTGATGCTGACAGAGTAAGAACCTGTATTCATAACCATGTAACGCCGTCTGGCCAGTCTTTTTCCCGCCATACGGCATTACATTTTCTTGTCATACGACAGCATGCCTGCAAAAATTTGCCTTGTCTTGCAAAAAACTTCTTACTGCTGGGCGTATTGTCAATGATCAGACAGAGCCCCTGGTATAAAAATTGCCCCCTCTGTGAGAGACCGTGAAAAACACAGTCTGTCATAGAGGGGGCATATTACAGAGCGCTTCTGCTTTTTACGCCATCTCCTCGGTGAGCCGGCAAATCTCGTCAATATATCCGCCGATGGTTTCAATGGTATCCAGCAGCGGCGTATCGGTGGAGATGTCCACCCCCGCCATCCGGGCCAGCTCTAATGGCGTTCTGGTACCGCCTGCGGCCAGAACCTGTTTCCAGTCCTCCACAGCAGGCTGTCCTTCGGCTTCAATCCGCTTGCACGCCTGAGTGGCGATCGTAAGCCCCGCGCTGTAGGTGTAGGAGTACAGCCCCATGTAGTAGTGCGGCTGGCGCATCCAGGTCAGCTCCGCGCCCTCCGTCAGCTCCACGGCATCACCCCAGAACTTCTCCAGAGTTTCCCGCATCAGCCGGTTCAGGGTCTCCGCCTGAACCCCGCCGCCAGTGTCCACGATCTTGTAGACCTCCCGCTGATAGGCCGCCTCCAGCAAATGGGTGACGAAATTATGGTAGTAGGTGTTGCTCACCATATTGCTGAGGACCCACCGGCGGAACCGCTTGTCCGGGTTGGTTTTCAGCAGGTAGTGGGCCAGCAGCAGCTCGTTCATGGTGGAGGGGGCCTCCACGAAGTAGGTGGAGACGTTGGTGCCGAATACAGACTGGGCTTCGTTGCACCGCTTGAAGTGCCCGGCATGGCCCAGCTCGTGGGCCAGGGTGAATACGTCGCTCATCTGCCCCTGCCAGGTCAACAGGATGTAGGAGTGGTTCCCATAGGGGCTGGCGCAGAAGCCGCCGGTAGATTTCCCCTGGTTCTGTGCGAAGTCCACCCAGCGCTCCCGGTAGGCGGCGCGGATCATCTCCTGATAGTCCTTCCCCATAACGGAGAGGCCCTCGACGATATACTTCCGGGACTCCTCGATGGTCACTGGCGGCACATAGCCCGGGTCCACCGGCAGCTTCAGGTCGGCGTAGGTCATCCTGTCCAGACCATGGATCTTTTGCAGAAGTCTGGCGTATTTCCGCATATGGGGAGCCAGTTTCTCCATGATGAGGTCGATCTGCCGGTCGTACAGGCTCCGGTCCACCTTCTGCCAGAAGAGCAGATAGTCAAACACGGACTTGTGGCCCCGCTGGTCCGCGATGATTTTTTCCCCCTGTACGGCGGCCTGATAGGCGGCGGCGGTGACATTCTCATACTCCCGAAGTTTTCCATAAAACGCTTTGTACGCCTCCCGGCGGACCTCGGTGCGGGGATCGTATTCATATTTGTCTTCATAGAGGGAGTAGCCCAGAGGATGCTCCTCCCCCTCCGCGCGGAAGGCGGGAAATTTCATATCCGCCAGCTTGGCCATGTTGTAGATCTGATAGGGTGCGCTGACGGCGGGCCGTAAGGCCGCCAGTACCCGCTCGGTCTCCGGCTGGAGCTGATAGGGTTTCTGCCGCAGCAGGTCCTCCAGATAGGGCTGATTGGGACCGCCCAGGGCGGCGGCTTGGCGCAGCAGGGTCTCGTCCTGAGCAATGATCTCGCTGTCAATGAAGCTCAGGCGGCTGACCATCTGAGCTTCCAGGCGGCTGTAAGCGTCGCTGCGCTCCTGGAGAGAGGCGTCGCCGTAGTCTACAGAGGCAGCCAGACTGCAATACTCCACAGTGAGGATCACCAGCTCTTCCCACGCTCGGTATTTGTCCAGACATGCCTGAATGGCCTCTGCTGTGGTCAGCCTGCCTTTGTAGTCCCGCTCGATCTCCTCCGCCAGCAGGCGAACCTTTTCCGCATCCGCCCGCCACTTCTCCTCGTTGTCATACAGTGCCGTCAGGTCCCACGTCAACTCCGTGGGGACATCTTTTCTCTTGATTAGTTCCATTGGTTTTGCTCCTTCCTGTGGGATAATGCCTGTATTATCCCACCGCCGGCGAGTATTGTCAAGCGCCTGGCGGGACTGCTCCGGTTCAGGCTGCCGTCATGATCAGCCTGCAGGAAGCAGAAACCCGGAAGTCCGCTGCTTTGCCATCGGAGGCTGCCAGCGTCCCGGTTGGCAAGCTGAAGAATGCCGGTATCAACGTGATATTGGTCGACTATACACGGTACATCCTCCGGCAAAAGGCAAAAAATTGTTAGGATTGCGGGTTGAAATGGGAAAAATCTTGGTATACAATAAGCAAGCTGAAAAAGAACCACCATTCTGTGAGAGAAAGAGGTCTTCTGCGTGAAGAACGAAAAACTGAGAAACGTAGCTATCATAGCCCACGTGGACCACGGCAAAACCACCCTGGTGGACGAGATGCTCAAGCAGGGCGGCGTCTACCGGGAGAATCAGGAAGTCGTGGACCGCGTCATGGACTCCGGTGATCTGGAGAGAGAGCGGGGCATCACCATTCTGGCCAAAAACACCGCCATCCAGTACGGCGACACCAAGATCAACATTGTGGACACCCCAGGCCACGCCGACTTTGGCGGCGAGGTGGAGCGGATTTTGAAAATGGTCAACGGCGTCATCCTTTTGGTGGACGCCGCCGAGGGCCCCATGCCCCAGACCCGCTTTGTCCTGTCCAAGGCCCTGGAGCTGGGCCACCGGGTGATCGTGGTTGTCAACAAGATTGACAGGCCCGACCAGCGGATTTACGAGGTCATCAACGAATGCGGCGATTTGCTCATTGATCTGGATGCCACCGACGAGCAGCTGGACAGCCCCATGCTTTTCTGCTCCGCCCGCCGGGGCATCTGCTCCTACCACCCCGAAGATCTGGGTACGGACCTCAAGCCTCTTTTTGAAACCATACTCAATTATATTCCGGCCCCGGAGGCGGATGTGGAGGCCCCCTTCCAGATGCTGGTCAGCTCCATTGACTACAATGAGTTTGTAGGCCGTATTGCGGTTGGCCGCATTGAGCGGGGAACCATCAGGCAGAACCAGGAGATCGCCGTCTGCAACTATCACGATCAGGACGCCGCTCCTAAAAAGGCCAAGGCCGTCAGCATTTACGAGTTTGACGGTCTGAGCAAGAAAGCTGTCACCGAGTCCTCCGCCGGTAATATCATCGCCATGAGCGGCATCGGAGATATTACCATCGGCGACACCATCTGCGCCGTCGCCAGCCCGGAGCCTCTGCCATTTGTGAAGATTTCCGCTCCCACCATGGAGATGACCTTCTCCATCAACGACTCTCCCTTCTGCGGCCGGGAGGGCAAATTTGTTACCTCACGCCAGATCCGGGACCGCCTTTTCCGGGAGACGCTGAAGGACGTATCCCTGCGGATCACGGAGATCGAGGGAGCCATGGACGCCTTCAACGTGGCAGGCCGGGGAGAGATGCACCTGTCTATTCTCATTGAAACCATGCGCCGGGAGGGTTATGAGTTCCAGGTTTCCCCGCCCCGGGTGCTCTACCAGGAGATCGACGGCGTGCGCTGCGAGCCCATTGAGCGTCTGGTGGCCGACGTGCCCGCCGACAGCGTGGGCGCGGTGATTGAGAAGATGGGATCCCGGAAGGGCGATCTGGTGGAGATGACCCCTGTAGGCGACCGGATGAAGCTGGAATTCCTGGTGCCCGCCCGCGGACTGTTTGGCTACCGCAACGAGTTTCTGACAGATACCCGGGGCGAAGGCATCATGGCCTCCATTTTTGACAGTTATGCCCCTTACAAGGGAGATCTGAGCCGCCGGAATACCGGCAGCCTCATCGCCTTTGAAACCGGCGAGTCCATTACCTACGGCCTCTTCAACGCTCAGGAGCGCGGCGCGCTGTTCATCGGCGCGGGGGTGCCCGTCTACGCCGGTATGGTGGTGGGCGTCAGCCCCAAGCAGGAGGACATCACCGTCAACGTCTGCAAGAAAAAGCAGCTGACTAACATGCGGGCCAGCGGCAGCGATGATGCTCTGCGTCTGGTACCCCACCGGGTGCTGAGTCTGGAGCAGTGCCTGGAGTTTCTGGCGGACGACGAACTGCTGGAGGTTACGCCCAAGAGCCTGCGTATCCGCAAGCGCATTCTGGACCATGAAAAACGGATGAAAGCCCTGAAAGGCGGCAAAAAATAACAAACGGCAGCAAACAGCGGCGGTTGATACACCTTCTGTATCAGCCGCCGCTGTTCAATCGTTTGTTTGAATACAAAATGTATTTTTGCAACCGGACTTGCAGGAATATCCTGTTTCTCTCCATTTCCCGTGAGAATTACACAAAACCTGTCCGGGCATGGCGGACACTCTTCTGGTATATCTGATTTTTTTACCGAAATATCTTTGAAATGCGGCACATTTCCTGGCTGTTCTTTCCCAGGGATTTGGATGAAAAAAGTTTACATAAAGAATCGGATAATTTCAAGTACCAGAAGTTATAAACAATTTCCACAGAGTTTTCCACAACGCTTTTGTCCCTTGTTCCAACGGGTCCAAGAGGTTTTCCCCAGGATGTTGAAAACCCGGAAACCCTGGTTTTCCGCTGATAACGCGCCAGGGTTTGTTGACATAACGACAGCTTTTGCATGTTTGTGTCATTTCTCCGTCTTTCCCGCCATACCTGGAGGGAGAATCAGACCGTCTCCCCTCCGGCCTGACGGATGGCCTCCAGCGCCAGCTCCAGCGTGGGATCGGAGGTGGGAAAATCCAAATGGTATAGCCGGACTGCCAGAGGAAGCTCCGTACAGCCCAGAATCAGCGTTTCCGCTCCCTGATGGAGCAGATCCTCCATGGTTTGCCGGACCGGACCGGAGTCATAGGTCCGCCTGCCCGCTTTTACCCCCTGATAGATCATGTCCATCAGCGCCTTCTGTCCTGCCGGATCCGGAGTGAGCAGAGAGATGCCGGAATTCTCAAAACATTTTTGATAGATGCCGGTCTGTATGGTGCCATCGGTGGCCAGTAGTCCCGCCTGCTGGATTCCCTTCCTCCGGAGCGCCTGCACCATGATCCGGATCATGTGGAGCACCGGAATGGATACCGAAGACTGCACCGCGTCATAAAAATAGTGGGCGGTGTTGCATGGCATAATCAGCAGCTCCGCGCCCTGACGCTCCAACCCCCTTGCGCTGGATCTCAGCTCCGGAGCCGGATCCTCGCCGCCTTGGAGAATGGCTGCTGTTCGATCCGGAATCCGGGTGTTGCTGTCGATCAGCACCCGCAAGTGCTCCTGATCCCGGGCCGCCCTGGTGTGGGCAATGATTTTCTCAAACAGGTCCGCGGTGGCCAGCGGACCCATGCCGCCCAGAATGCCGATCGTTTTTTTCTTCATAAATAATCCCTCCCCTGCCTGTAGTGTAGCACAGGCAGAGGAGGGATACAAGACGGCTATTGCGGAGCCGGTTCCCGATCCTCCTGCATCAGTCTTCTCAGGGCGGACAAACTCTCCGCCGGCGGAGCGCACATTCCCTCCCGGCAGAGGTGGTACTGTTCGCCTGTCTCAGGAATGGGGTACCGCTCCGACCGAGCGGAGAGATTTGCCAGAGCCCGGGCACTCTCCGGTGTTTTGGCCAGAATGGCCAACCGGTAGGTCTCCCCCACGCCGGCCAGCCAGGGCGGCACGCCAGTTCCGGTGGCATATACCAGCTCCCGGAGGGGATATAGCTGCTCCAGCATCGCCAACAGAGAAAAGCAGTGAGCCGAGGGGAAATCTCTGGCCTCTCCCGCCAACCAGGACAATTGCTTTGCCGCCAGAGAGCGAAACCGCTCCTCTCCGGTCAGCCGGGCCAGCTTGGCCAGAGCCAGTCCTGCCGCTGCCGCCCCGGAGGGGATTCCCGCGTCAGAGGAATCCTTCTGCCGGACGATCAACCGCTCGCTGTTGGAGGCTGTGCGGAAGAACCCTCCGTCCTCCTGATCCCAGAACAGCGCAGCCATCCGGTCCGCCAGACCTGCCGCCTCCCGGAGGCAGGAGGGGGAAAAGTCCGTCTCATACAGCTCCACCAGAGCCCAGCAGTAGAAAGCGTAGTCATCCAGCTGTCCGTCGACGGCTGGCTCCCGATCCCGCCATCGCAGCCACAGGCGGCCGTCGGACCGGGTCAGCCGGGTTTTCAGAAACAGCCGGGCGCTCCGGGCCGCTTGCTGATAGCGCACCTCTCCCAGTACCCGGCTGGCCTTGGCCAGAGCAGCGATCATCATGGCGTTCCAGCTGGTGAGCACCTTGTCGTCCCGGTGAAGTGTCCGCCGCCGCCTGCGAAAGGCGGCCAGCCGGAGACACCGGGCCTCCTGTTCCATCCAGAAGCTTTCGAAGCCGGGATCCGCCAGCAGGTTGGGAATGCTCTTCTCCCCTGCAATGGACAGCCGCTGGCACAGCTCCTGAGCCTCCCCTGTACCCAGGACCTCTTCTGCGTCAGATTGCGCAAGGAGGTAGAACCCGCCCTCCTCGCCGCCGCTGTCCGCGTCCTGACTGCTGGCGAAGCCGCCTCCGGGCAGTCCCAGCTCTGTTGTCACATAATCCAGAGTCCGGCAAGCAATTTCCCGGTAATAGGGCCGCCCGGTCTGGGCGTAGGCCTCCAGATAGGCATAGGCCAGTAGAGCGTTGTCGCAGAGCATTTTTTCAAAATGAGGGGTCCGCCACGCTTCATCGGTGCTGTAGCGGCAGAAGCCGCCTCCGATCTGGTCAAAGATGCCGCCCCGGGCCATCTGGGTCAGGGTGATTTCCGCCATTTCCAGCGCTGCGGAGTCCTCTGCCCGTCGGGCGTATTCCAGAAGAAAGACCAGTATATGCGGAGCTGGAAATTTAGGAGCAGTTCCAAAGCCGCCGTACTCCCGGTCAAACCGCCGGGACAACTCCCACAGTGCTTTTCGAAGCAAAGCGCCGTCCGGCTCTCCGGAGGCCGTCCGGGAGGGAGCGATGTGCCGGGAGACCTCTTGCCCCAGCTCCAGCAGCCGTTTACGGTCCCCATGCCACAGACGTGAAACCTCGTCAAGGAGCTCCAGGAGACCCAGCCGTCCTCCCTGTCCCCTGGGCGGCAGATAAGCGCCAGCCCAGAAGGGCTCCTGCTCCGGGGTCATGAGAATGGTCAGCGGCCAGCCGCCGGAGCCGGTAAGGGCCTGACAGGCAGCCATATACACCCCGTCAATATCAGGTCTCTCCTCCCGGTCCACCTTGATGCAGACAAAGTCCCGGTTCAGCGCTGAGGCTACTTCCTCGTCCTGGAAAGTCTCCCTGCCCATGACGTGGCACCAGTGGCAGGTGGAGTAGCCGATGGACAAAAGGATGGGCTTGTCCTCCCTTTTGGCTTCCAGGAATGCCCCGGGGCACCAGCTCCACCAATGGACGGGGTCTTGGGCGTGCTGAAGGAGGTAGGGGGATTTTTCATATTGCAGGCGGTTTCCCGCCGCTGTAAAGGTTTCTTTCATCTGTTCGTGGTCCTCTCCATACAATTTGCCGGAGCAGATTTTCCGCGTCTGATTTTGCAGCCGGAGGCGCGGTGTGATAAAAAGCGGCCTGCGATGCCCGGCGGTTGTGAAAGTAGTATGGACAGGAGCGGAAGAAACATGAGAAAAGAGCGGCTGTTAAATGTTAGAACATTCCGTGGGACAAGTTTTTTGGCGAAATTTACGCGTTTTTCCTATTGACAACAGAGCGGGAATCATGTAAAATACCGGCAAGTGAATAAAAAGCGATGACGAAGACGGACGGGGCTGTCTGTCCCCAGAGAGCCGGGTATTGGTGAAAGCCCGGCGGCAAGGCGGTCCCAGTGTCCTATCCCTTCCGAGCTGGAGGCCCGAACGTCTGCCGGTCAGGCAAGTAGACGCTTCCCGTAACTGCCGCGTGAGTGCATAGGGCTTGTTGGAGCCCGAAGGGGCGTTCTGTCCGGAACGCAATTTGAGTGGTACCGCGGGTACATGATTTGTTTGTGAACCCGTCTCAAAGAAGGTTTCTTTGAGACGGGTTTTTTATTTTTCTCAGCGCACACATTTTTTCATGGAGGAATCACCCATGGACACAACCCATGTCAACAGTCAGCTGATGGAAGTGGCTTTCCGAATTCGCGAGATGCGGGGTATCTGCGGTTTTTCCGTGGGGGAAATGTCCCGGAAGACCGACACCACCCCCGAGGAGTACCGGGCTTACGAGGGAGGTATGGCCGACCTGCCCTTCACCTTTATCCACAAGTGCTCTCTGGCCTTCGGCATCGGGATCACCGACCTGCTGGAGGGCCACAGCGCCCATCTGTCCAGTTATACCGTCACCCGCAAGGGAGAGGGCCAGCAGACCGCCAGGGAACCCGGTATTGAGATCTCCAATCTGGCCCCCTTCTTCCGCAACAAGCTGGCGGAGCCTTACTACGTCACCTACGACTACGACGAGGCCCAGCAGCACATGCCCATCCACCTTACTACTCACTCCGGTCAGGAGTTTGACATCGTCCTCTCCGGCCAGCTGAAGATCCAGGTGGGCGAGCACACCGAGATTCTCAGGGAGGGCGACAGCATTCTCTATAATTCCTCCACGCCTCACGGTATGATTGCCGTCGGCGGCAGGCCCTGCGTGTTCTGTGCGGTGGTCGTCTCCGGGGAAAAGGCTGACGAGAAAGCTGTCCGCCAGTCCATTGTCCAGGCCCGGTCCAGCGAGGACTATGTCTGCAAAAGCTTTTTTGATGCCAGAGAGGACGAACGGGGAGTGCTCCAGTCCCTGCGTTTTCCCAACGCGGAGAAGTTCAATTTTGCCTTCGACTGCGTGGACGCCATTGCTGCCAGGTACCCAGGCAAGCTGGCCATGCTTCACCTGGACAGGAACAAGCAGGAACGGCGTTTTACTTTCGAGGATATGTCCCGGGCATCCTCCCGCGCGGCCAATTACTTCAAGGCCCTGGGCATCCGGCGGGGCGACCGGGTGATGCTGGTGCTCAAGCGGCACTACCAATTCTGGTTCGCCATCCTTGGCCTCCACAAGCTGGGCGCCATTGCCATCCCCGCCACCAACCAACTCCAGGAGCATGACTTTTCCTACCGCTTCAATGCGGCAGAGGTCAGTGCCATTCTCTGCACCGCTGACGGCGATACAGCCCATCAGGTGGACGTCGCCCAGAAGGACAGCCCAAGTCTGAAGCTGAAAATCATGGTGGGCGGCAGGCGGGAAGGCTGGCATGACTTCGACGAGGAGTATGCCATGTACCGCAGCAAGTTTGAGCGGACGGAGGACGCTCCCTGCGGCAGAGACCTGATGCTGATGTTCTTCACCTCCGGCACCACCGGCTATCCCAAGATTGCCGCTCAGAGCTATCAGTACGCCCTGGGCCACTTTATCACCGCCAAATACTGGCACTGCGTCCACGCCGACGGTCTTCACTTCACCATCAGCGAGACCGGCTGGGGCAAGGCCCTGTGGGGGAAGCTGTACGGCCAGTGGCTGTGCGAAGGAGCGGTATTTACCTATGATTTTGACCGCTTTGACGCCTCCGATATTCTGCCGCTGTTTGCCAGGTACAACATCACCACTTTCTGTGCCCCGCCCACCATGTACCGGATGCTTATCAAGCAGGATCTCAGTCATTACGACCTGAGCAGCATCAAGCACGCCACCACCGCCGGCGAGGCTCTGAACCCGGAGGTATTCCGTCAGTTTGAGAGCCAGACCGGCCTGCAAATCCACGAGGGCTTCGGCCAGACGGAAACCACGCTGTGTATCGGCAATCTGCTGGGCAACAAGCAGAAGATCGGCTCCATGGGCAAGCCTGTGCCCACCTACGATCTGGTTTTGGTGGATGAAAACGACCAGCCCGTCTCTCCCGGTGAGAACGGAGAGATTTGTATCCGCGCCCAGGAGGGCGTGGGCGCACCCGGTCTGTTCTCTGGGTACTACCGGGACGAGGAGCAGACCAGGGAGGTCTGGCACGACGGGCTCTACCACACCCGGGATGTGGCGTGGCAGGATGAGGACGGGTATCTGTGGTACGTGGGACGCCGGGACGACGTCATCAAATCCTCCGGCTATCGGATCGGGCCTTTTGAGATCGAAAGCGTCATTATGGAACTGCCCTATGTACTGGAGTGCGGCGTATCCGCCGCGCCGGACGAGATCCGGGGGCAGGTGGTGAAGGCCAGCATTGTACTGGTCCCCGGTGCCGAGGGTACCGAGGAGCTGAAAAAGGAGATTCAGGACTACGTCAAAAAGCACACCGCGCCGTATAAATATCCCCGGATTGTGGTATTCAAGGAGGAGCTCCCTAAAACCATCAGCGGGAAGATCATGCGGAACAAGCTGTGATGACCGTGGATGCCGTTCGATTTGAAAAAGCGGCGGAGTGCCACGCGGCGCAGATCGCGGCACTGGTCCAGCATACGGTGCGGGAGATATATCCCAAATATTATTTGCCAGAAATTGTAGATGCCTTTTGCAGCCTGCATGATGAAAATGCCGTATTGCAGGACGTCTGGCAGAATGCCGTGTATGGTCTTTGGCTGGGAAACCACTTGATCGGCACCGGGACTGCCCAGCAGGACCATATTACAAGAGTGTATGTCCTGCCCGCGTTCCAGGGCAGGGGATACGGCAGCTTTATTATGGAGAAATTAGAGCGGGAAGCCGCCCGGCAGTACGCCGCTGTCCGGCTGGAAGCCTCCCCTCCCGCCTGCCTGCTGTATGAACACCGGGGATACCGGACAATTTGCCATAACCAATGGCCGGTGGAAAACGGCGTGATCCTGGTATATGAGATCATGGAAAAGCAGTTAAATGAGGAGTCCCGATATGGACCATAAACGTGTCACTCTCTTCGCCGGACACTACGGCTCCGGTAAGACCAACATCGCCGTCAACTACGCCCTTCTGCTGGCGCGGGAGGGGAAGAAGACGGCCATCGCCGACCTGGATATCGTAAACCCCTACTTTCGAACGAAGGACAGCGCCTCCGAGCTGGAGGCAGCGGGGGTGGACCTTATCTCGCCCCAATTTGCCAATACCAACGTGGACCTCCCCGCCCTTCCCGCCGAGGCGTACCGGCTGGTGGAGGATAAAAGCCTCTATGCCGTCATGGACATCGGCGGCGACGACCGGGGGGCTTATGCCTTGGGACGGTATGCGCCGTTTATTCTGGAGGAGGGCAATTACCGCATGGCTTTTGTGGCAAACCCATACCGGCCTCTGACCAGGACGCCGGAGGAGGCGCTGGAGGTTATGCGGGAGATCGAGGCGGCGGGCGGACTGCCCTTTACCGCTATTGTCAACAACGGGAATTTGGCCCACGAGACAACGGCGGAGACAGTGTTGGCGGCGGTTCCCTATATGGAAAAGCTCAGCGAGCTCAGCGGCCTGCCGGTGTGGATGACCAGCGCGGAGGAGGCTGTGGCGGCGGAGCTGGCGGGGAAAGTCCCCGGACTGCTGGCGATGAGACTGCAGGCGAAATACTTTGACCTGCCGGAGCAGAAGAGTCCGCCTAAGGTGGGGCCGCTGTTCGGCTAACGAATATTTATGAATCTTTTATTGAAGTATTTGCAGAAATATGGTATCCTGTTATGTAACACGAATCCGGACCTGCCCGCGCTGGAGGACATTGGGTGCGGCTGGGGCGATGTGACGGAGCTGATCGACCGGCAGGAGCTGTTTTACTGTAAGGCATTCCGGAAGCGGACCACATATTTATCCAAAGAAACCTACTATTTATTAAAGGAAGTCCGGCAGAAAAAGCCATTGACACCTTCGGCGCAGAGGATATATGCTATATTGGAGAACGGCGCGGAAGCGGAAACAGGCTTTTTAAAGGCCGTATCCGGCCTGGACGGGAAAGCTTACCGGGAAGGAGTTGACTTTCTGCTGCAAAACCTGTATGTCACGGCCCTGCGGAACGGAAAGCTGCTGAATGAGAGCTGGTCCACGTTCCTCTACGCGGCGGCGGAGTGGGAGAAGTGCGCCCCCGCAGCCGTCCCCATCGAAAATGCCAGTGAACGGCTCTGGGAGATTTTGTCCCAGACCATGACAGAACGGCAATTCCGGTCATTGACAGGAGGGAGATAACCAACCATGGATTTGCCTTTTCAACAAATTTCCACACAGTACCAAGTAAGGCGCATCACAGAAGAGGACCTGCCGGAGCTTCTTTCTCTGGCCCAAGGGAATCCCACATACTATGAGCACATGCACGAGCGCCCCGAACTGGAGACCCTTCGCGAGGACCTGACCAAGCTGCCGCCCCGGACCACCCCGGAAGACAAGTACTTTCTGGGATTTTATCGAGAGGATCGTTTGTGCGCCGTACTGGACTTGATCCTGCACTACCCCAACCCGGAGACGGCGTTCATCGGCTGGTTCATCTTGCGGAAGGACCTACAGGGACGCGGAGTCGGAAGCGCTATCCTCCATGAATTGCTGTTCCACCTCCCATTCCGATATATCCGCCTGGGCTATGTAAAAGGCAACCGGGAGAGTGAACGGTTCTGGAAAAAGCACCACTTTGCGCCAACCGGCGTAGAGCCTGCCGGGGACGGCTACACCATAGTAGTCATGCAGCTGGGGCGGGGCGACACCCATACTTTCGGCATAATGGACCAGCCTCCACAGCCAGGGTGGGATTATGGGGACTACGCCCCGGAAAACTACGTCTGCGCCTGGGTCAAGGATGATTTGCTGAACCAGGCAGGAGAGGCGTTGTCCGAGATAGATGTTTACTGGGACAGTCTGGACCGTCCCGGAAAGGGGCTGGCATGGTATGGCGTCACTCTCATTCCGCCTGCCGCGATTTTCCCCCTGCTGGCCGCCGTGGGCGGCAGAACGGGTTTCCAGAAACTGACCAAGCTTCTGGAACGGGCAAAGGTGGAAAACAAATTCATCATTCATTTTGGCATATAGAAGGAGAAAGACTATGGCAAAAGTCACGTTTCAGACAGACCTCTGCAAGGGCTGTGGCCTTTGCGTGAATGCCTGTCCCAAGCACATTTTAGCGATTGCCAGGGACCAGATCAACAAAAAAGGCTACTCCCCTGCGGTGATGACAAACCAGGACGAGTGCATCGCCTGCGCTTTCTGCGCGACCATGTGTCCGGACTGCATCATCACCGTGGAGAAGTAGGAGAAGGAGGGAAACCATGGCAGAAAGAGTTTTAATGAAGGGCAACGAAGCCATTGCGGAGGCCGCCATCCGGGCGGGCTGCCGCCACTATTTTGGCTACCCCATCACCCCCCAGACGGAAATCGCCGCCTATATGGCGAAAAAGATGCCCAAGATCGGCGGTGTGTTCCTTCAGGCGGAGAGCGAAATCGCCTCCATCAATATGGTCTACGGCGCGGCTGCCGCCGGGATGCGGGTCATGACCTCCTCCTCCAGTCCCGGAATCTCCCTGAAAGGGGAGGGCCTGAGCTACATAGCCGGTTCTGACGTGCCCGCCTTCGTGGTGAACGTTCAGCGGGGCGGTCCCGGCCTGGGAGGCATTCAGCCCAGCCAGTCTGACTATTTTCAGGCCACCAAAGGCGGCGGCCACGGCGACTACCGGATGATCGTTCTGGCTCCCGCTTCCGTCCAGGAGATGGCCAGCCTTACCGTCAAAGGATTCAATCTGGCGGACAAGTACTTGATGACAACCATGATTCTGGCGGACGGCACCATCGGACAGATGATGGAGCCCATCACCTTCGAGGACGCGGAAGTGGAAACCTATGACAAGCCCTGGGCTCTCACCGGTACCAGGATGCAGCGGAAGCACAACATTGTCAATTCTCTGTACCTCAAGTCCGATGAGCTGGAGCGGAAAAACTTCGAGCGGTATGAGCGGTACAGGACCGTGGAGGAGAATGAGGTCATGTACGAAGAGTACATGATGGAGGACGCGGATGTCTGCATAGTTGCTTTTGGCATCGCTTCCCGTGTGGCAAAGAACGCTGTGGTGAGCGCCCGGAAGGAAGGAATCAGGGCAGGGCTCATCCGGCCCATTACCCTCTGGCCTTTCCCCACCAGAGTCCTGCGGCAGGCGGCGGAGCAGGTGAAGAGCTTCGTCTGCGTGGAGCTGAACATGGGGCAGATGATTGAGGATGTGCGGCTGGCTACCGAGTGCAGGCGGCCCGTCTGTCTCTGTAACCGCACCGGCGGCATGATTCCCTCGCCGGATCAGGTGCTGGCCTCGATTCGAGAAGCCCGGAAAGGAGCGAACTGATATGGCGATTGTATTCCAGAAGCCCAAATCCCTGACGGACGCGGTGCTCCACTACTGCCCCGGCTGCCCCCACGGCATTATCCACCGTCTGGTGGCGGAGGCCATGGATAATCTGGGCATCGAGGGCGAGGCCATCGGCGTGGCCCCTGTGGGCTGCGCGGTTATGGCCTACGACTATTTTGCCTGCGACATGATCGAGGCCGCTCACGGCCGGGCCCCCGCCACAGCCACCGGCATCAAGCGGTGCCGTCCGGACAACATTGTCTTTACCTACCAGGGGGACGGCGACCTGGCCTCCATCGGCATGGCGGAGACCGTACACGCCGCCGCCCGGAATGAGAATATCACAGTGATCTTCGTCAACAATGCCATCTACGGCATGACCGGCGGTCAGATGGCCCCCACCTCCCTGCCCGGGCAGGTGACGCAGACCTCCCCTTACGGCCGGGATGTGAACCACTGCGGCTGGCCCATCAAGGTCTGCGAGCTGCTCTCTACCCTGGAGGGTCCGGAGTACGTGGCCCGCGTGGCGGTGAATAATGTGAAGAACGTGAAGGCCGCCGGGAAGGCTATCCAGAAGGCGTTCCAGAACCAGATCGATAAGAAGGGTTTTTCCCTCATCGAGGTGGTCTCCGCCTGTCCTACCAACTGGGGCATGACGCCCCAGAAGGCGTTGGAGTGGGTGGAAAGCGATATGCTGCCCTACTATCCCCTGGGTGTCTATAAGGACAGAAGCGCAGCAAAGGAGGGAGAGGCGAAATGAAGACGACTCAGATCATGATCGCCGGCTTCGGCGGGCAGGGCATCCTGTTCGCTGGGAAGTTTTTGGCCTACAAGGGTCTGCTGGAGGATTTGCAGGTGAGCTGGCTGCCCTCCTACGGTCCCGAAATGCGGGGCGGCACCGCCAACTGCAACGTGATTTTGTCCGATGATCCTGTGGGCTCCCCCATTATCACGGATCCGGACGTGCTGATCGTCATGAATCTGCCCAGCTTACAGAAGTATGTGGACACCGTAGTCCCCGGCGGACAGATCTACGTGGATTCCACCCTGATCTCCGAGAAGGTGGCGCGGGAGGACGTGGAAGTCTACTACATCCCCGCCACCCAGATGGCCAACGACGCGGGCGTTCCCACTCTGGCGAATATGGTCATGATGGGGCACGTGCTGAAAAATAACCCCGAGCTGACCTTCGACGGTACCGGGGAAACTGTAGCCAAGCTGGTGCCTCCCAGCAAGGCCCAGCTGGTGGAGCTGAACATGAAGGCTTTGCAGGCCGGAAGGGACTATCAATGATCCGCCATGGCTTTGACGGCGGCGAGGAGCTGCTGAAACCGGTACATCTCGCACAGCCGGTGGAGGGCTTCCCGAAAACCGTGCTTGTGACCTTTCAGCGAAAGGTTGTAGATACGCTGCAAAAGCGGCTTCCAGTGGAGGTCGTCAGCACCATAAACGCCTGTGTGAAAGTACCCATTTACCGCTTTTCCTACCAGGGACAGACCCTTGGGCTGTACCTCACCACCCTCGGCGGCCCCGCCACGGTGGGGATTTTGGAGGAGGTGTGGGTCAAGGGCGCGGAGAAAGTCCTGCTCTTTGGGACCTGCGGCGGATTGGACGCGGACCTGCCCGCCGGACACCTGATTGTCCCCACAGCCGCCTACCGGGACGAAGGGACCAGCTTCCACTACCTGCCGCCCTCTGACTATGTGGAGATCCCCACGGCGGACCGTCTGGCGGCAATCTTCGACGAGCTGGAGCTGCCCTACGTCCGCAGCAAGACCTGGACCACCGACGCCATTTATCGTGAGACGCCCGGAAAGGTCGCGGAACGCCGGGCGGAGGGCTGCGGCGCGGTAGAAATGGAATGCGCCTCCGTCATGGCCGCCGGGCAGTTCCGGGGGAAAGAGGTCTGCCAGTTTTTGTATACTGCCGACAGTCTGGCGGGAAGCCAGTGGGAGCGCGGACTTATGGGAGCGCATCCGGAGTCCGATTATGAGCGGTATCTGTCTATCGCCCTGGAGACGGCGATTCGCCTGTAAGGAGGCAGCTTATGAAAATTTCCTGCATTCAAATGGACATGCGTCTGGGGGAGGTCAATTACAATTTTGCCCACGCGGAGGAGCTGATCCGCGCCGCCGTGGCGGCGAAACACCCGGACGTGGCGGTCCTGCCGGAGACCTGGAATACCGGTTTTTTCCCCGAAGACCTGGAGCCCTGCGCCGACCGGGACGGGGAGCGGACAAAGGCCGTTTTCTCTGCCCTGGCAAGGGAGCTGAATATCAACATCGTCTGCGGCAGCGTGGCGAACAAACGGACGGAGGGGTTCTTCAACACCGCCTACGTCTTCGACCGCACCGGCGCGATCGCCGCGGAGTACGACAAGACCCACCTCTTTACGCCCTCCGGGGAGCATGAGTCCTTCCAGTGCGGATGGCATACCTGCCGGTTTACGCTGGACGGCAAGTCCTGCGGGCTGATCATCTGCTACGACATCCGGTTCCCCGAGCTCGTCCGGACCATGACCCTGGAGGGGGTGGACCTGCTCTTCGCCGTGGCCCAATGGCCGGAGAAGCGGACCATGCATCTGGAAACCCTGGCTCGGGCCCGGGCCATTGAGAACCAGATGTTTCTGGCTCTGTGCAACAGCGTGGGGACGGCAGGAGAAACCCGCTGCGGCGGACACAGCGCCGTCATTGATCCCTGGGGCGAGTACCTGGCGAAGGCCGGGGACCAGGAGGAAATCATCACCGGCGAGGCGGACTTCTCGGTCATCGAGGGCATCCGCTCCTCCATCAACGTGTTTCGAGACCGGAGGCCGGAGCTGTACGCGCTGGACCGGCCGGTATGACGGTCCTTGGAAAAGAGGCGCGGGTAGGCGCCTGCCTGCTGGCCGGAAGTATGGAAACCATGGTCCCCTTTTATCGGGACATACTGGGCTTTCAGACCCAGTGGGACGGGGGAGATTTTGCGGAGTTCCGGACGGCCAGCGGGGAGCTGTCCCTGTTCATATACAGCCGCAGGGCCTTCGCTCAGTCCCTCGGAGAGCCCTATGCGCCCCCGAAGGGGCTCAATCAGACCTTTGAGATCGCCCTTTGGCTGCCCCGCTTCGCTGATGTGGACGCGGAATATGCGCGGCTGTCGGCGCTGAACGTCTCCTTCCCCCTTGGCACGCCTACAACCTACCCCTTCGGCATCCGCAACTTTTATGTGGCGGACCCGGAAGGCAACCTGCTGGAGATCGGCAGTACCGGCAAGGCATAGCCTCCGGCATAAGCGAAACGGATAGTTTCGCGCAAAAGCTCTTTTTGAACCTTTTTCTCTCGAGAAAAAGTATGAATAACCTGAAAGGTGGAATAGAAAATGTCCTACAATTTTCCTGTGACCCGCACCACGAACCCCAAGCCCAAGCCGGACCAGAGCAACCTGGGCTTCGGCAAGTACTTCACCGACCACATGTTCATCATGGACTACGACGAGGGCCAGGGCTGGCATGACGGCAAGATCGTTCCCTACGGCCCCATCAGCCTGGACCCCGCCAGCTGCGTCCTCCACTACGCCCAGATGATGTTCGAGGGCATGAAGGCGTACCTGACCCCGGACAAGAAGATCAATCTCTTCCGCCCGGATATGAACGCCAAGCGGCTCAACCGCACCAACGAGCGCATGTGCATTCCTCCCATGGACGAAGAGCTCTTTGTCGAAGCGGTGAAAGCTACCGTGAAGGTGGATGCGGACTGGATCCCTTCCGAGCCCGGCACCGCGCTCTATATCCGGCCGTATATCATCTCCGATGAGGTGAGCTTCTCCGTGGAACCCGCCAAGCACTATCATTTCATCATCATTCTCTGCGCCGTGGGTGCTTACTATGACATCAACCGGGGCGGACTGACCGGCAGCCACATCTATGTGGAGGACGAGTACATCCGCGCCGCCGTGGGCGGTACCGGTTTCGCCAAGGTGGGCGGCAACTACGCCGGCGGCATGCGGGCCACCAAAAAAGCCCTGGAGAACGGCTGCAAGGAGGTTCTGTGGCTGGATGCGCATGAGCACAAGTATGTGGAGGAGGTGGGTACCTCCAACGCATTCTTCATGATTGGGGACGAAGTCATTACCGCCCCTCTGGGCGGCTCCATCCTCCCCGGCGTTACCCGGGACAGTACCATTACTCTGCTGCGCAAATGGGGATACAAGGTCAGCGAGCGCCGGCTCTCCATCCAGGAGATTGAGGCCGCCAGCAAAGACGGCTCTCTCCAGGAAGCCTGGGCCACCGGCACTGCCTGTGTGATCTCCCCCATCGGCTACCTGAAGTACATGGGCCGGGATATCGTCATCCATGACGGCGGCGTGGGCCCTGTAAGCCAGAAGCTCTACGATCAGATCTATGGGATGCAGACCGGCGTGGTAGCTGATGATATGGACTGGATTGTCCAGCTGTGATGCTTCAACGCTGGCGTATGGTAAAAAATCAGGAACCGAAAACTGAAGACAGCATTATTTGACCGGTATTTCCATCCGTATACTTTCCCAGGCCCGCAGAGCGGCTATAGCTGCTCTGCGGGCCTTTTGATCGCAGGCATTTCATGACACCTTTATGACATGCTGCTACAACGGGCCTTGCCTATCAATCTCACTTCTGCTAATCTGATAGAAAAACAGGGTGGTGAACGTGATAAAATTCGCAATCTGTAATGACGAACTGCTGATGGTCCGGGAGCTTGCCGGCCATCTCGCAAGCTATATGGAAGAGAAGCACGTCACGGCCTGCTCTGTCAGCAGCTTTTCAAGCGGACGCGCCTTGCTGGAAGCGGTTGGCGGCTTCGACGTGATTTTTCTGGATATCCAGATGAAACAGCCTGATGGTATGGAGACGGCCAGGCTGCTGCGCCAGCGGGTGGATCACAGCATGCTGGTCTTTGTGACGGTTCTGAAAGAGCTCCTGCAAGCAGAGATATGGTTTCCATGAACATTAAAATGCATAATGTGTGGTGTTGATTTCCACCACATCCGTATCTTTTTCGTCCCCGTCTTTACTCTCTTGCTGAGCCAGGGTAATCGAAGATGCATCGCAGGCCAGAAGTTTTATGACATCCATCTGCTCCTTGCTGGCGCAGGTGACTTCTGCGCAGCCGATGATACTCACCAGCTTTTCCCTGAGCACTTCTGGCGCAACATCTGCGTCAATCGCAATATGGGCGCAGGCCACTGCACTCAGCCCGCCCTCCGCATTCTCCAGCATGTATGCGCTGAGCGTCTGATTGGCCCAGCCGGAGACGATGGTTCCGCCTACGATGTAGAGACCGCCATACTCCACATCCATTTCCAGCACCCGTTCTTTCAGCTCCCGGGCCACCAGCAGATCACCATCCACCCGCAGGAAGGACACCTGGTCCAGCACCCCGGCGGCTTTGGCGCCGGCGGTCAGGTCTCCCGCGACATACAGTCTGTTTCCATAGCGCTTGATCAGTGTTTCATCCAGCTCAGCGTCACCGTCCACATAGGCGCAGCCCTCAGGCAGCACCACAATATCCGTCTGTTCGTCAAACAGGGATACGGCGGCTTCTGCCAGGTCCTCAGAAACCAGCAGTTTCTGTGTGGAAAAGCGGATGTCTTTCTCTGCCAGCTTGTGGAAACTGATACCGGGATCCAGGGCGACCACCCGCTTGTGCGCGTAGTAGAGAGCGTTCTGCTTGACACGGAGGTGGAAAAACCGATCCAGTATGGCTGTGTCTTTCAGCCGGATGCAGCCATCCGGATAGGTCCTGAGCGACCCATTGACCGTAAGAATGCCTCCCAGCAGCCCAGCAATACTTTTCGGACAGGTGACGCTTCCGTTTGCGAAGATTGCGGCGTAGCCCTTCAGCGTCTCCTCGCTGCCTGCCTCGATATCGAGGGAACCGTTCACCATCAGATATGTCTTTTCCTCCGGGACAGCTGTCCCGGGTACAATTTTCATTCGTCCATTGAATTGGGTGAAGCGGGGGTTCTCCTCCAGGGTCAGGGTTAGGGTATTGGCCGCATCGATTTTTACCGGAAACCTGCCCAGCATTGCCTGGGCGGCCGGAGTGGTGACGAGACACGCGGCGTTGATTTCCAGCTTTTCATACATGGAAAGCGTTTCCTCTGTCAGGCTGCGGATGTCGCAGATAACCGTGTTGATTTCCAGCTTCTTCTTGTTTTCCATCGTAATCTTACCTCCAGATAAATATTGATTGATGTTGGTGTGACAGGGTGCTTACCACTTTGCCCGGTACATTCTGTCATAGGCGGCCAGCAGCGCCCGGCCCTCCCGATCCGCGGCCATGCCGGAGATTCCCCGGTCCTCCAGAACAATGTCCCGGTTTTTCTTTTTCACAGGGTTGTACCAAAGGGTTTCCTTTTTTGGCTTTTTCATGTCAGATTCCTCCAATCCTACTTCTCGATCCATTCCCGCAGCCGCCTCTTGGCAGAGGCCAGCCGGGAGCGTATGGTAGCGGGGGACAGATTAAAGATTTCCCCCAGCTCCCTGGAATTGTAGCCTTCAAAATACCTCATGGAAAAGATTGCCCGTTCCGTTTCCGGCAGCCGTCCGACCAGTTGAAGCACAGCGGTTTGGCTCAAGTCCTCCTCGAAGGCGGACAGAGCCAGCTGTTCCTCATCTGCCTGGGTTTCCCGGGATTGCCTCCGGGCCTGGTCGATGAAAAGGTTTCTGGCGGTTTTGTAGAGCCAGGCCCGGCTCTGGCACCGGCTGAGATTCTGAAAATCGTCCCAGTGAGTGAAGGCCCTGACATAGGTTTCCTGCACCAGATCCTCCGCTGCCGTCCTGCTTTTGGTCATGGCGGTGCAGTAGGCCAATATTTCTTTGTAAAATCCGCCGTAAAGTTCTTCCATCTCCATTGCCGGGGGCTCCTCTCTTGCGCGTTCAACTATATAACGAATGGCCGCGGGAAAGTGTTGACAAGAACAAAAAAATTTTTGCCTATTTTGAAATTGTGTACCCGTTAAGAATAGATTATAATGACACTGACTAGAATTTAAAAGGAGAAAATTTATGTCTGATTTTAGCATAAATGAAATGTTATATATGCAAAAAAGGCTTCAGGATAAATACAAAGATAAATGGGAAAAGATTTCTCCTGAAACGGGTAAGCACAAGCTGCTTTGGATGATAGGCGAAATTGGTGAAGTGATTGATATTATGAAAAAACACGGAGATATAAAGGTGTCTAATGATGTTGAATTAAGAAAAGACTTTGTAGAAGAAATGGCTGATGTTCTTATGTATTACAATGATGTTATGCTATGTTATGGAATATCTGCTGACGAATTAAAACAGGCATATACTGCGAAATTTGAAAAAAATATGACACGTTGGTAAATCCCGGTTTGTGGAGTAGCCAATGGGGGCACTTTTCTCAAAAGGGAGAAATTTTTTGGTCCATGAGGAATATAGTCGACACGCACGAAAATCGGTAAAGTTCGGCGGTCAAAATGTGGCGTAGACTGTGTTGTTGTCCTTGGCGGGCGCCAGCCCGCCTGTGTCCTCCGCCTTGCCGCACCGCATTTCCCCCCGCCTCCTTTTTACCGATTCTCAAGTGTGTCGACTATAGAAGGCTGCTGCCTATAATTTGTGATTTTTTTCTTTTTTATGCATGTATACCGGTTCTCATCAAGTATCGTGAGACAAAAAGAAAGAGGGCGCAAACCCTCTTCCCTCCAATTTAAATGAGCATCACTCGGTAAAAATCCGTCCCTGCCGCCGGTGCGTCCTGTGGGCTCACCAGAGAGAAGAACAGTACTGCCGCTTCTTCAGAACATATGAATTGCGCATGGCCGTTTGATGCGGCCATGCGCTGTGCCATCCTTGTGGGAGAAAATTTTTCCAGTAGGATTTCACCAAATGGCAAAATCTCTCTTATCATTCATACTTGACCGCTCAATCTGCAAATCGAATCGTTTGGTTATTTACATCAACAGTCGCCTCAACGCCGAACGGAATGATACAACGAGGTAAAGCATGTCCGATATTGATGTTGCAAACAACAGGAACTTGTGAATTTCCAATTACATCGGTCAAAAGTTGCTTGTATTCCTGTGCATAGGCGTCATCCATCGGTTTGCCTGCCAGGACGCCGGAAACAACGTCAAATACTCCTCTTTTCTGGAGATACTCCAATGCCCTCCGGTATTTCTCTGGAGACGGTTTCTCTTCACTGGATTCCAGGAGCAGGATACGATCTTTCCAATCCTTCGGATTTGGGAATAGCTGATATTTCTCGCAGAGCAGAGGCATGTCGGCATATCGTTCCCCGCTGAAGAAATCATATATGGTGTCAATACAGCCGCCAAGAATCTTTCCGGAAAAAGCAGGGCGGCCCTGCAGCAGCTCAAAGCCGCAGTTAGGATGGGACGGCAGCTCCTTGCCGGCTTGATCGGGAGCGAAGCTCTTCCGCTCTTCATACCAGGTTTCACTGGGAACAATTTCCCGAATCCCGCCGGTAAAAATCAGCTCTTCAAAGTATTTTCGAGAATATGGAAGCATCTGCGGCCCAAGTTCGCAGATATCCGCAAGGAAACTTTGACCGTAAAACGTGTGTAAACCCACCTTATGAAGCATAAAATGATTGACAGTTGTATCGGAAAAGCCAAGAAACACCTTTTGAGAAACAGCGTCCCGCAGTTCATTATGGTCAAATAGATATGGCAGCAAGCGAAATGTGTCGTCTCCGCCGCTGGCACAGAGAATCATATCAATTTCAGGATCTCGAAAGGCCTGCAGGAGATCTTCAGCCCTCTTCTCCGGATGATTCCTGATGTAATCCAGGCCCTTGCGTGCGTTTGGCAAGAATTTTACAGTCAATCCATATTCGCGCAGCCTGCGAAGCCCTATTTCCACTTCGAACTTGATATCATCTTCTCCTACAATGCCGCGGGAGAGGCTCACGATTCCAACTGTTTTTATCATTTTCAGTCCTCCATAAATGTCGATTTTTCACGGAGAAGGAGTATTTTCAGTACAAATGCCATGCATTTTTGTTCAGTATATTCAGGAAAAGGAATCAATCTGGCTCCGTCAGCTCCAGTCCGGGATTGTGCTTGAGCAAGTAGCCCACCGGCCACTCGCCGGAGTAGGCTATCAGGCTGCGGCCCCGGAAGTCCTCCAGCAGCGCCGCGTCGGCGCAGAGGATCAGGTCTTTGGGTTCCACTGGGGAGGCGGCGATTCGTCTCAGGTGGTCGTAGGGCAGGCCCGCCATTCGCAGTTCCACGCCATACTCGCTCCTCATCCGATACTGGAACACGTCGAATTGCAGCGTGCCCACCACGCCTACGATGACCTCCTCCATTCCGGCAAAGGGGACCTTGAAGATCTGGATCGCGCCTTCCTGAGCGATTTGCTCGGTGCCTTTGATGAACTGTTTCCGTTTCATGGTGTCCATGGGCGACACTCTTGTGAAGTGCTCCGGCTCAAAAGTAGGAATGCCCTGGAATCGGAATTTCTTACCCGGTACCGTTACCGTGTCACCGATGGAGAACAGACCGGGATCGAATACCCCGATGATGTCCCCGGCGTATGCCTCGTCAATGATTTCCCGCTCAGCGGCCAGCATCTGCTGAGGCTGACTCAAGCGCAGCTTCTTCCCGGACTGCATATGATAGACCTCGCTGTCCCGCTGGAACTTGCCGGAGCAGACCCGCATAAAGGCAATCCGGTCCCGGTGGGCCTTATTCATATTGGCCTGAATTTTAAATACGAAGGCGGAAAAGTCTGGGGAGAACGCGTCAATCTCGCCGCTGTCGCTCACCCGGCTGAGGGGAGGCGTGGTCATTCTCAGAAACTCCTCCAGAAAGGGCTCCACCCCGAAGTTTGTCAGCGCAGACCCAAAGAACACAGGACTGAGCTTCCCGGCCCGGACGGCCTCCATGTCAAACTCCCGTCCTGCGCCCAGCAGCTCCACATCATCCCGAAGGGTCTGCCAGCGCTTTTCGCCGATATAATTCGCTGCTGCGGGATCCTCCAGATCCACCTCGGTGGACGCAGCCTTTTTCCCGTGACTCTCCCCGGAGAAAAAGAGAATCCGGCCTCTTTCCCGGTCGTATACCCCCTGGAACTCCTTACCGCAGCCGATGGGCCAGTTGACGGCGTAGGTGTCGATGCCCAGCTCCTTTTCCACCTCCTCGCAGAGGGACAGGGGATCCTTGGTTTCCCGGTCCATTTTGTTGATGAAGGTGAAAATAGGGATATGGCGCATGGCGCAGACTTTGAACAGCTTTCTGGTCTGGGGCTCCACGCCCTTTGCGCCGTCGATGACCATCACGGCGGAATCCGCGGCCATGAGAGTGCGGTAAGTGTCTTCAGAGAAGTCCTGGTGGCCGGGAGTGTCCAGTATATTGATGCAGTAGCCGCTGTGCTGGAACTGCATGACGGAGCTTGTCACAGAGATACCTCTCTGCTTTTCAATTTCCATCCAGTCGCTGGTGGCGGCTCTGGCCCGTTTTCCCTTGACCTCCCCGGCCTGAGCGATTGCCCCGCCGTAGAGGAGGAATTTTTCAGTCAGTGTGGTTTTCCCCGCGTCGGGGTGGGAGATAATAGCAAAGGTTCGTCTTCTTTTGATTTCTTCCTGTAATCCAGCCATAGTTGGCCTCCTGTTTTCAATTTGGTAGACGGTTTGTCTGAACGGGGGATTTCTACATCGGATTGGCCTCCTGGTTGGATTTTTTGTACCACCCGGAGAACAGCCCCCGGGCACATCTTCGCATATTATATCCAGTTGGTATGAAATTGTCAATTTTTTCTGGTAAAAATCCTTTTTACAAAAGCGCTGCCTCTCTGAAACTCCGGTAATTTTCCAAAAACAGATTGAATGAGATCAGATCCTATGATAAAATAGCAGGGAAAATTGGTATAGGGAGAGGGATTTGCTTTGAAGTGCCTGTCATTCAGGGTACAGAGCGGTATTTCATTGTTTGTCTTAGCCTGCGCCTTTCTGCTCGGACAAATATTTAAGCGGGGCATATTTTATAATATTGGGTGGATTTCAGTTGGGCTGCTTTTTACGATACATCCCGTATGGCCGGAAATGTGGGCTTGGCGTGACCCTGATCAGCTGAAAAAAGGCGTTCGCATTGGCGGCGTACTGGTAGCGGTCATATTTGGATTTTTCACGCGCTACGGCGCGTAAATTCCGCTTTATCAAGGAAAAGAAGGTGGCTGAATGAAAAAATCTCTCGCATGGTTGACCGGGCCGGTAGTCTGCCTGCTGCTTGCCGCCTGCCTGCTCACCGGCTGCGCTGCGCTGCTGGAGCGTTCCTACAGCGTTTCAGAGCCCTATGCCGACCGCTACTGGGACTCCGGCGCAGAGGATACCCTTCGCGTCGATAACTACCAGGATCTGGTCAACTCCCTGCTCTTGCTCATTGTAGAAGGAGCCGAGGACGGCGTGATCCGCTGTTATGGGGAGGTGGGAGAATACCAGCAGGTCATGGCTGCCCGGGCGGAGGTCCGCCGGGAGACCATGCTGGGATCCTATCTCCTCAAGGATCTGCGCCTCTCGCATGAGAGCGGAACCGGGTACAGCACAGTTTCCTGCTATATGACCTACCGGGAGGATGCAGAGGATCTCTCCTCTATCATGACCCTCTCCGACAGCCAGTCCCTGGTGGATCTGCTGCGCCTGACCATCCGGGAGGAGCGGGACAAGCTGACGGCCCGGTTCTCTTATGACATGCCCCGCTCGGATGTCACCGCCGCGGTGGAGAGCTTCTGGGAGGAAATGTGCCGGGCGGAGATGGAAGAGGCCCTTCAGACTGCCGGAACGGTTCCGCCGGAAGCGGCTTTGGAGGAAACCGGTCCCGACCCGGAAATCCCCGGTTCGGAGGAACCGCCGGAAGATTCGGGGTCCGCCGGGGATCCACCGCTGTCCGCCGAAGCTTTATCAGAGCCTGCGGAGGAAGCCGTGGGCAGCCTGGAAGGTGAGATTGTTCAGGAACCTGAAGAGGCGCCGGTCGTATATCCTCCCTGCCCGTGGAGGATTATCTTTTATCCCGATCAGGAGACGGCTGAGGTTGTGGAAGTTCTTCTCTGATTCAATAAGAACAGACTGCATAAAGAGAGCATCAGATCATGATACTTGCTGCTTCCGTACAGCCGCACTTTTTCTAAAAGCGGCAACATGTTCCTGTGATACCAGGGTATACACTCCAAATAGCTTGTGGAGTATATGACCTCGTTCTGTTCACTGCCGGTCTTCTGTTCTTTGCAAAACTGCGTTCAATCTTTCTAATTCCATATCCTTTGCCTTTATTATTTTAAATGCTGCCGCCCTGTCCGCTCCGGGTCTATAATCATTTTTCCTTGACAAATCGAGGTCTTCCTGTATACTTAACATAAGACGATTGCAAGTATGATATCTGTACCAACCGGAAAACGGGCAAAGAAGACGTCATCCAGCTGATCCAATTGAAATAAGCCCCCAATATAAGGAGCAGAGTGAATTGTGCGAGAATATAAAGAGGACGAGGTATGCTTTACAATCAATGAAATTGCCAAACGGATCGGTGTCGTGCCGGCAACGATTCGTAATTGGGAAAAAGCGGGGCTGTTTACCGCGAAGCGTTCAGAAAATGGATATCGCATTTTCACGTTCAGCGATATAGAGTATCTGGAGAATATCAAACGGTGCAGTAAAGACAAGGGAATGGGAATCAGCGCAATCCGCTTGCTGTACGGCAATGATCGGGACAACCTTCTTCAGAAAAAAGACGATGTTACCGTCAGCCGCAAGCTTTTGAGCAAGAAGTGGAAGGATTACCGGCTAAAAAGAGGGGAATCCCTGGAAGACGTAGCGCGGGCCATCGGAATTTCGGCGTCATACCTCTCTCGAATTGAGAACCAGCAGACGGTAAACGTATCGCTGGAAATTTTGCAGCGCCTGGCAGATTTTTATGGAGAGAATCTGCTGTATTATGTCAATGAGGCGGAACAAAACCGCAACCTGGTAAAAAGGAAAAAGGGAGAAAAGTTTACCATAGGGATTCCCGGTATTTCCATTGAGTCCGTTACAGCAATGAAAAGCGGGACGCTGTCGGTGATGATCTATACCGTGGAGCCCGGTTCAGGACGTGACAGCGCATCCTCCCACAGTGGAGAGGAATTTGTTTATCTGCTCTCGGGTCAGCTGGAGTTTCATCTGGAAGAGGAAATATTTTTCCTGTCTCCGGGCGACTCTTTGAGCTATTCGTCCCTGAAAAGCCACTATTGGCACAATAATGGTAAAAAAATAGCGAAGATCCTTTGGGTATATACCCCCGAGGTTCGGGAAGAACAGGCGTAAGCAGTGGAGCCCGCCGCAGAGATATCTCTGCGGCGGGCCTTTTTATAGACCTTTTTGGAAAAAGCGGACTTCCAATATGCACATTGCTGAATTCTAAGGCGGCCAATTGGCAATAGCGCCGAATATTTCTTAATATATAAAATTGTATTGACAATGTTAAGAAAACGGAGTAGGATGACGGTGTGATTATAAAGAAAAGGAAAACAGCTTGTAGATTTAGCAATGATAAGAAAGGAAACCGACATGTTAATACCGATCCACTCACCGGCCAGGGGGAAGCTGAGAGTAATTGGTCTTGCTTCCGGCTCTGGCAATACGCTTTGGAAGGCTCTTGAGATGCAGCGGCAGATGGAGGACATGCCGGAGGGTTGTCCGTTTGAGATTGTGGGCATATTTACTGATAATCCTGCGGCCAAGTGCGTCAGTACGGCAAGGGAGCTGGGCATTCCCTGCAAGTCTGTCGATATCCGGCAATTCTATGCCAAGCGGGGAAAGCCAATCAAGGACCGCGAGGTCCGCAGGGAGTATGACCAGCAAATTTTGGATGCTGTGCGTGGTTGGGGCGCAGAATTGATTCTTCTGGCCGGTTACGTGTGGGCGACCACTGATCAATTGCTCAGTGAATATACGGTGATAAATGTCCATCCCGCTGATCTGCGGGCAATGAAAGACGGCCGCAGGGCCTACGCAGGCGCAAATGGGGTGGGGCGTACGCTGAAAGCCCGGGAGCCTGCTATTGCAGCCACATCCCACCTGGCCACCAGTCAGCTGGACGGCGGTCCGCTGCTCATGGTGTCCGAGAGCGTACCGATCGATTACGGCATCTGTGAAAAAGAAATGCTGGAGCGCCGCTGCCTGAAGCTGGTCAACGAGCAGAACCGGCTGGTGGGAGCACGCACACTGCTGGAAATTGCCCAGGGCAACTATGCAATGGACGAAAGTGGCGCATTTTATTTTAAAGGGGAGGCTATTCCGCAGGGGGTGAAAATTGATCGCTGGTGCGAAAACCAGCCGCTTTTTCTGCGGCATACGCGAAAGCTGCTGTACCCCGATTCCGTTGCGGTTATCGGAGCGTCCCAAAAGACCAGTATTGGCAATGCGGTGGTGCGCAATCTGCTGCGCGATCAGTTTCCCGGCCCGATTTACGCGGTCAATACCCGTGGAGAAGACGTGGACGGCGCACCGGGGTATCGAAATATCCTTGATATCCCCGGCCCTGTGGATCTGGCAATTCTTACGGTGCCGTCTGGCGCAGTGCTGGAGGTGGCCGAAGCATGCGGGCAAAAGGGTGTCTCAGCCTTGATTTGTATCACAGCGGGCTTTGGAGAACTTGGCGGCGAGGGTGTTGCGGTACAAAAGGCGCTGCTCGGCATTGTACACAAATACAACATGCGCATGATTGGACCTAATTGCATGGGACTGCTCAACTCTTCGGCCCACTTGAACGCAAATATGCTGGCTAACGCCATTGTGCCGGGTAATGTGGCCCTTGTGACGCAAAGCGGTGCGATCGGCGCGTCCATGCTGGATTATGCGGAGTCTCTGGGGATTGGATTCTCCTCCATCGTTTCGCTGGGCAACCAGGCGGATGTGACCGTATGCGACCTGCTTCCATTCCTGGAAGAGGATGCGAATACCCGGGTGATCCTCATGTATCTGGAATCTATCCCGGAGCCTGTGCGCTTTTGGCAATATGCTTCCGGAATGAAGACACCCATCGTCCTGCTGAAAAGCGGCGTAACAGCAGCCGGCGCTGCCGCAGCCGGTAGCCATACCGGCAGCCTGACAGGAAATGATGCCATCGTCGGCGCATTAATCGAAAAGGCGGGCGTCATCCGGGCAGAGAGTCTGGAGGACTGCTTCCTCCACGCAGTAGCGCTGTCTCATATGGGGACGCTGAAAGGCAGACGCGTGCTGCTTCTGACCAATGCGGGTGGTCCGGGCATCTTAATCTCGGACCGCCTGAATCAGGAAGGCTTTGAGATGCCGAGGCCCTCTGCGGAGCTGCGGGAGCGCCTCTCGGCGGTGTTGCTGAAGAAAGCCAGCACCAATAATCCTGTCGATGTGGTAGCGCCTGCGCCGCCGGAGCACTATGCCGCCGCTGCTCAGGCTGTGATGGAAAGTGGCGAGTATGATGCCATGATTCTTTGCTGCATCCCTCCGGCCACTGTGGATACCGGCGCAATCGCCTATGCGCTTATTCCCCTTCTGCAAAGCGCACCTATCCCGGTGGTAACAAATTTCTTCGGACCAACGCTGGGAGCGGGAGGCAGAAGAGAGCTGCTTGCCGCTGGTATCCCGGTCAGCGAGTACCCTGAGCAGACAGTAGATATGCTGAGAGCGCTGCTGCCTCGGGAAGCATACGCCGGCGGAGAGGAGACTGGAGTTCCAGGCCAGACAGTGCGCAGAGCAAGAGCGCTTCTGGCGGATGTCAAGCCGGGAGAGTATGTACCGGCTGAACGGGTCTATGAGCTCCTCCATCTTTTCGGCATTCCGGCTGCCGGATGCAGACTGTTGGTTGATCCCGCGCAGGTCGATGAACTGACGCTGCAATACCCTGTGGCCGCGAAAATTGAGCATCCGGAGATTGTGCACAAAAGCGATGTGGGCGGTGTGCGAACCGATATTGAAGATGCCGCCGGATTGAAAAAGACTGTGGCCGCGTTCCTGGAGAAATTCCAGGGAGCGCGGGGGGTACTGGTACAGGAGATGGTGCCGGCGGGATTGGAACTGATTGTTGGTGCCGTCGGGGACAAGTGCGCAGGCCAAGCCGTCATGGTCGGACTGGGCGGCGTATGGGTGGAGGTAATACGTGACGTCAAGTTTGGCTATCTGCCTCTCAACCGCCGCGGTGCGGCCCACATGACCAGCAGACTGAAGATCGACAAGCTCCTCGCCGGCTTCCGCGGTGCGGAGGGCGTGGAAAAGGAAAAACTGTACGACCTGCTGGAACGGACTAGTGCCATGGCTCTGGCCCTTCCGGAAATCGCGGAAATGGATATGAACCCCGTGTTGTACGATGCGGTGCGGAAGCGGTTTGTTGCAGTCGACGCCAGAATGCGCAAGGCATAAAGCAGCACAGGAAGATCTGATTTTACCGGCACACGCAAGCGGGATACAAGTTTTCGTGTCTAATCCGGACGAAATGATCCCGTTCAAAATGCGTATTGCAGATTAATCAGTAGTTCTCCAAATATGAAACATAGGAGGCATGCAAATGGGCTATCATGAGGAAGGAAAATGGTGGGTGAGTCCGGCAGACTACGATCCGGAGGTAACGGAGAAATTCAACTTCCCCCCCAAAATTGAGTTTCTGGACACCACGCTTCGGGATGGGGAACAGCAGCCGAGCATCATTTTGACAAAGGATGAGAAGGTAGCTATCGCAAAAAAACTGGATGCGGTGGGAGTGCACCGGATTGAAGCAGGTACGCCAGCCGTACTGAAAGAGGATGCCGAGGCTATCCGCGAGATCACGTCTCTGGGCCTGAAGAGCAAAATTTTTGCCTTTGTGCGGAATATGGCAAAAGATATGCAGTTGGCTAAGGAGTGCGGTGTGGACGGCGTTATTGCCGAGATGGTTTCCAGTGAGCATATGCTCACATATGGGAAGCGCTGGACAAAGGAGCGGGCTATTCAGGCATCTGTTGAAGCCACGCTGGCGGCCAGGGAAATGGGGTTGTACGTCACCTATTTCCCGGCAGACAGCTCGCGGGCGGAATTTGACTTCCTCCTGGACATTATCCAGCATGTTTACGAGGAGGGGCATATGGACAGCGTGGCCTTGGTGGATACCATGGGCGTATTCAGTCCGGAGGGGGCGGCGCTCCGTGTGCGGAAGCTGCGGGAGCGGTTTCCAACACTGCCAGTGGAAGTCCATTTCCACGACGACTACGCAATGGGCGTGGCTACGACCATTGCCGGACTGGCAGCCGGGGCATCCGTGGCGCATGTGACGGTAAACGGCATTGGCGAGCGTGCCGGCGGGGCGCAGCTGGAGGCCGTGGCGTTGGCGCTGCGGGCGCTGTATGGACAGGAGACCGGAGTGGACATGACCCAATTTAAATCGCTGTCCCATTTTGTAGCTCAGGCGGCACGATGCGCTGTTGCTCCCACCAAGCCTGTCGTTGGAGACAAGATTTTCCTTTGGGAGACAGGACTGCCCTCCAGCCTGTGGATGAACGCCAAGGATACGGATCCGCTGGTCATGCTGCCGTACATGTATTCGCTGACCGGACAGAACGAGCCGTACCTCCTGCTGGGAAAAAAGAGCGGCAAGGACAATCTGAAGGTTTGGCTGGAAGAGAACGGAGCGGAAGTGCCTCAGGAGAAAATGGGAGATTTGCTGCAGCTGGTAAAGAATAAATCCTACGCGGTAAAGCGCGATTTGACAAAGGAAGAATTTGACGAGCTGGTCAAGTCGCTCTAGGGTCTGTATTTGCAGGGCCGCGCACCGACCGGAGGGAGAAGTTCCCAATTCCGGCTATGAACGCAGACGCAAAAAGTTATATGAATCCGGCGGCATACACGCTGTTGGAAAGAGAAAATGGAGGTTATCATGAGAAAGAAAACCATAGTTGCCCTGCTGCTCCTGGCGGTGCTCGTTTCCGGCATTGTGATGTCCGGGTGCACCGGAAACAGCAAAGAGGATGACAAGGTATATACCATGCGAATCGGCAATGTAACGGCCCCGGATCACATACTGAATCAGACATTTGAGAAAATGGCGAAGGCCATCAATGAGCGCAGCGGAGGCCGCATCCAGGCTACGGTGTATCCCAGCGGTCAACTGGGAACCCTGCGTACAATGACGGAGGGGCTTCAAACCAACACGCTGGAAATGACAACGCAATCTCCCGGCGGTCTGGCCTCCTTCCTGCCTCTGATGGGTGTGCTGGAAATGCCCTACATGTATACCAGCCACCAGCATGTTTATGACGTGGTGGACGGAGAAATTGGGCAGGAGCTGAATGAGAAATTCCTGGAGAAGACCAATATCCGCATCATGGGGTATTGGATGAATCTGTACCGCCACACGACCAACAATGTACGTCCTATCAATACTCCGGCGGATTTCGCGGGGCTGGACATCCGCGTCCCTGAAACCAAGACGGTCATGGACACCATCAGCTGCCTGGGTGCCAACGCGGTGCCGATGGCGGTGGGCGATCTGTACACAGCCTTGAGCCAGGGACAGGTGGATGGTCAAGAAAATCCGGCTACCATTATTGAGGCTTCTAAATATTATGAGGTGCAAAAGTATCTGAGTACCACCGGACATGTATATTCCCCCACGGTCGTAATGATCTCCGAGGATTTCTACCAGAGTCTGCCGGAGGATCTGCGCAGAATCGTGGAAGAGGAGGTTGCCAACGCAACACAGACGGCCCGGGAAGAGTCAGAAAAACTGGACGAGGAGTCTATTGAGCGAATGCGCGAGTTCATGGAAGTGAATGACGTGGCTGATCTGGCTCCCTTCCGGGAGGCGGTGCAGCCGGTTTACGACGATATGGTCAAGAGCCTGGGGCAAGAGGCGCAGGATTACTTTGACCGCATCGCGGCGCTGGGATAACAGAAAGCCGCCGGGTGGCTCCGAGTCAGGGGCCGCCCGGGGCATATTAGGAAGGTCTGCCGTTCCCCCGCTGCGGGAACAGCCGCAGAGAAAGGAGCTATATGACTACCTTTACGACAGCACTTCGGAAATTGATGAAGCTTCTGTATAAAGTGCTTTCCGTCATGCTGGTGTTGCTGGTACTGGCTATGACGGTCGTTATGTTTTTGCAGATCACGATGCGAACAGTTGGGCTGCAATCCTTTAAATGGAGTGAAGAGGTGCTGCGGTATCTCTATATCTGGGTCGTATTCCTTGGAGTTCCAACGGCCGTTTATACCAACGACCTCACGCGGTTTGATCTCCTTCAGACCAAGCTGAACCCACAGCTGGGGAGAGTACTGGAAACAATCATCATTGTTTTTATGCTGATCATCCTGTATTTTATGGGACAGGGCTCATTGACCCTGATCCGGGTGCAGATGCGGCAGACCATGACCTCGTTGAATCTGCCTATGGGGGTAGTCTACCTCTCCATGCCCATATGCGCCGCAGGATCAGCCCTCTTTCTCCTAGCGCGGCTATTCCTAATGTGGACGGATCAACCGGACCTGTCCGCAGACAACGCCGGTAGCAGACAAGCAGAAAAGGAGAATGACCAATGATCATACTATTTGTTATTCTGTTTTTAGCAGCGGTCATCATCGGCGTCCCGGTTGCCTTCAGCCTGTCTGGTCTGGGTGTGGTCGTCATGACAACGGAGGGGATATTCAACCCCGTTACCATTGCCCAAAATATGTTTAATGGAAATGATTCCTCTCCGCTGGTAGCCGTCCTGTTTTTCATGCTGGCCGGTGCGCTGATGGAGGAGAGCAGGTTAACCCAGCGCCTGATGGATTTTGCCTATTCTATTGTGGGCCGCCTCCATGGAGGTCTGGGCCACGTAGCCATACTGGTAGCAATGATTTTTGCGGCAATGAGCGGTTCGGCGGTGGCCACGGCGGCAGCAATTGGCGGAATGCTGCTGCCGCAGATGCGGGCGCGCGGCTATGATGATGGATTTTCTGCTGCTCTGATTGCTTCGGGAGGCGCCATCGGACCGATTATTCCCCCCAGCATCCCTATGGTCATATATGCCGTGATCGCCAACGCCTCGGTGGAGCGGATGTTTCTGGGCGGGGCAGTTCCTGGGATTCTGTTTGGCCTGGGACTCATGGTGTACACCAGATTTTACGCAAAACGACATCACTATCCCCGCGAAGAAGGAAAGTTTCGCCTTCAGGACCTCTTGGCATCGCTTCAGGAGAGCATATTGGCTCTTTTGATGCCGGTAATTATTCTGGGCGGCATTTTCAGCGGAATCTTTACGGCGACAGAGGCAGCCTGTGTCGCCGCGGTATACACATTTCTGGTAGGGAAGTTTGTTTATAAGACTATCAAATGGAAGAGTATCCCCAAAATTTGTCTGAGCGCCGCAAAAAATACCGCGGTTGTCATGTTCATCATCTCCTGCTGTTCGGTGCTGGCGTGGGTGCTTACCAGTCAGCAGATTCCTCAGCAGATTGCGCTGATGCTTCTGTCGGTTTCGACAAATCCAACCATTGTTCTGCTGCTGATCAGCACATTTGTCCTGATTCTGGGATGCTTTATGGATGCAGTAGCTATCATTGTACTGCTAAGTCCGATCATGCTGTCTGTTTTGCAGCAGCTGAGCATCGACCCTGTTTTCTTCGGCGTACTGCTGGTGGTGAACGTCTGCATCGGCGCGCTGACGCCTCCGGTAGGGACTTGTCTGTTTGTTTCCTCAAAGATTGGAAAGGTCAGTCTGGCGAAAACATCGAAAGCGGTACTGCCAATGGTGGCGATTGCGGTAGGGGTTCTGTTTTTGTGCATCATCTTCCCGCAGGTCATCATGTTCCTTCCGGATACACTGGCGCCAGTGACCTGATACGGTTTGTTGCGGTACGCTTGCGGACATACAGCTTTGCCCTGTGGATGGAATCCCGGACAGAAGCAGCCGGTTCCGCCAGATGTACCGGATTTGAAAAGTGACTATACCCGGCCTCTGCTAGAGTTGCTGGCAGAGGCCGGTGCTTTGCACGAAGGTTCCATTTTATCGACTGAACAGCGGCGTGTATTGTAGAACTACCCTTCATAATGCCTACAGCCTGCATTAAACTTTGTCCCAGCCTTGATTTGCAGGATACCCGGAATGAAAGTAGCCGCTCCAAGGAAACAGGTGGCTAACATATAACCGTCCCATACAAAAAAGTGCAGCGTAAAATCCGCAATAGCCGCTGTTAAGTAACATATGCAGGAATTGTTTTGATGCGTTTCTGTTTGCCGTCAAAAATCATGCGGCACACGGCGCATTTTTGCAGTATGCTTCTTTGTTCCTCGCAGTTTCTTGGCGGCGGAGAGAATCCTAAAAAAATTTGCCCCACCGGATTTCCGGCGGGGCGTCTGCCATTTTCGCTGGTCTACGCCAGTCCCGAAAATCCGGCATCGGCCGGGACGGCGGGAGCACTGGCGGCTGCGGTGACGGCGGAGTATTGCTGTACGACAGACTCCATAGAAGCGGCAGCGGACGCGGTCAGGTCCTGAGCCTGCTGGCGCAGTTCCATTTGAGTTGCGGTGAGGTGGGAGGCAAGACGGTCAGAAATCTCAGCCTCGCGCAGATAGCCGGACTCCCGGATCATCCGCTGGCTTTTTCGGCGGCGGAGTTCTTGGCGGAGCCGCTGTTCCTGCTCCCTGCGCTCTTCCTTGGCGGCCCGCTTGCGGCGGACCTCCGTCAGACGTTCCCGATCCAGCTCCCGTTTCTTTTTTTCGCCCCGGTTGACGGCCTTTTGCAGCTGGCTGATGGCGGCCTTGATTTTTGCGGCGTTGTCGCTGTCGGTGCGCAGAGCGGTCTTGAACTGGGTCAGCCGGCGGCGGGCGTAGCCCGAGGCGGCGTTGACCTCCATACGGTTTCTGGCCCGGGCCAGACGGGCGTAGGCCTCCAGCGGAGCGTCGCCATACCGGGTGCTGCTCTTGGGCATCTTCATGGCCTCCCGCTGGGCTTCTGCCTTCTCCTGAGCGTCCCGGATCATTTCTACCAGATTTTTCCCTTCCTCCTCCTTTTCAGAGAGCAGGGTGGGCAAGGAGGCCGCCTCTTCCGCCGCGGCTGCCGCCGCCTCCGGCTGGGAATCCTTGGACCAGCTCTGCTGCGGCGTCTGCTGCGCGGCGCCATAGATGCTCATATCCTGCATGACGGGTCCCCCTTTCCTGTGCTTTCACTCTTATATCGGCAGAAACAGCTGGAAAAGAAAGGGCAGCGGAAAGATTTTGTTGCCAGCTTTGCGGCAAAAGGCTGCCGTATGGGATAAAATGGCCGTCTCTCCGGATTGACAAGTTATTGTCAATGTAGTAAAATAGAAAAAAATTATCCGAGCGTATGGAAGGATGCTGTACATATATGAAGAAGCAAAATGTATCCGACGCCGTGATCCGGCGGCTGCCACGCTATTACCGCTATCTGGACGATCTCCACGGAAAGGGAAGCGTGCGGATTTCCTCCAGCACGCTGGGAGAAAAGATGGGGATTACTGCCTCCCAGATCCGGCAGGATCTCAGCTGCTTCGGTGAATTTGGCCAGCAGGGTTACGGCTACAACGTGGAGGAGCTGCGCAGCGAGATTGGCCATATTCTCGGCGTGGACGAGCGCCACCGCATCATTGTGGTGGGCGTGGGCAACCTGGGCAGAGCCTTGATTCAGAACTTTCATTTCCATGACGCCGGTTTTCTGCTGGAGGCAGCCTTTGATGTGTCCCCGGCCCTTGTGGGCAGGGAGGTGGCGGGCGTTCCGGTTCTGGATTGCATCGAACTGGAGCGCTTTGTTCCGGCGCACAAGCCTGATGTGGCGGTGCTTACTGTGCCCCAGGCGGTGGCCCAGCAGACCGCGGACCGGCTCATCAGCCTGGGCGTTCGGGGATTCTGGAACTTTACCAACGTAGAGCTGAGCAGCGAGGCGGAGAATGTCCGTTTTGAGGATGTCCATTTTGCTGACAGCCTGCTGACCTTGAGCTATCGAATCACGGACCGGTAGCTTCGCCTGGGAGCCCCACCGGCATCCAGGCTCTGAAAGGAGCAATTATGAAAAAGACCTTTGCCCTGATTCTGGGAGCGGTGCTGTGCCTGATGGCGCCGACCGCTGCCGGGACGGATCCTCTGATCTCCCGGTCCTACCTGGAGGGCGAATTTATACAGTCCCTGGACGCCGCCCTAAACGCGCGGCTGGATGCCTCCGATCAGACGATCCGTTCCGGCGTGGAGCAGCGGGAGCCTGGCCTGCCCGACGCTGTTACCGGCGGGGGAGAGCTGATGTTGAAGGAGGGGGACATTCTCACCTGCCGCACAGGTATGACGGTGACGCCGCTGGGGGGCGAGGTGAGCCTTTCCAGGGGAACTCTGGTGGACGTAACTGAGGGCGCAGAAATTTCCGGCAGTCAGATTCTCCGCCCGGATCACCGCTATATCACGGCGGAAAGCGCGGATTTTACGGTTTCCTCTCCGGCGGCGGTGCTGCTTTGCGAGGGCGGCGGTACGCTGGATCTCTCCCAAACGCCGGATTATTTTGCCATCTCCCGGGCGCTGAAATCCCTGAATCTGTTTCGGGGCAGCGGTTCCGGCTTCGGCGAAGGCTTTGATCTCCATCTGGCTCCCACGCGGGGGGAAGGACTGGTGATGTTCCTGCGTATTCTGGGGGAGGAGGAGGCTGCGTTGGCCTTTACCGGCAGCCATCCCTTTACTGACGTACCGTCCTGGCTGGACCGCTATGTGGCCTGGGCCTATGCCAAAGGGTACGCCAACGGCGTATCTGCCGGACGGTTCGGCGGCAGCCAGTCTATCTCCGCCGTGGAGTATGTGGAGTTCCTGCTCAGAGCCCTGGGCTACAGCGTGGCGGGGGTAAACGATTATACCTCCAGTCTGGAACGGGCGCTGACCGGCGGCATTTTGACAAAGGGCGAGTATACGGCGCTGAAGAGCGGGCAGTTCCTGCGGGCTCATGTGGCCTACGTCTCCTATTACGCGCTGGACGTACCCGTCAGCGGAGAAAACCGGACGCTGGCCCAGCGGCTGACGGCGGCGGGTGTGATGACGGCGGAGCAGCTTTCCACCGCCCGGGAGCAGGCTGGCACACTCCGGATCGAGTAAATTTTGGAACCATCGGCAGATACCTGCATAGGATGAACTGAGGCGAGCACATGGGCCTCACATCTCACAGGAGGTATTTGCTTTATGTGGAACAACAACGGCTTTGGCGGCGGCGGATGCTGCTGGATCATCATTCTGATCATCATCCTGTTTTGCTGCTGTGGCAGCGGAAACGGCTGCGGCAATGGCAGCGGTGGCTGCAATTGCGGCTGTAACTGCGGTTGCGGTTGCAACTGCAATAACAACTGCGGCTGCAACTGCAATTGCGGCTGTGGGTGCAACAACAACTGCGGCTGCAACGACAGCTGCTGCTGATTGCGTGAGCTTACACAAAAGAATGGAAACGCCCCGCGCCCTCTTTGGGCGCGGGGCGTTTCAGTGTGATCAGTTAGTCCGGCAGGCATTCTTCGAATTTCATAGTAAGCCCTCCTTGTCACTATAAGTGCATTATTTCAATCTCTATTAGTCTATTACTCACCATAAGAAAATGTATGCTGTGATAAATTGAGGATGAAAAATGGGAATTGGACATGCTGCGGTATCCTGTGCGGCCTCTGTGCTGCCCGCACCCAGGTTAGCGTTTGCGGTGGGCAGGTGAGAGGGAATGATTCGGGTAGGGGAAATGATAAGCAAATTGCGATATGAGTGAGGACTTTCGCAAGCGCAACTGACGAAAAAATTGGAATAAGAAGTCCTGCCTCAAAAAAGCGGAACAGCTGTATGCTGTTCCGCTTTTTTTGCGGTGGGTCATCATCCCCAAGGACCTCGCTTATCCCATGCTCTCCTGAACCACCGCGAAACGGGTGCGGTAGCTGTCGAAGGCGGCGCGGAAATCCGCGTCGCTGCCGGTTTTCAGCGCGTTGAGGTATTCGTGGGCCTGATAAGCGTTCAGAGCCGTCTCAATCTGAGCCACGGCGATGTTGGAGCAGTGATCGCTGACTCGCTCGCAGTTGGTCAGCAGATCCGAGAGAACAAAGCCCATTTCAATGGTGCAGTGGCCCTTTTGCAGGCGGGCGATATGGTTGCTCTTGATGTCCGCCACCAGACCGTCGATCACCTGCTCCAGCGGTTCCACGCTGGCGGCCATGCGCAAATCTCCCTGGGCGTATGCCCGGGTGGTGAGGGAGAGGATTTCCTTCAGTGCGTCCAGCAGCACCCGCAGCTCCTCTGAGGCCGGACCGGAGAAGCGGATGCCCTTCTGGTGGATTTCCTGGGCGGTTTTCAGCAGGTTCACCGCGTGGTCGCCGATGCGCTCAAAATCGCCTATGGTGTGGAGCTGCTTGGAAATGTTGCGGCTGTCCTCGTCGGAAAGGGATTTGCCGCTGAGATGAACCAGAAGGGTACCCAGCTGGTCCTCGTACAGATCCAGCTTGTCCTCGTTTTGGATGACCGCATCAGCCGTTTTCTCCTCGTATTTTTCCAGCAGAGCCAGAGAGGTGAGAATGGTTTTCTCCGCCAGATGGGCCATTTCCACTGTTTTGTTGGCGCACTCGGCGATGGCCACCGAGGGAGTGGCCAGCAGGCGCTCGTCCACAAAGGCAAACTTCTCCTCCTTCTTGCCCGCGTCCTCCCGGACTACCAGATAGGCAAGCTTTTCCAGCTGTCTGGTGAAGGGAAGCAGCAGCAGAGTGGTGGCAATGTTGAAGATGCTGTGGACCATGGCGATGCCGGCGGGACCAATAGACGCGTCCATAAAGGCATAGTGAAATATCAGGTCCGTACCGTAGAAGGCCGCCAGACATACCGCCGTACCGATAAGGTTAAAGGAGATGTGGATCACCGATACCCGCCGGGCGTTGCGGTTGACGCCGATACTGCTGAGCAGGGCGGTTACGCAGGTTCCGATATTCTGCCCCATGATGATGGGCAGAGCCATGCCGTAGGTGATGTTCCCCGTAAGAGAGAGGGCCTGCAAAATACCCACCGAGGCGGCGGAGGACTGGATGACGCCGGTGAACAGCGCACCCACAGCGACGCCCAGAAAAGGATTGGTAAAGGCGGTGAGAATGGAGGAAAACTCCGGCATATCTGCCAGAGGGCTCATGGCGTTTTTCATCAGCTCCATTCCGGTCATCAGAATGGCGAATCCCACCATGATGGACCCTGCGCCCCTGGTCCGGGTTTTCCTGGCGGACATGGTCATGATCACACCCGCCAGAGCGATCACCGGGGAAAACACCTCCGGCTTGAGCAGCTTCAGCCATATGACGTCTCCCTCAATCCCCGACAGGGAGAGAATCCAGGCCGTCAGGGTGGTGCCCACATTGGAGCCCATGATGACACCCACCGTCTGCCCCAGATTCATGATGCCGGAGTTGACCAGTCCCACCAGCATGACGGTCATGGCGGAGGAGGACTGAATGGCAATGGTGATACCCGCCCCCAGCAGCAGGCTCTTGAAGAGGTTTCCGGTCATCTTTTTCAGCATCTGTTCCAGCCGGCCGCCGGCCAGCTTCTCCAGGCTGGAGGACATGGTGGACATGCCGAAAAGGAAAAATGCCAGTCCTCCGCAGAGAGTGAACAGGGAAAAAATATCCATTTCATGCTCCTTTATCTGTTTCTGTCTTTAGATTGCCCAAATCATCCCATGATACTCCTATATTATATCATGGGGTCGCTTCCGCCGCAAGAGAAAAGCAGAAAAATACCGGAAATTTCCGGAAAGAAAGCAAGAGGAGCCCGGACCGAATCCGGACTCCCCTCGCTTTCTGATTCATATCATGCTCCGCGCTGCAAAAAGTTCCCTCTATTCCGCCTTCTCCGGCAGCGGCCGGTATGTAGCGTTGGGATCACAGCCTCTGGGGCCGAAGAAATTCACCTTTTTCTCTGACAGCCGCAGCGTCACCTTTGAATTGTACACACATTCGCCGTCCAGGCAGGTGACAATGTTTCCCTGGTGGGATTCAATGATGATCTCTCTGGCGGTGTAGCATCTGGCCACGTTAGGCAGAGTGTGGTACAGGCCCTTGGAGTAGGCCCCCATAAACCGCAGAAAGGCGGGGCGGCTGACCTTTCGGACCACCAGAGTGTTGAGTGCACCGTCATCCATCCGGGCCTCCGCCACAGGCATGAATCCACCGCCATAGTACCGCCCGTTGCACACGGCCGCCAGAACGTATTCGCCGGACATGGCTTTGCCGTCGAGGGTAATGGTCCAGCGGTGCGACAGTCTCCGGGCGGCGAAATTTACGGCCAGAGAGAGAATATAGCTGCCCTGCCCGCCCAGCAGGGGGAGCTTGCCGTATGTATGCACATCGTCCGCCACTTGGGCGTCGAAGCCGGAGCAGGCCACCGTCAAAGCCAGCCTGCCGTTGCAGTCGATGGCGTCCAGGGCCAACTGGGGACCGTCCCACAGATTCTCCGCGTCGGAGAACAGCGGCGCCATGTCTCCGAAATTTTTCAGGAAATCATTGCCGGTTCCCACGGGAATGGCGGTCATGGCGGCGTTTTCATATCCGGCGACGCCGTTAGCTGCTTCATTGACGGTGCCGTCACCACCGCAGGCATAGATCCGGACCAGCGCACCTTGTTCCGCAAAGGCCCGGGCGGTCTCCATGGCGTGGCCGGGACGCTTGGTCAGGATGCATTCCAGATCCAGCTTATGGCGGGCCGCCAGGCCCTTGGCCATCTCCATCAGCTCCGCTGTACAGTTTCGTTTTCCCGCCGTGGGATTGATAATGAATACGTGCTTCATCTCTCCCTCTCCCCCTCTTTCAAGCCGGCTGTGCCCAGGCTTACCGCGCCTCCGCCAGCCGTCTGACAGCCTCCTCCTTCGTTTCCACGAAGAAGAAATCCTTGCCATGATTGGATTCGTATATGAAATCCTTCAGCGGTTTGCTGGTATACCGGGAGAAATCTCCCCAAATAGCGGCTTTGATATGGTAATTGATAAATTTTTGCAAAACCTCTCCGGCCAAGCCGGTGCTGAGAACAAAGAAGTCCTCTGCCACAGAGTCTTTGTCAATGACAAGCCGCTCCGCGCCTGCCTCGTACCGGGCGGTCATGGCCAGCTCCAGCGCAGAGGCGGCATCAACCACCGTCTTCTCTGGTCCGGTCAGAATGGCGATGTCCATGCCATTGCTTTTGATATATTCAATACTCATGATCTGTTTCCTTTTATTTTCTGTTTTTACTCTGGGCATCCCAATATTCCATAGCGGCCTTCGCATCCCGGGCGATCTGCTCCCGCAGGGCGTCCAGATTCTCAAACCGCTGCTCCGGGCGCAGCATCTTCAAAAACTCCACCCGGCAGTCCGCCCCGTACAGCTCCGGCACGTTCTCCAGCAGGTGACTCTCCACCGTCACGCCGCCGTCGGTGTCCACTGTTGGGCGCACGCCTACGTTTGTCACGGCGGGATAAATCCTTCCATTTGCCAGAACGCGGGCGGCGTAAACTCCAAAAGCGGGAACCAGCTGGCGTCCGTCCGGAATCAGATTCACCGTGGGCCGCCCCAGCCGGGAGGAACCGATCCGCTTCCCATGGCGCACAATTCCGGAAATGGCAAAGGGCCGCCCCAGAAACCGGGCCGCAGCCTCCGCCTCTCCGTTCTCCAGCAGGGAGCGGATGTGGGTGGAACTTACCGTTACCCCCTCCATCTGAACGGCAGGGATAATGTCACAGCCCAAGCCCAGTTCCTTCGCTTTTTCCCGCAGCAAAGCGGCGTTTCCGCTGTTTTTATGGCCGAATCGGAAGTCATGTCCCGCCACCAGCCATCCGGCTTGATATTCTGTCTGCAAAAGGGCGACAAAGTCCTCCCAGGGCACGGTCATCATGGCCCGGTCAAATGGGGCTATGACCGTCTCCATCCCCGGAAACAGAGCTTCCACCACCTGCTGCCGCTCCGCTGCCGTGGTCAGCAGGGGAACCGGCAGGCCGGTGACAAATTCCCGGGGCGAACGGTCAAAGGTGAACACAGCGGGACGCAGCCCCAGCGCCTCCCCACGCTCCATGGCCTGGCCCAGAAGGGCTTGGTGGCCCAAATGAACACCGTCAAAAAAGCCCAGGGCAATGACTCGCTTATTTTTTTCCTTCATAACGCCCTCACAGGCGGCTCAACCGCCGAAGAAATTCTTGACAGACCGCAGCTGTCCCTTCTCCCACTGGCTCAGGCAGAGGAACTCCTTCTCCCGGCCATAGATCCGGTAGCGGCCCGGTTCCAGCCCGGGAGCGGGAATAGGACTGCCATTGCGCACCTGACGCTCCGCCTTGGAGGAGGTCAGGTAGAGAACCGGACAACCCGCAAAAAAGCAATCCACCGGCAGGAGCAGATCTCCGCCCTGCTCCTGAACCTGTTCCATGGCGACGGCGTCCTTCAGAGTGAACCCTGCAGCCATGGTCCGGCGCAGGCTGCTCATACAGCCCCCGCAGCCCAGAGCCTGTCCGATATCGTGGCACAGGGTGCGGACATAGGTGCCCTTGGAGCACCGGATCCGCAGCAGATATTCCGTCTCCCCGGATCGCTCCAGCACCTCCAGGGTGTGGACCACCACTGGCCGGGGCTGCCGCTCCACTTCCCGGCCCTTCCGGGCCAGCTCATAGAGCTTTTTTCCGTTGATCTTGATGGCGGAGTACATAGGCGGGATCTGCTCAATGGAGCCGGTAAACCGGGGCAGAACCGCCTCTAACTCTTCCCGGCTTACAGAAACCGGACGCGCCTCCAGCACCTCTCCAGTGATGTCTTGGGTATTGGTGACTTTGCCCAGGCGCAGTCCGGCAATATATTCTTTATCGCCCTTCTCCGCAAATTCCACCGCCTTGGTGGCGGTTCCCACGAATACGGGCAATACGCCGGTGGCCATGGGGTCCAGAGTTCCCCCATGGCCCACCCGTTTTTCCTTCAGAATTCCCCGCAGCTTGGCGCATACGTCCATGCTGGTCCATCCGGCGGGTTTGTCGATCACAACGATCCCGTTGGGCATAAGGTTATTCCGCTGTGCCGTTGGTGGAGCCGGGGGTAACGGAATCTGCGCCGCCGTCTGTGGCGTCGTCTGCCGGATGCATGGCCTCGATGGCGGCGCGGTACTCGGTGAAAAAGGTTCCCGCGTCAATACTATCCAGCTTCTCGCTGCGGACTACACCGTCCATGGCCTCCGCCATCTGCTGATCCAGGTAATCCGCCAGATGACTTTCCGCAACGGTGGCCAGCTGATTCTCTGTCAGTTCCTTGCGCAGCAGGATGTGATAGCCGTAATCGCTCTCCACAATACCGCTGATCTCACCGGGCTTGAGGGTAAAGGCGGCGTCCAGGAACTCCTGAACAAAGTTGGTTTCTGGGTTGATGAGATAGCCCGCCTCCGCAGCGCGGCCGGGATCCTCGCCGTGTTCCTCCGCCAGCTGTGTGAACAGAGTTTCCAGATCCTCCGCCGCCTGGAGTTGGGCAAGCAGCTCACCGGCCAGGGTTTTCTTGGCCTGAATCTCCTCGTCGCTGAGAGGCTCGTTGGTTTCCGTGTTCTTGGTGGCCAACAGAATGTGGTCCACATAAGCGTCGTTGTCGCTTGGCGCCTGATAGAGGCTGCTGGAGGGATCCTGCGCCAGCTCAATCAGATGCTGGTAGAGATAGGAGGTTGCAGAAACCCGCTCAAAACTCTCCTGACTGATTCCCATTTCCTTCAGATTCTGCGCATAGGCTTCCTCACCGCCCAACTGCTCAATATAGCTGTTCAAATCTGTTTCCATGGCAGATTTGTCCTCGTCAGTCAGGGAAATGTTGTGAGCGGCGGCCACATTTTCCAGAATGGCATAGGACAGGGCGTTGCTCTCGGCCTGCTCCTTGGCCAGTTGGTTGAGAGGCGTTCCCTCCAGGCTTTCGCTCCACTTGGCCGTACCGTCCTCGTTGAGCAAATCACCATACATGTCGTAATAGGATTTGAACATATTCAGCTGGTACTCCAGACTGCTGCACGAATAGGTCAGCCAGTAGAGGTACAGTTCCATGGGGATCTGGTTTCCGCCGGTTTCCAGGGCTGCCTCGCCGGGATCGACATCCAGCAGACTGGCGTAGATGTTTTCCTGGGTTTGACCGGGATCGTCGGCTTGGTCCGGCGTTTGATCCGCGTTGCCGCAGCCTGCGCAGACAGAGAGAAGAAGGATCAGGGCCAACAGCCCGCTGATGGTTTTTTTCATGGTATAGCTTCCTTTTCGTCTAAAAAATGATCTCCGCTCCCAGCCGGAGCGCCGGCGGGAACACGCACCCCGTCATCATATCATGCTTTTCTCCGGGATACAATGGTTTTCTGATGAACAACCTCTAAATTTTCTGCTATTTTTGCAGGACACGGGGCCGGACGGCGACGCGCTCCGGCCCCGTGTTTTTCTACATCTGCACGACTTCCTCCGCCGGCTTCTGGCAGGGGATTACACTTTTCACATGGAGCACAGGACCATCCCCCTCGTAGGGGTCCCAATGCTCCACGGAGACCTCCGCTGTGACCTCCACCCAGGCCCGCTCCGGAATTTTGCTCACATCATATCCGATGCAGGCCAAAGCCAGAAAGGTCATATCCTCGGCGCAGCAGACCATGGCGAACCGGCCGGGAGTGAAATATCGTCCATATTGGGGAGGCTTGCACATGATGGCCCGGTAGACGACCGTCTTTCCGGCGTACATCTGCGGATTGTCCATGATCTCCACATACCACAGACCATAGTCCTCGTCGGATATCCGGATTATCGGCTGATCCAGATCAAAAGCGGAGACGGTGCCGTCCATGTAATCCTCACTTTCACCGCTCTCCTTTTCCAGATAGATGTCCGCCCGGCGGTTGAGAAGCCGGAGATTCTTTTGACGCAGGGCTCCGCACAACTCGTCAGTACAGCGGTTGATGCATATCATGTCCGCGCTGCGCAGCTTTTCCGACATGAGGGATGCCATGTTTCTGGTATAGGTTTCAAAGGTGGGCCCCTCCGCCGTGGCAATGATCTGATAAAGCACCCAGTCGGAAGGCATGGAATTGACATAAAAATCCTGAATCTGCCACATGCCGTTATATTCCACGATAATCTGAACCGCCTGACATTTCTTTCGCTCCGCCTCCAGAAATTCCGGTGTCAGCGTCTCCGGATCGTCCACAGTCACCACGGTGACGTTGCGCAGCAGCTTCCTGTCATATTCGACCTCGCCCTCCTCGCAGCACAGCAGCATGGTCCGGTCTTCCGCGGCAAAGCCATCGGAGAGAATACCGTTAATGAATGTGGTTTTGCCGCTGTCCAGAAACCCGGCGATGAGGTAGACGGGATAGACTTTCTCCTGGGCCATGGCTTACACCTCAAAAAGCGTTTTCAGTCCCGCCTCGTCCAGCTTTCCGCCGATCACACAGAGCCGACCGGTATAGTCGGCGGGACCGGTGCGAATTTGGTGCTCCTCGGGAACGTAGTCAAAGTGGAGCCAGGTTCCATCCCCTGCGGGCAGAATGCCCTTGGCCCGCAGTACCGCGCCGTATTTTCCGCTGTCCAGCCCGGTCAGGATATTCTCCAGCCTTTCAGCGGTGAAAACGCGCGGAGTCTCCGCGCCCCAGCTGGTAAACACTTCATCAGCATCATGACCATGATGGTGGTGATCATGGCCGTGATGGCAGCACTCGTGGTCTTCGTGGCTGTGCTCGCGGCAGCGGCACTCATGGTCGTGGTCGTGGTGGTGCTCATGACAGGAGCACTCGTGGTCCTCATGATGGTGGTAATGCTCTCCGCAGATGGGGCAGGTTTCCTCTTCAGCCAGGAGCTCGGCGGCCAGAGTATTGCCGTTTTCCATGGCAAGGAGGAGCTGCGGGCCGGTGAGCTGATCCCATGGTGTGGTGACAATGGGTGCTTTTTTGTTCTTTTCCCGGAGCAGCGCCGCAGCGGCCTCCAGTTTTCCGCTGTCCAGCTTTTGGGTGCGGCTGAGAATGATGGCACCGGCATATTGGATTTGATTGGCGTAGAACTCGCCGAAGTTTTTCAAGTATGCCTTTGCCTTGCCGGCATCGGCCACCGTAACCGCGCAGCCCAGCTCCATTTCTGGGACCTGCTTCGCCACATCCTGAACCGCCTGGATGACATCGGAGAGCTTGCCTACGCCAGAGGGCTCAATGAGAATGCGGTCCGGATGGAACTGCTCCATCACTTTTTTCAGCGCCTCGCCAAAGTCTCCCACCAGAGAGCAGCAGATGCAGCCGGAATTCATTTCGGAGATCTCAACGCCTGCGTTCTTGAGAAAGCCGCCGTCAATGCCGATTTCACCGAACTCATTCTCAATGAGAACAACCTTTTCGCCTTTCAGGGCTTCCTCCAGCAGCTTTTTGATCAGCGTGGTCTTGCCCGCTCCCAGAAAGCCGGAGATTACGTTTACCTTTGTCATAAGGATACGCCTCTTTCTAAAGTAATATCGTACTTATCATAACCCATTTTCTAAAAAATGCAAGGGGTTTTTGCGGAAATCAAGGCCGGCGGCATGATCCACAGAACGAACAGCAAACGTGGCCTTCTTTCAGCCGCGTTTGCTGTCGCTGGTTAAAATAGGTTGAAAAGCCGCTTGTGATAGAGGCGGCGGCCAGGCAGAGACTGGCTGCTGCGATGTAATGAAACATGCTCTGCTGCCGGTATTTATAGTTAGTGTGTACTATCTCGTTTGGATTTACCGCACGATGGGATACCTGAGTCAGTCAGAGGTTAAAACGTCCAGACCCAGATCAGCATTTGTCGTTTTGGGGTTACAAAAGTGTCCGGCGGTCTCATCAACCAGCGAGCACCCAAGAAATTGCCTCTGACCTTGCAACAATCTGTTTGATTCCTGCGATTTTGGCTGGAATTGTTTTATCAATATGAACCCACTCTCAAATTTGAAAAGAGGAAATTGACGCCGGCAAAGCCAGAAAAACATCCTTCAGGCTTTGTCCTTGCCATTTTAAAGCAGTAATGCTATAATAATTGCACCAAAACGAAATCGTATGGAGAGAGATTTAAAATATTATGCCTTTATTAAGCGATCTTTTCGTTAGCTTTTTGGACGGTCTGACAGGTCATTTGGCACTGGTCGTCTATCTGCTGGCGGTGACTGGCGAACGCACGGTGTGGAGGCGGCTGAAAAAATTGCCGCTTCTGCTTCTGTCCCCGCTCATTCAGGTCCTTCTCTCTGTCGGACTGTATACTATTCCGGAATTGAGAGCGTTCCAATATTATATCAGCTGTTTCAGTATTCTTGTCATGTGCGCCTTGTGGGTTCGGTGGGCGTGGAAATGGGGATTCTGGCAGTCATTTGCCGCCACATGTATGGCGGGAATTTTTCAGGTGGCGGATGCTACTCTGTCTGCGATGGTCCCGGTCTCGTTTGCTGCGGCGGTTGGACTGCACCTGGGGATCAGTATTGCCGTTTCTCTGCTGCTTTACAAGCTGCGGTTTGGAATGTGGTTTCGCCTGCTGCTGGACAACAATTCCGCACCGTGGCGGATAGCCCTCCTTTTGTTTACTCTGGAAACGACTATGGAGATATTTCTCCGATTGGCATTTGGCGTTCAGCCCCGCTTTCTGACGTTCTATTATCTGCTGGTGGTGGAGATGGTTGTCCTTATGGCTGTACTGATTGTCTACCTGGGCCAGAGGTTCGACACCGCCCGGAAAATGCAGGCCCAACAAGATGTTATCATCCAGCAGCGGCTCTACGAGCAGGATTTGGAGATGATTCGCCGTGAGGTGCGTACATTCCGCCACGACTATAAAAATTTGCTGGCGGGCCTGTCCCAGCAGGCGGGAGAGGGAGAACTGGAGGGGATGCGCCGCACCCTGTCTGATTTGGATGCCGGGTTTGACCTGCGGCTCGGAAAGAAAATCCAGGCGTCCACCCAGATCGGAAATTTGCAGATTCCGGAAATCAGGAGTCTTCTTTTGAGCAAGCTTGCCGCCATGCAGGAGAAGGGGGTGGAGTGCCGCTTGGAGGTGCTGTATCCTGTCGTGGCCGTGGATATGGATATATGGGATTTTGTCCGCTGCCTGGGTATTCTGATAGACAACGCTATGGAGGCCGCACTGGAATCGGAACAGCCCTGGGTAGATATTGTGCTGTTAGCTCAGGACGGACGGATATTTCTTCGGGTATCCAATTCCTATACAAATAGGATTGACCCGGGAAAAATGTGGAATGACGGCTGGTCCACCAAGGGGGCGGACCGAGGCGTGGGGTTGTCCAGCTATCAGCACATTCTGGAGAGCCATCCCAATGCTTGCCACTGCACCAGTTGGGAGGACGGCGTATTTGTTCAGGAGTTGACCGTGGAGGGCCGGCTATGATCGGGGTTTATCTTTGTGATGATGAGGATGTTGTCCGCCACCAGATTCAGACCGCTTTGGAGTGGAAGATTTTCGTGGAAAATTATGATATGAATGTGGTGTGCAGCACAGCCAATGCGCAGGAGCTGCTGGACGCGGTAGAAGACGGTAAACAGGGCATCTACTTTCTGGATGTGGAGCTGAAGGACAAGAAATGGGATGGCTTCCGGCTGGGATGTGAGCTTCGGCAGCGGGATCCTCACGGTACCTTGGTTTACATCACCAGCTATGGGGATTTGGCCTGGCGTACATTTCAATATCATCTGGAGGCGTTTGACTACATTGTCAAGGGGCCGGAGCCCATTGGTCCGTCGGCAGCGCAGTGCCTGAGTGAGATACATGCCCATCTGATGGCGGAGCGTCAGGTTCCGGCAGAAACATTCACCCTGCGGACAGGAGAAATGGTGCGCCATGTCCCTTTGCGGGATATTCTCTTTTTTGAAACCGCTTCCGTTCCACACCATGTCTTTCTCCATACATCCAGCAGACGGATGGATTTTTTAGGCAGCCTCAATGAACTGGAAATTCAGCTGGGGGATCAGTTTATCCGCACGCACCGGGCCTATCTGGTTGCGGCGGATAAAATTGAGGCAATAGATTTGAAGAACAACAGGCTGTGGGCCGGCGGCCACGAGTGCCTGCTTTCCCGCGCCGGGAAAGCGGAACTGCGCAAAAAAACGGGAGGGAGCCAGTGAGGTTCCTTCCCGTTCCATTTAAGAAATTTTGCTGTTCATTCAGGAAATTTGAACCACGAAGTCTCAGTTATATGATATATTTGCAATAACAAACGGCAGAATGAGAAAGGGGGTGAACGTATGGCAAAAGATCGTTTTGTAGAAGTCTATTCCCAGGGTGTCCTCAATGTGGCCAAGATTATTGTGGATACGGAAACCGGCGTGAATTATCTGTTGGGTTCCCATGGGAAGCAAACGGGAACTGGGTTGACCGTTTTGGTCGACCAGAACGGCAAGCCAATTGTCACCTCCGTCAACTGAAGGAAACAGAGGAAGAAAAACCGCCGCACAGCCGGCCTGTTTTATCGTGCTTTATAGCGATTGCTGCCAATCTGTCCGGCGCAGCCTTCGGGCTGACCTTCCGCTGACAGGGAAAAAGTCTTGCACCTGTTGAGGTGCAAGACTCAGCTTGTCGAAAAAGTCTGCCCCTCGGCAGACTTTTTCATGTAAAGATGATAAAATAGGGAGTAAGGGGTGAGGGATATGTTGGAGCGAGGGAAAAATGAGCGAGGGGTCATAGAAATGGTGGACACAGAAAGCCTGGTGCCACCGGGACATCTATTGCGGCAGGTGGATGCAGCGGTAGATTTCGAGAAATTGTACAAGATCGTGGAGCCGTTGTACAGCGAAGAAGAGGGCCGGCGGAGCATCGACCCAGTGGTACTGTTCAAAATCGTATTGCTGCAGCATTTGGATGGGAATACCTCTTTGCGTGGAACGCTGCGCAGAGCACAGACAGATGTAGCATACCGGTGGTTTC
>CAJTUD010000007.1 GCA_910579725.1 uncultured Oscillospiraceae bacterium | reverse complement strand
CGGATGCGCGCCGCAGCCGTCCTCGCCGCGGTCCTGGCGCTGACCGTATCCGCCGGCGCCCTCTCCCCTGGCATCCGAGGGATGCTCTCCAGCGCACTGGGCGGCTTTGGGGACTACGCCCAGGAGATACAGGCTGGCGCTGTTGTGGACCAGGATATTGAGCTCAAGGTTATCTCCGCCATGGCGGACAGCAGCGTTACGGTGGTCTACGCACAGGCCAGGGACCTGACCAGCAACCGGCTTCAGGGAGAAATGCAGATCACGGGATTCATTCAAAATCAGGACCCGGAGCCCGGATACGGCGCTGTCTCCCACGCAGAGTGTGTAGGCTACGATGAAGATACCGGCGCGGCCCTGCTGAAATTTGTCAGCGTCAACAGCCGTCCGGAAGAAGAGACGGGCGCGGCGGAGAGACAGCTGACCGTTTTTGACTTTCAGCCCCAGGAGTACTCTATCAGAGATCTGGTCCTGCCCAATGAACTGCTGGCCGGGGAGATCCTGCACAGCTTCAAGCCCTCGGAGACGGATATCATACCGGACGGCAGTACAGCGGTCAATCCGGCCCCCCTGGTCCTGGAGCCGGGACAGACCCCGGCGGACCTGGGCTCAGAGCTGGTGTCCCTGTCCTCCCTGGGGTTCGCCGGAGACGGGCGGCTGCACATTCTGCTGGAGGTCCCGGCAGAGGTATCTCCCTCCGGCTCCGTCCTGCTGAGCAGCCTCCGCAGCCGGTATCTGGAATCCCTGGGCAGCGAGTATGTAACGCCCGAAATGGCAAATGAGTATTTTGAGCGCTACAACGACCTGACGCTGCCAGGCGTCTGGTTCACCTGGAACGGTGGACTTTACTACGACATGTCCTTCCCCGCAGGGCCGGATGCGCGGGACGATTTGCTCCTGGAGACCGTCTATGGGACCATCTCCTTCAGCACTCCCGTCAGAGGCCGGTGGACCGTTCCGCTGACGGTGGAAACCGCCCCGGAAGCCCGGATTCCCCTTCCGGAGCCGCTGGACGGCGCGGAGGCGGTCCTCTCCCCGCTCAGTCTGATCATCTGTGCGGAGTGGTCCCCTGACAGGGAGGATATTTTCAAGGGACCCGCTGAGGACTGTTTTGCCTGTCTGCGGGACGGAAGCCGGATCAAGGGGAAATCCTGGGGCAGCGCCGGAATGACTGAGGAGTTTGTCTCCAGCCATTGGCTGTTTGACCAGCCGGTGGACCTGGAGCAGATGACCGGGCTTGCCATCAAAGACTGGATGATTCCCATTGAAAACGGAACCGCTGGGGCGCCATACCGGACCGGCTGAACAGCCGCCAGATAAGATCAAAAAAGTCTTCCGCCGGCTTTTTCTCCAGGGTCGAAAAAATTTTTTGATCATTTTTTCGGCGGCGTGTACGTCCGTGAAGCGGTGCAGCCACTTTTTTGACACGCAGCGAGAAGGGTGCTGCCCATTGGGCAGCACCCTTCTCACTTTATTGTCCCAGGAATACTGCGTCCACATCCTTCACAAAGTTCTCTACGCTGTAGCATACAAAGATCTGATCCATGCCGTTCTCCTCTGCGTACTGGGCCACGGAAGTCCTGTAATACCGCAGATCCAGCATGTGAATTTCAGAAAAATGCCGGCTCAGAAAGGGCGCCATGCTGTCGCTGTAGCTGTCTCGTACTAGAAGCAGCTTTTTTCCGGAATCCGCCTCCGGATTGCGGACAATATACAGCGGCGCGTTGCCGCCCAGGAAGGAGGCGTACTTGTCCTTCTCCTCCAGAAAGCTGTCTACATACACCCCATGGGTCTCGCCGCTGTGAACATCCTCCACCGTAATTTTCTCTCCGGCGATATATCGCTCAATTGTATCCGGCTTCAGCCAGTGGACGCCGGAGGTGGAATAGAGCGTACCGTAGAAATCCTCTGACACAGTCTCCGGTCTTCCCAGGGGCTCGGGCTGCTCCCCCATGGACTCCATCAGCGCCGCATATCCGCGCCACGCGCCGGCGCTGGTCCAGTGGTGGTCTGTGCGGTAGAAAAGAGGAACGTCCGACGCACTTGTCACCCATTTCGCAATGTCCACCCAGACGGCGTTCGGGACGCTCTTCCGGACATTTTCCAGGTAGGCCGCCTGATCGAAGTTTTCCGCTCCGGCGGGCAGCTCATTTTTATAGACCTCTGCCGCCGTTGGAATCAGACCCACGTATACCGGAATATCCGTTTTTTCCGTCAGCTTTTGCAGATGTCCAATGTTCTGTTCCGCCCGGCTGGTATCTTCAATCTTATGGATCAGCCTGCCGCCACAGAGATACACCCCATGGAACTCCCGTTTGCCCAGCAGATACTCGTACCGGTTTTTCAGCCCCATCCAGCCGTCTCTGAGAGGGAACTGATCCTCCAGGTATTTTTCCAGCCCGGCAGTGTAGCTGCCATCCGCCAGAGCGGACCAGGAAAAGGAGGGCAGCTGGGTCAGGTTCCGGTTCTCCACCGGAGAAAAGGTCCTGTCAGGCAGAAGAATGTGCAGCAGGCCAAAGCCCGCCAGAAAGACGCAGAAAATCACCGCTGTGACGCGCTGTGACAGTTTGCTCATAAATCTCTTCCTCCCTTCTCAGAACCGGAAATACAAAAACGGATTGTACCCCGCGTCCACCAGAGACGCAGTGCACAGCATCAGCGCCCCCAGCACCAGCAGCGGCGTCAGAACGGACCGGGCTTTCTCCCCCAGCCTGCCCCACAGCTTCCGGGCCAGCGGCGTGGAGCCAGCCGCCAGAATCACCAGCGTGGGCAGATAGGTTCTCAGCCGGTAGCCGTCCACAGGACTGAACCAGCCGCCGTTTCCAAACAGGGACCCGAAATAAGCCCCCAGCCGTCCCATATCCTCCACGGCAAACAGAGCCCAGCCAATCAGAACAATCACCATGGTGTAGACGTGCCGGGCCACTCCGGGCAGCTTCTCCAGCCAAGCCCCCAGGAACAGCCGTTCCGCCAGCATCCACGCGCCGTAGTACAGTCCCCACAGCAGAAAATTCCAGCCCGCACCATGCCATACACCGGTAAAAAGCCACACCAGCAGGATGTTGCGCACCCACTTCCATTTTGGCACCCGGTTTCCTCCCAGAGGAAAGTAGACATACTCCCTAAACCAGGTGGTCAGGGAGATATGCCACCGCTTCCAGAACTCCACGACGGACTTTGCAATATAGGGATAGTTGAAGTTCTCCAGAAACTCAAACCCGAACATCCGTCCCAGACCGATGGCCATATCGCTGTAGCCGGAGAAATCAAAATAAATCTGGAACGCGTAAGCCGCCAGCCCCAGCCACGCTCCGGCGGCAGTCAGAGCTTCCGCCGCCAGGGACTGATCCCACAGCTGCCCGATAGCGTTGGCCAGCAGCACTTTTTTGGCAGCCCCTACGGCAAAGCGCTGAACGCCGGAGACAAATTGCTCCAGGTCCTCCCGCCGGTTCTCCAACTGGTCCGCTACAGATTTGTACCTGACGATGGGTCCCGCAATCAGCTGCGGAAACAGCGTGACGTAGGCGCCGAAGGCGGCGAGGTTGCGCTGTACAGGCGCGTCCTGCCGGTAGACGTCGATGGTGTAGCTCATGGTCTGGAAGGTATAGAAGGAGATGCCGATGGGCAGAGGCAGCCCAAACAGCGGCAGGGAAAGTCCCGTCAGGGCGTTTACATTTCCCGCCAGAAAGTCCCAGTATTTGAAAAATACCAGAATTGCCAGATTGAAAATCACTGACGAAGCCACCGCTCTCCTGGCCTTCCGATCGTCCTCCCGCCAGCGCTCCACCAGCATGCCGTGAATGTAGTCCACCGCAATGGACAGCAGCATGATGAGAATATACACCGGCTCCCCCCAGCCATAGAAAAACAGGCTCACCAGCAGCAAAACAAGATTGCGCAGCTTCAGAGGCGAAAGCTTGTAGACGGCCAGCACCGCCATAAGATAGAAAAACAGAAAGGGCAAGCTGGAAAAAACCATAATATCTCTCTCCCATAAAAAAGGGCATACACGTGAAATCACATGTATGCCCCGGTTGTGTGTTACGCAAACAGCTTGTTGAACGCTTCCACCGCCTGCTCCTGTTCCGTACCGGCGCAGATGAGGGCCACTACGCTGCCGTGGGTAATCACCTGGGCCTTTTCCCAGGCGGCGATGGTCTCCGGGTAAAACGCCCCGCCGTCAATCTGCGCGTCGACACGGGCCTGGAGAATATCCGCAACTGCCTGTGCGTTGGCCGCATCCTCCACCTCTATCAAAGCGAACTCAAAGGGTACGGAGGTGATTGCCGCCATCTTCATTACGGCCTGCTTGGTCCCATAGGTCTCCAGGCCGGGATAAACCTGACCGATATACTCCGCCTCCACGTCCATCATCGCAGGGGTGTTGTCCGCTCCCAACGTAGCCATGAAGTCCTCGTAATACTGGTTCAGATCAGGGGCCTCCTTGTTTTGTCCGCCGCCGTTTCCGCCACACGCGGACAGAGCCAGCAGAAGAGTGATTCCAAGAAATGCGCTTATCAGTTTTTTCATGTGTACCTCCAAGGTATTTTTCATTTGTCCGTCAACCGGACTGCCCTATTAGACGGACTGCCATGATAATTGTTCCCCGGATTTGAAAAAACTTTCCATCATAATTTACCAATCTCCTCCAGCAGCGCGTCCACCAGCTTGTCCTGAGGAACCTTCCGAAGGATCTGCCCTCTGCGAAACAGGAGTCCCTCCCCTTTTCCCCCGGCAATGCCCACGTCGGCGGCGGCGGCCTCGCCGGGGCCGTTCACCGCACAACCCATCACTGCCACGGTGATGGCTTTTCTGCACCCCGCCAGACGGCGCTCAACCTCTCCGGTCATGGCAATCAGGTCAATATTGGTCCTGCCGCAGGTAGGGCAGGCAATAATGTTTGGTCCCTCCTGCCGCAGCCCCGCGGCCAGCAGGATTTTCTTCGCCGCGTAAATTTCCTCCACCGGGTCGGCGGTCAGCGTAACCCGCAGCGTATCCCCGATGCCCAGGCACAGCAGCCCTCCAATACCCATGGCGGACTTCACCATCCCCATATCGGGAGTTCCCGCCTCCGTAACGCCCAAGTGCAGCGGGTAGCCGCATTTCTCCTTCAGCAGCCGGTACGCCCCGACCGTTACCGGCACCGAGGAGCACTTCACAGAAATGCAGATGTCGGTGAAATCAAATTTTTCCAGCAGCGCCGCGTGGCCCAGGGCGCTCTCCGCCAGGGCTTCAGATGTGGCCCCGCCATATTTTTGGAGCAGCTCCCTTTCCAGAGAACCGCCGTTGACGCCGATGCGGATGGGGATCTTCCTCTCCCGGCAGGCGTCCGCCACAGCCTTCACCCGGCTGTCGCCGCCAATGTTTCCCGGGTTGATACGGATCTTGTCCACTCCCTGGTCCGCGCATTCCAGCGCCAGACGGTAATCAAAATGGATGTCCGCCACCAGGGGAATGTGAATTTGGCTTTTGATCCTGCCAATCGCCCTGGCCGCCGCCATGTCCGGCACCGCCACCCGGATAATCTCGCACCCAGCCTCCTCCAGGCGGAGAATCTGCTCCACGGTGGCGGATACGTCATGGGTCTTGGTATTGCACATGGACTGAATGGAAACGGGCGCGCCGCCGCCCACGGGGACAGTCCCCACCATAATCTGCTTTGTCACCCTGCCGCCTCCTCAGTGAATCAGCTTGAGAACGTCGTTGAACGTCACAAACAGCATCAGCCCCATCAGCAGGAAGAGAAACACCATATTGATGGCCGCCTCGTACTTCATGGGGATCTTTTTCTTGAACAGATGCTCCGAAAGCGTGGAGACCACCAGAAACAGGATATGTCCACCGTCCAGAGCAGGAATGGGCAGCAGGTTCATCACCGCCAGATTCACGGCGATCATCGCGCCGAAGTAGGCGATATTGGCCAGCGCGTCCGCTACGGTGGCGCTCTGTGCGCCCACCTCGTTGATGGTGGACACAATGCCCACCGGGCCGCTGAGATCATGAACGCCCGCACCGCCGGTGACAAGCATTTTCAGACTGAACCAGACCGTCCGCACAAAATCAATGGAGTTGTACCAGGTGTATTGCAGACGGGTTCCCAGGGTGGCCTCCTTCACCACAGCGGCGCGGTAAAAGCCATAGCCCTCGTAAGGATTCCCGTCGGTGTCGCTGAAGGTTCCCACCGCCAGATTGTGCAGCTCCACCTTCTCCCCATCCCGCAAAACCACCACGTCAATAGGCTGGCGGTTGGCCAGCATAAGAAGCAGGTCAATGTCGCTGGCCAGATAAACCCGGGAGCCGTTGATGGAGTAAAACACGTCCCCCTCCACCAGCGCCGCGCCGTTGACAGTCTCGAACTCCGGTGCGCAGCCCGCCGCCACGGGCACCAGGAACCCCTCCGCCTGGAAATTGAGAATCAGTACGATTATCACGCCTACCAGAAAATTCATGATGGCACCGGCGGCGAACACCAGCACTTTTTTCCAGAACCCCTGGTTGCTGAGACTGTGGGGATCGTCGGAATCCTCCTCCTCACCCTCCAGAGAGCAGAAGCCTCCAATGGGCAGCGCTCTGATGGAAAACTGGGTCTGCTTCACACCCTTGGATTCCCATGCGTCGAGATCTTTCGGTCTGCTTTTCCACAGAACGGGCCCCATGCCGATGGAAAACTCATGAACAGTGACACCGCACAGCCGCGCGGCGATGAAGTGGCCCCACTCGTGGGCAGCAATCAGAACTCCAAAAAGAAGGATGGCGATAATAATATACATAGCATTACCTCTTTGCCAGGTAGTTAATGATTGGTCCGGGTTCCGTCATACCGCGCGAAGCCGCCGGACCGACGTCCGCAGCCCCTCCGCCGTCTTGACCTCCAGGACTGCGCGGCCATTGACGGCTTCCGCCAGACGCAGATATTTCTTCCAATCAAGCTCCCCCTCTCCAAGGGGAAGGTGACACGACGCTTCCCTCGCGTCATGAAGATGGAAGTGAATCAATTTTTCTCTCCGCCGGAGAATGATCTTCTCATCTCCGCCGCCGGAACCGTGGTTATGTCCCACGTCATAGGTCAGCGCAAACACCGGACTCTCCAGCAGCAGATCCAGAGCCTGAATCTGCGCTCTCCGGCAGCCATCGGTGTTCTCCACGCAGATTCTGACGCCCCCCTGTCCGGCCGCCGCAGCGCACCGGTCCCGGAAGGACCGCATCCGCGCCAGATACGCTTCCCTGTACTGGTCAAACAAATACACCTTCTCCCCCGGCAATGTAAAGTGTATGCCTCGGGACAGGTGCATATTCAAGACCGGCATTTCCAGCGCTTCCGCAAAAGCTATGGCATCCTCCGCAGTGCGCACATACGCCTCTGCAATCCGGGGGTTGAAATCACCGGGATTGAGATTTTCATCCAGATGCAGAGTAAAGTATACCCCGTACTCCTCCCGGACGCGCCGCAGCGCTGCCGCGTCCAGACGGTCTGTCTGGTACTGCGGCAGGTTCATATTCAGCTCAATGAATTGCAGCCCCAGCTCCCGGCACAGCGCCCCGCAGTCATCCAGCCGCGGCAGTCCGATCAGCGTGGGCATCCCAAGGTCTATCATGGCAGCCTCCGGCGGACGCACTCCCTGGCCTGCCGGTCCGCCTCCAGAATTTCTTCCATGGACGGGTGCGCAATATTGGGGATATCGTCCAGAGCCCTTGCCACCAGCTGTGGAATCTGTCCAAAGGAAATTTCCTCCCGCCGAAACAGCTCCACCGCCGCTTCATTGGCCCCATTGAGCACCGCGCAGACGGTTCCGCCGGTTCTGGCGCACTCCATAGCCATTTTCAAACAGGGAAACGCTTCCAAATCCGGCGGCGCAAAGGTCAGAGGCGGGCAGCTCAGCAGGTCCAGACCCGGCAGCTCCGATTTTCCACGGTCCGGATAGGTCAGCGCGTACCGGATGGGCAGGCGCATATCCGGGGTCCCCAGCTGGGCCAGCACCGCCCCATCCCGGAACTCCACCATGGAATGAATTATGCTCTGACGGTGGATCACCACGCTCACCTGCTCCGGCGTCACCCGGAACAGACGCATGGCCTCGATGAATTCCAGCCCCTTGTTCATCAGGGTGGCACAGTCGATGGTGATCTTCTCCCCCATGCTCCAGTTCGGGTGCCGGAGGGCGTCGGCCCTGGTTTTTTTTCCAACCTCCTCCCGGCTCAGGCCGAAAAACGGTCCGCCGGAGCAGGTCAGGATCAGACGCTTGATCTCCTCCCGGTCACGGCTGCCCTGGAGGCACTGAAAAATGGCGGAGTGCTCGCTGTCCACGGGGATAATCTCCGCTCCGAATTGCCGGGCGGCGTCCATGACCAGCTCTCCTGCACAGACCAGGGTTTCCTTGTTGGCGAAAGCCACCCGTTTACCCGCCTCAATAGCGGCCATAGTGGGCCACAGCGCCGCCATGCCCACCACGGCAGTCACCACCGCTTCGCTCTCCGGCCAGGACGCCGCTCTTCTCAGGCCGTCCAGACCGTAGACCACCTCAATATCCAGTCCCGTCAGCCGCTTCGCCAGCTCCAGAGCGGGCTCCAAGTCATATACCGCCACCAGCCGGGGGCGAAATTCACGGGCTTGCTGTTCCAGCAGGTCAATGCTGCTCCGGGCCGTCAGGGCGACGACCCGGACTCCCTGCTCCCGGCAGACGTCCAATGTCTGACGGCCGATGGAGCCGGTGGATCCCAGCAGAGAAATTGTATTTACCATGCGCACCTCCCAAACGGGCAGAATCAGCTGCATTTCACAGGCAAAAGTATTTTCGTATCCTCCAGCCGCTTCTTATCAAAATATGATCATAAAAAATCCTTCCGTCCTTGCCGCAGCTGCCGATACATCCTCTTTCGGTGTGCCGTACCCCCGCCTCTTTCACTTTTACAGCTTCCTGAAAAGCGCGGCACTCCAGAATTCCATGCCCAGCTCATCCATATAAAAGTGCAAAATCCCACGACAATTCTTTGAAGCTGTTCCCAACATGAGATATTTTGCCTCTGGTCTGACCTGTGCTTCCATATAACAGAACAACGCGGAACCAACGCCCTGTGAACGCCATTCCGGCCGCACATAGAGCTCTTCCACTTCAAAATAATCGGTACCATCCGGCATGACAGCGCTTTGACCCTCTGACTTTCGCAGATTTCCAAACAGATACCCAATAATCTTACCGCCTTCCTCCGCAAGGAAAATGCGGTTTCCCTCCAGGTCGGCATACTCATTTTTTCGATAGCCATAGCAGCAGCCTTCCGCCTCCCAGTCTGCGGACAGATCAATCAGCTCCTCTGCCACGCGGCCGCAGAGACTGACTTCCTTGATCTCCAATTCACTCGCCTCCTCAGAAAAGTTATGGAGCCGCTTACCGTATCCCCAAAATCTGCATCAGCGCAGCCAGGGTGGGGGCCACGAACAGCACGCTGTCAAACCGGTCCAGCACCCCGCCATGGGCCAGAAAAATTTTTCCATAGTCCTTCACGCCAAATTCCCGCTTGATGAGGGAAAAGCTCAGATCCCCGATCTGCGCCACCATGCCGCAGAACAGCGCCAGCAGCGTCATGGAACCATAGCGGATTGTCCCGTCAAACCAGCGGTTCATCACAAACGCGAAAATCAGGCCGCAGAGTACATTGCCAACCAGACCGCCGATGGAGCCCTCCACCGTCTTCTTGGGGCTCACCTTGGGCGCCAGCTTGTGCCGCCCGATGGCAAGGCCAGTGAAATAAGCAAAGGTATCGCAGGCAAAGCTGAGAATAAACGGCAGCAGCAGGTATCCCCTGTGCCCGCCCAGACCGAAAATATGGAAAAAGGAGCTGAAGGCGTAGGGAATCATAATTGCGCCGAACACACCCGCCATCAGATGGGCCACCTTGACCTCCCCCGCCTTCCAAATCGCTGTGGCAAAGGCCAGCAGGATATACAGCATCAGGCAGGGAATCAGCCACTCGGCCAGACCCCAGCCGCACAGCACCGCCCACACGGCGAACACCACTGTCAGCCGGCACAGCATCCGGCTGGACTCCACCGCCCCTACGCACTTCATCAACTCATAAGCGCCCACGCCTGACAGCGCCGTCAGGGCCAGGGCGATCACCCACTCCGGCCCCCACAGCACAATATACAGCAGAACGGGCACTCCCACCGCCGCCACCATAAGTCTTGATTTCATGTCGAACCTCCCTACAGCCCGCCATACCGGCGGCTGCGGCGCTGATAGGCCGCAATGGCCCGGTGGAGTTCCTCCTTGGAAAAATCGGGCCAAAGCACATCTGTGAAATAGAATTCGCTGTAGGCGCACTGCCACAGCAGGAAGTTGCTCAGCCGCTGCTCCCCGCCGGGACGAATCAACAGCTCCGGGTCCGGAATCCCCGCGGAATAAAGGTATCCGGACAGGACTTCTTCCGTTAAGCTATCAGGCTTTACAAGTCCCAGCCGGCAATCCTCCGCGAACCTCTCTGCGGCGTGCACCAGCTCCGCCCGGCCACCGTAATTGATACAAATGCTGCACAAGCACCCGCTCAGACGGCTGGAAATGGCATTGCATTTCTCTACCAGTCCTTTCAGCTCATCGTTAAGCGGCGACATGTCTCCCATAAACCGCAGCCGCACGTTGTCCCGCTCCATGGTTTCGATGGCCTCCAGCAAATACCGCTTCAGCAGCACCATAATCGTGTCCACCTCGTCCCGGGGCCGCTTCCAGTTCTCGGTAGAAAAGGCGTAGACTGTCAGATACTCAATACCGATATCACGGCAGTAGGTGGCAATTGTGCGGAAGGTTTCCGCTCCCACCTTGTGTCCGGCGGTGCGGGGCAGTCCCCGGCGCTTGGCCCAGCGGCCGTTGCCGTCCATGATGATGGCGATATGGCGGGGCAGGCGGTCGAGATCCACCTGCCCCGCCGTATCCCCGCTTTTTTTTCCAAAAGCAAACTTCATGACTTCCTCGCTCTGATCAGATAAAATAGCGCACGCGAAGCGTCCTTTCCGTTACACCGCCAGCAGCTCTTTCTCCTTTTTCGCCAGCAGCTCATCGATTTCCTTGCACATGTCGTCGGTGAGCTTCTGGATATCCTTCTCAGCGATCTTCATGTCGTCTTCCGTGATTTCACTGTTTTTCTTCTGAGCCTTGAATTCCTCTACCGCATCCCGGCGGATGTTGCGGATGGCTACCTTGCCGCCCTCGGCGTACTTGGCAATCTGCTTGACCAGTTCCTTGCGCCGCTCCTCTGTGAGCTGCGGGAAGGCAAGCCGGATGATCTTGCCGTCATTCTGGGGATTGATGCCCAGATCGGATTCCTGAATGGCCTTGCAGATCAGCTTGACCGCACCGGCGTCCCAGGGCTGAATGGTCAGAGTCCGGGGGTCGGGGGAACCGATGGAAGCAATCTGGTGAATAGGCGTAGGCGTACCGTAATAGTCCACCATGATCCGGTCCAGAACGGCGGCATTGGCCCGGCCCGCCCGGACAGCAGCAAAGTCCGCGGACACAGAGGCCACCGATTTCCTCATTCTCTCTTCAAAGGCTTTATATTCGGCTTTCATTTGGTTGTATCCTCCTTCACAATCGTTCCAATCTTCTCGCCCTTCAGGGCGCGGATGATATTCTGGGGGTCCTTCAGCGCAAAGAGCAGCACAGGAATATGGTTATCCATCGCCAGACTGGAGGCTGTGGAATCCATAACGGCCAGACGCTGCGCCAGCACCTCATCATAGGTGATGACGTCGTACTTCACAGCAGTGGGGTCCTTGACAGGGTCGGCGCTGTACACACCGTCCACATTTTTTGCCAGGAGGATCACGTCCGCACCAATCTCGGCAGCCCGCAGCACAGCGGCGGTGTCAGTGGAAAAGAAGGGGTTGCCGGTGCCGCAACCGAAGATGACCACCCTCCCCCGCTCCAGATGATGAATGGCCCGTCCCCGGACATAGGGCTCAGCCACGGCCCGGATTTCCAGGGCAGTCTGCACTCTCGCCGCCACACCCTTCTGCTCCAGCACATCGGCTACCGCCAGACAGTTCATGGCGGTGCCCAGCATCCCCATATGGTCGGCCCGAGTTCGCTCCATGCGGCCGCCCCCGTCCTTGGCGCCTCGCCAGAAGTTCCCGGCCCCAATGACGATGCCCACCTGAACGCCCATCTCCACGGCTTCCTTGATGACATCGCACACCTGCGCAATGATGGCAAAATCCAGCCCGGTATGCTTTTCTCCCGCCAGGGCTTCGCCGCTGATCTTCAGCAGGACTCTCTTATATTTGGGTTCCTCCATAGGCGTATTCCTCTACTTTCTTCTCCGGTTGGAAATTTTCGATGATTACCGGCTACTATTCTAATATATTTTCGGGCATTTGAAAAGTAGTAATTGTAAATTTTTTGAAGAATGTGGTCCGCTATCTTTTTTCGGCACCGAATCTTGACAACACTTTCCCTCTCTGCTATAATTTTTTCAGGAAAGGCAGGTGAATGACATGAAAACTGTAATCATCCGATTCGGGGATCTTTGCCATTCGCCCTTCGCTGCCTGACGCGGCGGCAGCCGGAAAGCAGAATGGAAAAATCTGACGTTCCCCGAATGGGGGAACGTCTTTTGTTTTGCCGCGGAAAGGAGCTTTTATGGCTGAAAATGTAATCCTGCTTTCCGATTTTACCGATTCCCGTTTCCGCACCGCTTTCCAGACCTATTTTCATGAGCTGGATATTTCCGTGAAGGACTGGGACGGCCTGTTCCGGGAGATGGACGAAGAGAAGGTCAATCAGGCCTTTCTTCTCACCGGCGTTGGCGGGGAAGCGCTGGGCTTTCTCCAGTTTCAGACGGCAAGCTTCACCCATTGGTTTTTAGAGGAGCCCTTCGGCTTTATCCGGGAGTTCTGGGTGGCTCCCGCCTTCCGGCGGCGGGGATACGGCTCTCTGCTGCTGGAGCGGACGGAGGCCTATTTCCTGGAGCATGGCGCGTACCGCGCCATCCTGACCGCCGATGACGCCGCAGCGTTCTATCTTGCCCACGGTTACAAAAAAGCGCCCGGCATTCAGGCGAAGAACAACATGGAGGTTTTTTCCAAGACGCTTGCGTAAGGAGGATTGTCATGGAAGCTTTGAAAACCGCGTTGCTGCCGGCCGCTGTGCTTATTCCCACCTTCCTGACGCTGAACTATTTCGGCCTGATGGTAATGAAATTCAGTCTCTTTTCTGTAGGGAACGCGATGGGAACGCCGGCAAGATTCTGGGGCGAATACCGGCATATGAACGGCCATGTTTCCAAAAGCTTCCGGATCACCAAAAAGTACAGTGAGCTTTTTATTCAGGTGGAACCCGTCTCTGGCGGCGCCCAAGTGGAAGTTCTGGGACAGAACGGCAGCGTTCTTTACGATTGGAATATCCGCTGGCCCATGGAGTGGAAGATCGACTGCCGGAACATGGAGCGCTGTAAGGTGCGCATCACTTCTGAAGACTTTTGTGGAAAATTTGATATTATATTGCAATGAAGGAGAAAAAACATGGTGACAATCGATCCCGCCCGCTGCACCGGCTGCAGCCTGTGCGCCGAAAACTGCGCCGTCCACGCCATCGTACCCAATGAAGATGGGACCTATCGCTGTAACAAGACCTGGTGCTTTGCCTGCGGCCAGTGCGTGGCGATCTGTCCGGTGGGCGCTCCGTCCATGCCGGATCTGGAGGCGCCCGTTCCCTATGCCCCCTCCGCCTTTGATCTGAATCCGGAAGCGCTGCTCAACGCCATGCGCTTTCGCCGCAGCATACGGAAGTTCACCGGAGAAAAGGCTTCCCGCCGGGAGCTGGAGCTGCTGCTGGACGCAGGCCGCTGCGCCCCCACCAGCTCCAACAGCCAGACGGTGGGCTTCACCGTCCTGGATGAGGAATTTGAAGCCATGCGTCCCAAAATCTGGAAGGCCTTTGCCCGCCACGCCCAGGAACAGGGCCGTAAATTGCTCTACCGCCGCTATGAGAACTATCTGGCCCATCCGGAAGAGCCGGACACCCTGTTTTATGGCGGAAACCAGATGATCTCCGTAACCTCCGAACGTCCGGTGGACGGCGGGCTGGCCCTGGCCAACATGGAGCTGATGGCCCACGCCCTGGGCCTGGGAGCCCTGTACTGCGGCTTCGCCACCCGGGCCATCGACACAGACCCGGAGCTTCGGGAATATTTCGGTGTCACGGAGACGCGGCATATTGACAGCTGCCTCATTATAGGACATACGGATCTGAAATTCTACCGCACTGCACCCAGAAACCCGGCCAGGGCAGAATGGCGGTAGAGAGGGCGGCATCTTATGGGAAATATTGAGATCAAACCTGTCACCGTTCAGGACGCTAAATTCCTGTTTCAGTTGATGAACAATCCCTCCGTTATGAAAGCCTTAAACGAAGTCCCTACGGAAAAACGGGATTGGGAAGAAGCTGTCTCCTCTTGGAACGAGGATGCAGACGAAGAGGGGTATATTGTTTTCAGCAGCGGACAACCTGTGGGCTGGTTCGCGGTAAACGGCCTGCTGGCAGACAGTCACACGGCATTTCTGAAAATGGCGGCTCTCATGCCTGCTCATCAACTGGTTCGTATGTGGTAAAATGGATCCTGGAGCATCTAAAATCCCAAGGGATAACATCTGTCCAGCTGTTTACAAACCAAGACAATCTGGCGGCACAGAAATGCTATGCGAAGTGCGGTTTCGCCATCGCAGAAGCGCTAAAAGAGCAAATGTCAGACGGAACCATGGCCAGCCGCTACAGGATGATCTGCCATCTCTAACGAAACCGCCTGCCGCACCCCCGTTCCCGCCGCCGGGCGGCGGAATCCCCTCCGCTTCCCCCCTGACAGCGTAAAAAAGTCCGGCAGGCTCACGCCTGCCGGAACTTTTTGCGTTATCAGAGCTTCTCGCGAACCTTGGCGGCCTTGCCCACGCGGTCGCGCAGGTAGTACAGCTTGGCCCGGCGCACGACGCCGTGACGGACAACCTCGATCTTGTCAATGGTGGGAGAATGCAGCGGGAACACCTTCTCCACGCCGATGCCGTAAGATACGCGGCGGACGGTGATCGTCTCCTCAATGCCGCCATGCTTCTTGGCGATGACGGTACCCTCATAGACCTGGATGCGCTCACGGGTACCTTCCTTGACCTTGACATGCACCTTCACGGTGTCGCCCACCAGGACTTCGGGCATTTCCTTGATCTGAGATTTGGTCAGCTCTTTGATGAGATCCATGGAATATTTCCTCCTGATATATAGGCGTTCTTAACAATTTGGACGGAGCCGGCCGCGTCTCGCGCCGCTCCTTGACAGAGGACCGCCCTTTATTGCCATGATAGGATATCACAACAGAAAGAAAAAAGCAAGAACTTTTTCGACAGATTTACAAAAAAATGCCCAGAGTCTGTTTGAAAAGCGGGCCAAATTTTTCCCGGCACGTTGCCTCCAAGAAAAAGTATCACACCCGCTCTCCCAGCTTCCGGCTGTATTCCTCCCGGAAGGAGCCATACGCTCCCGCGTCCAGCGCCTCCCGGATCCGCTCCATCAGCGTGTTGTAGAACCACAGGTTGTGCATCACCGCCAGACGCATGGCCAGCATCTCCTCCGCTTTGAAAAGGTGCCGGAGATATGCCCTGGAAAAGTTCCGGCAGGCGGGGCAGCCGCAGCCCGGCTCAATGGGGCGCTCATCCGTCTTATATTTCTCGTTTTTGATATTCAGGCTTCCACTCCAGGTAAAAAGCTTCCCATGCCGGGCATTCCGGGCGGGCATGACGCAGTCAAAGAAATCCACTCCCCGCCAGACGCTCTCTACAATATTGGATGGCGTGCCCACTCCCATGAGATACCGGGGCTTGTCCTCCGGCGCATAGGGCAGCACCACATCCAGAATGCGGTACATGACCTCCGTTTCCTCCCCGACCGCCAGCCCGCCGATCCCGTAACCGTCGCAGTTCACCTTCGCGCTCTCCTGCATGCTCCAGATCCGCAGATCTTCATAAGTGCCGCCTTGATTGATGCCAAAGAGCATCTGTCCCGGATTAACACAGTCCGGCAGGGCGTTTAACCGCTCGTGCTCCTCCTTGCACCGCCAGAGCCATCTCACCGTCCTCTGACAGGACTGCTTCACATAGTCGTAAGGCGCGGGGTTTTCCACGCACTCGTCGAAGGCCATGGCCACGTCGCTGCCCAGATTGGACTGAATCCGCATGGACTCCTCCGGCCCCATGAAGATTCTCCGGCCGTCGATATGAGAAGCAAACGTGACGCCCTCCTCCGTGATCTTCCGCAGTCCTGCCAGGGAAAACACCTGGAAGCCGCCGGAATCCGTCAGAATAGGCCCATCCCAATTCATCATTTTGTGAAGCCCGCCCAGCTCCCGCACCACATGATCCCCGGGCCGGAGGTGAAGATGGTAGGTGTTGCTCAGCTCAATCTGACATTTGAGATCCTTCAGATCAAGGGCGCTGACCGCGCCTTTGATGGCCCCCTGTGTACCGACGTTCATGAAGACGGGCGTCTGTACCGTCCCGCCGTGGGCACAGGAAAACTGTCCCCGCCGGGCGCGGCCCTCCTGTTTGATGACCTTGAACATAGACTGCTCCTTTACTTTGTGTAACTTCCACTTTTTCTTCAGAAAAAGTCTCAAAAAGAACGCTTGCCTGCGTCTGACTCTCACCGCAAAGCGCGGAACCAGGATTTCCGTTCCGCCTTTCGCTCCGGGGGCGGGAGGCTTTTGCGCACTCCTTCCGCCGCGCCCGCCAGCGCCTCCGGCCTGGACCCGGTATTGAGCAGATCACGAAGCTTTTTCATCCGGCTTCTCCCCCTCTTCCTCCGCAGTCTCGTTGGGGTCCTCGGTGAGCATGCCGTCATAATATCCCTTATGGGCGGCGGCCCTTTCATCCATCCATCTGGCCAGACGGGGCGTCAGCCACAAAGCTGCGCCGCCAATGATCAGAAACAGCGCCACAAAGATAAACGGTGCCGCCGCATCGCTGACATGGCCTTTCAGAAGCGAGAGCATAATAGAACCTCCTTAATAAATAAACATCGCATCCCCAAAGGAGAAGAACCGGTACCGTTCCCTCACGGCCTCTTCATAAGCCTTCAGCACCCTCTCCCGGCCCGCCAGCGCGGACACCAGCATAATCAGCGTGCTCTCCGGCAGGTGAAAATTGGTAATCAGCCCGTCGAGCACCTTGAACTTGTAGCCCGGATAGATAAAAATATTGGTCCATCCGGCCTTTGCCTCCAAATATCCCGATTCATCCGCCCAGCTTTCAACAGTCCGGCAGGAGGTGGTGCCCACGCAGATCACCCTCCCTCCCCCAGCCTTGGTCCGGTTAATCAGATCTGCCGTTTCCTGGGAAATCACACAATATTCACTGTGCATGTCATGATCGGCAATTTCCTCCTCCTTCACCGGGCGGAAGGTTCCCAGACCAACGTGCAGAGTCACATAGCCGATATTCACGCCCAGAGCACAGATCTCCTCTATCAGTTCCTGCGTAAAATGCAGTCCCGCCGTAGGCGCGGCGGCGGAGCCGGACACCCGGGAGTACACCGTCTGATACCGCTCCCGGTCCTGAAGCTCCGCTTTGATATAGGGCGGCAGGGGCATTCTCCCCAGCCGTTCCAGCACCTCCAGGAAAATTCCCTGGCAAGCAAAGCGGACCAGCCGGTTGCCCCCCCCCACTTCGCCTAAAATTTCTCCCGTCAGCTCTCCGGTGGTTCCAAAAGACACTCTTGCGCCGGTGCGCAGCTTCTTCCCCGGACGCACCAGACACTCCCAGACATTTTCCCCCCGGTCGATGAGCAGCAGCACCTCGCAGGCTCCGCCCAAAGTCCCGTCCTTCCCCACCCGGCTGCCCAGCAGCCGGGCAGGCAGCACCCGGGAGTCGTTCATAATCAGGCAGTCCCCCGGACGCAGCAGCGAAGGCAGCTCATAAAAATGCCGGTGCTCCCACGTTCCTGCCGCTTTGTCCAGAGCCAGCAGCCGGGAGGCGTCCCGGCGCTCAATGGGAGTCTGGGCAATGAGCTCGGGGGGAAGATCGTAGTAAAAATCATGTGTTTTCAATGGCGCTTCCTTTCCAGAGCTGCTCTTACCCAAGATAACCGGTCAGCCCTGCATCCTCACAGGATTTCATTTTGATGGTTTGATAAAAAGCATTGGCGTTCTCATCAGAGGCATCTGTTATCAGAAGAAACGTACGGACATGCCGGTATGTTTCCCTCGCCTTCCGCAGCAAAGTTCTCCCGATCCCTTGACGCCGGTACGCCTTGTCCACGATCAGATCCTGTACGTAGACGATATGCTCTCCATCTCCTACGCACCGGATAAACCCTATCAATACACCATCCCGAAAGGCACCGAGAACGAAAAGAGATCCGGCAAAGGCCCGCGCCAGTTTGTCCGGAGCGCCCAGATAGGCCAGCCATCCGGAATCCTCGTACAGCGCCCGCACACGGGACAGCCCTGCTGCTCCAAATTTGCGATATTCTGTCATCGGACGTTTTCCACCTCCTAAGGGACAATCCTTTCCAGCGTGATCCCCGTATAGTAGAATAGCAGAATATCCTCATAAGTATACCCCTGCTCCGCCATGGCCTTGGCCCCATATTGGCTCATGCCTACGCCGTGGCCCCAGCCGGTACCGGTGATGGTAATTCCGTTTCCCGTCCCGGCGGTTCCCGCCGCCGGCGGAAGAACGGAGGTCCCGGAGGAAGTGATTGCATAAGCGGTCCCCCCGCCGAAGATGCCTACCAGTCCTTTACCGGAAACGGTATAGGCATCGCTGAGGCTGGACAAAACAGCGCCGGAGCGGTTGACCGCCCACCCCCCTCCGCCGCTGCCGCCGCCGGAAATCATAAAGCGCATGCTCTTGGTATCCAGCGTCCAGCGGCAAGCCTCCTTTGTCAGGACCACCGTCTTTCCCGCAGTATCCCGGAAGGTGATCTCCGCCACATTTCCAGTAGGGGTGGTTTTGGAGACATAGGCGGAGGATACCTGACCGATGGCGTGGCCCTTTTCCTTCAGGCGGCTGGTCAGCTGGCTGTAAGTGTATGTAATGGTATACTGGTAATCCGGAATGCTGGTAAGCTTCTCATAGGGGTCCTCCTTCCCCACCAGATAGGGCACCGGATGGGACCACACGTTCTCCGAAGACTCGGAAGCGCCGCCGTTGGCAGAGCAATAGTAGGTTTCCGCGTACTTTCCTTCATAACGGGCCACAATTCCTGCCGTCTCCTGCACCGCCTGATCCGTCACGCTGCTGGCCAGATTGACGCCCTGATAGACCTGACAGTCTGTGGTGTTGCACACATCAAAGCGGTAACTGTCATAATGCTTGCTGGGCAGCAAAGCATAGGTCCGGGCACAGACTGCCTGGGCCTTCAGCGCCTCCAGCGGCCACACGGGGCTCATCTCATAGGGCAGCACCCCCCGGACATAGTCGTCCAGAGACACCACATTGATAACATTCAGGTTGCCTCCGGTGCTCCGGCGGTACTCGAAGGCGCCGTACCAGCGATATCCCTTAAACCAGGTCTGGGCCTTCCCCGCCCCGGCGTTGGGCTGAATCCCCAGGCTCTTTGCGCCGGAGCAGTCAAACTCGAACAAAACTTGATCCGTACCCGTGACAGTCACCGTCACGCCGGTGGCGCTGGGGGATATCACATCTCCGGAAACCGCCCGGTTCATGCCGTACCGATCCAGCCAGCTGCGGGTGGAGTAGGTGGCCGCGGCAACCTCCGCCTCCTCCCGGGAGACAAAGCTGCCCATACGGACCCGGTAAACGTTGTTGATAAACGCCGGAAACGCGCCGGGCAGCTGCTCCGCAGCGTAAGCAGCCTCGTCAAAGGATGGGAATTCCTCCCGCAGCTGCACATGATAGCCGCCGATCACTCCATCCGTCTGCGCGGATCTGGCAGGGGAGCAGGTCTTTCCGCTGCGGTAAATGGTGCTGTCGGCAGTCATGGAGATGGCGGTTTCCGCCAGTGCACCGATTCTGGTAAATTCCCGGGTGTCCTCATCAAACCATCCCAGAAAATAGCCGGAGCCTTCGTAGTTTTCCAAGTTGGCGGAATAAAGCGCCTCGCTGCCGAAATAGAGACCGGCCTTGATAATGTCCTCCGCGGCAAAGGCAGAAGCGGTCAAAGTGACCGCAGTCAGCATACAAAGAAAAAAAGTACATAAAAACTTCTTCATGATACCTCCATAAGGGGCGAAAACGGTTGACACGGTGCAAAAAATGTGGTATGAAAATACGGTACGTCCCATCAGGGGACCACATATCATGTTACAGTATACACGGGGTCGGGGAATTTTTCAACCCAGGATTCGACAGTTTTCCCTCTTCTGCCCCTGCCAATTTCTGCTGGAGGTTTTTATCATGAAGGAGTATCGCGTTGGGATCATCGGCTGCACCGGGATGGTGGGCCAGCGTTTTGTTACATTGATGGAAGGGCATCCCTGGTTCCGGCTCACCGCTGTGGCAGCCAGCGCACGCAGCGCCGGAAAGACCTACGAGGAGGCCGTGGCGGGCCGGTGGGCCATGGAAGCTCCCATGCCCCAGGAGGCGAAAAATCTGGTGGTCATGGACGCCGGCGCCGATGCGGAGAAGCTGGCCGCCATGGTGGATTTTGTTTTTTGCGCCGTGGATATGAAAAAAGAGGAGATCCAGGCTCTGGAGGAACGGTACGCCCGTCTGGAATGCCCCGTGGTGTCCAACAACAGCGCCCACCGCTGGACTGAGGATGTTCCCATGGTGGTCCCGGAGATCAACGCAGACCACATCCGCCTCATTGACGCCCAGCGCAAACGCCTGGGTACCAAGCGGGGCTTTATTGCTGTGAAATCCAACTGCTCCCTCCAGTCCTACGTTCCCGCGCTCCATCCTCTGCGGAAATACGGTCTGGACCGGGCACTGGTGTGTACATATCAGGCCATTTCCGGCGCTGGAAAAACCTTTGAGCGCTGGCCGGAGATGGCAGACAACTGCATCCCTTACATCGGCGGCGAGGAGGAGAAGAGCGAGCGGGAGCCCATGAAGCTGTGGGGTACGGTGGCAGACGGTAAATTGACCCTGGCCCAGTCCCCGGCCATCACCGCCCAGTGCTTCCGGGTGGCGTGCCAGGACGGCCACATGGCTGCCTGCTTCATGAAGTTCCAGGAGGGCCACAAGCCTTCCATGGAGGAGATCAAGGCCGATTGGGCCAATTTCTCCGGCCGCGCCCAGGAGCTGAGTCTCCCCTCCGCCCCCAAGCAGTTTCTCCACTATTTCGAGGAGTCCGACCGTCCCCAGACCCGTCTGGACCGAATGCTTGAACGCGGCATGGCGGTATCCGTGGGCCGTCTGCGGCCCGACACACAGTACGATTACAAGTTTGTCTGTCTCAGCCACAATACACTGCGCGGCGCGGCCGGCGGCGCGGTACTGCTGGCGGAACTGCTGTGCGCGGAAAACTACATCTGACAGGGTGCAAAAGACCCCGGCGTGTGTGCGCCGGGGTCCCGCAGTCTACGGGACATCATGATTCTTTCCCGAAGAAAAATTATGCTGCTCTTTGATCAAAAACACAGCAAAGCATCAGCTCAGCCGAAACACCCGCAGCGTCTCCCGGAGCCGCCCGGCGCGTTCCTTCAGGATGGATGCGGACGCGGCGGCGCGAGCGGCCAGCAGTTGATTCTCCTCCTCTCTGGCGGAAAACCTCGCAGCCTGACAGACAGCTTTCTGCTCCTCCCTGACCTCCCTGGCCTCCTGCGCTGCTCCGGCAGCCCGGCGGCGCAGCTCCTCGCTGCTGCCGGAAACACCCCAGAGTTCCCGGGAAGCCTTTGCGGTCAGGGCGGAACCCTCCCGGATGGTACGCTCCATCTCCTCCATCATGGCGGCGGCTTCCTGAGCCGCCTGAGCGCTGCGGGAGGCCAGCACTCGCATCTCGCTGGCCACAACGGCAAAGCCTTTCCCATTGATTCCCGCTCCGGCAGCCTCCGTATAGGCGGTCCGGGCCAGAACGCTGCATTGAAACGCAGTGGATTCCATGGTTTTGACGATAGTTCCAGCCCCTGCGGCACAGTCGCTGATCCGCTCCACAGACCGGGTCAGCTCTTCTATTCGCCTGCCATAGTCCTCCAGATACCGGCAGAGCTCTTCCGCGCCCCCGCTGACCGCCTGAGCACCCTCCGCCCGGTTCTGAAGCCGCTTGCTCAAGCGCTCCATGGAGCGGGCCATGTCCTCCCGATCCTGCCGGCGGTCCTGCCCGCTCTGGGACAGGCGGCGCATATCCTGCTCCAACCCGTCCAGCTGGCCTATCAACTGCCCCAGCGCACTGCGGACGGAACCGACGGCTCCCCGGAGCCTCTGGGCCATACCTTCCAATGCGCCGCAGGCGCCTCCGCACTCCGCTCCCTTTCCGCAGGGCAGCCGGGCGGAAAGATCCCCGTCCCCCATCCGCCGCAGCACGCCCTCCATTTCAAGCAGGCATCCGGCGCGGTGATTCCCCATATTTTCCGCCGCGTCCAGCAGCAGTGCGACTTCCTCGCAGGTACGGGGAATCGAGGAAAGCGCCGCGGAGTGATCCCCGGCGGCGGCCTGGGCGGCAGCTGTGGCAGCCTGCGCCACAGGCGACAGGTAACGTTGACAGACAGAGCGGAGCAGCCATAGAACCCCTCCCCCCACCAGAACAAAAACCGTCCCCGCGCCCAGCACCAGCCAGCCGAGACAGGCAGCCTCCCGCGCAGACGGGTAGACGGCGGCGGCAGCTGCGGCGGTAAAAGCAGCGCAGAGAATCAACCCTCCCGCTGCCAGCGGGCGAAAAACGCAGTCGGCAAGAGGCTGCCGGCCCTTTTTTGATTCGTTCACCCCACTGCCCCCTCAAATCTTTTATCCTGCTCATCATTGTAACATCTCCGCCCGAAAAATGCTAGACGGTTCTTTCCAAATTTTTTCGTCATTATGACGGTATCCTCTCTGCCCCTTCCGGAGAGTTTTCCAGGTTTCTGTTGAAAATGGCGGCAGAATACGGTATAATAGCAGAAAGCACCCCAAAGGAGGTCTTCTCAACGAAATATTTGCTTGTCATCGGGGACGGCATGGCCGATGATCCCGTTCCCCAGCTGGGGAATAAAACGCCTTTGCAAACCGCTCCTACACCGGCCATCGACCGCATGGCTGCCAAAGGCGTGGTAGGGAGCGCCGTCAACTGCCCCCCTCCCCTTCCGGCGGGAAGTGAAACGGCAATTTTGTCCATTTTCGGCTGTGATCCCAGACGGTATTTTACCGGGCGTTCCCCTATGGAGGCCGCCGCTGCCGGAATCGTCATGCGCCCGGGAGACGCCGCTTTCCGGTGCAACCTGATATCCTTTGAGGATAGCCAAGCGCCTATGGAGGAAAAGCGGATTCTCTCTCACTCCGCCGGGTCTATCGACGGCGCTTCCGCCCTGGAAACGGTGCATGTTCTTCTTGAAGATCCACGCTTCTCCCGCGCTCTGGAAGATGCCCGTATTGAGCTCCACCCCTTCCCCGCCTTCCGCCAGCTGGCGGTTCAGCACGAGAGCGATCTCTCCGGCATCCGTTTCTTCCCGCCCCACGACCACCTGGGGGAGAAATCCGGCCCCTACCTTCCCGCCGGAAACCGGCGCGGGGAGGTTTTCCGTAATCTAATGGCTCTGGCCCATGAGATTCTGGACCGCCACCCGGTAACGGAGAAGCGCCGGTTGGCGGGAAAGCTTCCCGCCAACGGCATCTGGTTCTGGGCAGAGGGCACGTCGGTGACGCTTCCTTCCTTCCGGGAGCAGTACGGCCTGGACGGCGCGGTGGTAAGCGCGGTACCGCTGTGTCACGGCATCGGCGCGCTGCGGGGACTGGAAATGGTAGAGGTGGCGGGCGCGACGGGAGAGCTGGACACCAACTTCCCCGGAAAGCTGGAGGCCGTCTGGAGCAAGCTCCAGCAATACGACTTCGTCTGCCTGCACCTGGAAGCGCCGGACGAGTGCACTCACAACGGCGATCTGCCTGGAAAGCTGAAAGCCATCGAATGGCTGGACAGCAAGCTGGTCGCTCCTCTGACGGCCCGTCTGGAGCAGTCCGGCCAGGACTACCGCCTGCTGCTGCTCAGCGACCACAAGACGCTGACCGCCACCAGAGGACACGGCGCGGACCCGGTTCCCTTCCTGATCTATGACAGCCGCAGGGACACCCACCGCGGCGGCGTTTACGATGAACCCGCAGGGGAGGCCGGTCCCTTTGTGGAAAACGGCAGCGCCCTGCTCGACATGCTCTTTGAGCGATGAGCCGCTGCATATTTCCCATACAATCGCCCCAAAAAGTTCTTTTTATTCCTTTTTCTCGTAAGAAAAAGGAGGAGAGCCGATACAACATAAAGGAGGAGAGTGTATGAACAAGAACTTTGAGAAGCTTGGCCTGCGTCCGGCGGACATTCTGCTGCCGAAGAAGGGAACGGACATGACCCGGTGGGCAGTGGTGGCCTGCGACCAGTTCACCAGCCAGCCGGAGTACTGGGACGAGGTGGACCGGATCGCCGGGGATGCGCCCAGCACTCTCCGGCTGATCCTGCCGGAGAGCAAGCTCAGCGACGCCAATGTGGAGGACCACATTGCTGACATCAACCGCTCCATGGCAGACTATCTGGCACAGGATATTTTCACTACCCTTCCGGATTCCATCATCTACATTGAACGGACCCAGTCCGACGGTACGGTCCGGCCGGGTCTGGTAGCTGCCGTGGATCTGGAAAAGTACGACTACACCCCGGGCTCCGGCTCCCTGATCCGGGCCACAGAGGGCACAGTCCTTGAACGCATCCCTCCCCGGGTGCGGGTGCGGAAGGATGCACCCATTGAGCTGCCCCACGTAATGCTGCTGATTGACGATCCCAAAAAGATCTGCGTAGAGCCCATCACCACCGCCAAGGAGACCATGGAACCTCTGTATGACTTCGAGTTGATGATGAAGGGGGGCCATCTTCGGGGCTGGAAGCTTACGGAGGCACAGACCAGCCAGCTGGCCGCCGCCCTGAGCCGCCTGAGCAGCGACGAGGCCATGGAGCACAAGTACGGCCTGGGCGGAGTAGCTCCCCTGCTCTTCGCCGTAGGGGACGGCAACCACAGTCTGGCCACCGCGAAAACCTGCTATGAGAATCTCAAGAAGATCACTCCTCAAGAGCAGTGGGCAGATCTTCCCGCCCGGTATGCTCTGGTGGAGATTGAGAACCTCCACGACCCCTCCCTGAAATTTGAAGCCATTCATCGGGTGGTGTTCGGCGTGGACCCGGCAAAGCTGATTGCCGCCTTCCTGGAATTCTATCCCAATGCCCACGAGGGCCAGGGAGTGGGACACACCATCGCCTACACCCATGCCGGCGGCGAGGGATACCTCACTGTCCCCAACCCCAGAGTCCAGCTGCCGGTAGGCACGCTGCAAAACTTCCTGGACGCCTATCTCAAGGAGAACGGCGGCAAGGTGGATTATATTCATGGCGAAGCCATTACCGGCGAGCTGGGCGCCAAGCCCGGAAATATCGGCTTCAAGCTCCCCGCCATGGGCAAGGATCAGCTGTTCAAAACCGTCATAGCCGATGGCGTACTGCCCCGGAAGACCTTCTCCATGGGCCACGCCGAGGATAAACGGTACTATGTGGAGGGACGGAAAATCAGATGACCTTTCCCCAGAATCTGCACACTCACACCGTTTTTGGCGACGGAAAGAACACGCCGGAGGAGATGGTCCTGAGCGCCATCCGGAGCGGATGCCGTTCCCTGGGTTTTTCCGAGCACACTCCCATGCCGCCGGAGGCAGACCCGGACGGGTGGACGATGAATGCCAGTCGGGAGGCGGAGTACCGCGAGGAACTTCTCCGCCTGAGGGAGGCATACCGTGACCGGCTGGAGATCTTCCTGGGTCTGGAGCTGGATGTGGACTCCCCTGCCCCGTCTCAGCCCTGGGACTACATCATCGGTTCCTCCCACGGTATCTGGCGGGATGGGTGCTACCTGTCCTCGGATGAAAGTCTGGAGTCCTTTGTCCGGAACGTCCGGGAGCACTTTGGCGGGGATTATTACGCCTTTGCCGCCGCCTGCTTCCAGAGAACGGCAGAGTTTCTGCGGACATGCAGCTGTCAGATCGCCGGACATTTTGATCTTGCCGCCAAGTTCAACGAGGGCGGCAGGTTCTTTGACGAGGACTCTCCCTGGTACCGGCACGCCGCTCTGGAAGCACTGGAGGCCGCAATGGAGCGGGATATGATTTTTGAAATCAACACCGGTGCCATCTCCAGAGGATACCGGACAGTTCCCTATCCTGCTCCCTTTCTTCTGCGAGCCATCCGGGAGAGGAACGGCAGAATCTGCATCACCAGCGACGCCCACGCCACCGGAAGCATCGCCTGCGCTTTCCCACAGGCGGCCGCTTTGGCAAAGGAATGCGGCTTCCGGGAAACCTGGGTGCTGACAAAGCGAGGGTTCCAAGCCGTGAGTCTGGACGAATATCTCCAATAGCGCCGGAAAACCGGAGGGCCGCATAAAGCGGTCCTCCGGTTCCTTTTGATTCTTTACAGAAAAGGACTACAGCTTGGAATACCCGTATTTGTCCACCACCGCATCCACCTCCATCCCCTGCTTGCACAAAGGGCACTCGTCGGGGGAGTAGCTGGCATAATCCGGCAGGTCGGCGGTATTAAACAGAGACACCACCGGCACGCTCTCCACTTCTTTCAGATGACTGTAGATAGAGGCCACGCCGGCTACGCTGCCGCCGTAATAGCGAACACAGCGCATTCCCTTTTCCACTGTGCTGCCGGTGGTAATGGAAGCCAGAAGGATCAGCACGTTTTTTCCTTCCAGCATGAATCGGGCGTTGTCGCGGAAAATCAGCTTGCCGTCGGAGCTGACGTTTTCACGGAGGAGGTAGATTTCCCTCCCCGCATTGACGGAGCCATAGCCCGACTGCGCCAGCTGGCGGGCCAGGCAGGTACCAATGACCCGGGTTCCGTCCATACACAGGATGGTATCCACCATCATGGAGGACTGAATCCGCTGGGCCAGCTGCTGGGCCACGGAATCCGCCTCCTGAAGGCAGGATTGCTGCCGGGTTACGTCAATGAAGTAGTTGATATGGCTGTGCCGGGTGGCAAAATGGCCCTGCGCCACACGCAGCGTCACGTCGCCTACACATACGGGGATCTTGAAGAACTTAGGTTCCATTCGATTACCTCCTTTTTGTTACCGGGGACGATACGCCCGGCCACTGTCTGAAAAAGCCGGAGCGCCACCGGCGGCGCTTCTGCCCGTCTTCAAACAAAGCCTGAGTGATTAGCTTTTATACTATACCATATTTTTCCAGCATTGTCCAGAATTTTTTGTGGATTTATACAATTTTCAGCAAACCAAAGATTTGATTCCCGTCGAAAGGACGATATCCCCGCACACAAAAAAACCGGTCCGGCCACCGCCGGACCAGCTTTTGTCTGTTCCCACACGATTCTCCAATAAAAAGCATCCACCTTTGATGCGGGCGATTTTGGACCAGAAGCGGTTGAAAAGAAGTTTGTACTTCTTTTCAACCGCTAAAGAATCAAATCACAAAGTCCTCTTCCCGCAGCCTTGCAGTCTCCAGCTTGACCGGTCTGGGAGGAACCCGCTTGAAGGGATCATACTGAAAACGGGCGCAGTGGTACTCCACGGCAACCACACCTTTTCTGGGACAGACAGCCTCCCGTTCATTGATGACGCTTCCCCTTGTACAATAAGCGCACCTGGGTTCTATATCCTTGCGAAACAGATTCATATCGATTCCCTTTCAGCTCTGCCGCCTAACGCGGACTTTATAAGGACCGGATCACCACCTGCTCCTCCCCGGCAGTAACCGCCAGCTGAGTGACAGGGTGATCGTAACTGTTGATAATGGTCAGCGCCAGCTGGTCCTCCACTTCTTTCTGAATGGTGCGGCGGAGATTTCTCGCACCATACGCTGCGGAATAGGATTTTTTCACCAGATATTTCAGCAACTCATCGTCATAGGACAAGGTGAGCCCCTTCTCCTTCATGCTCTCCTTCAGCTCATCCAGCATCAGACGAGCGATGGGAAGGAAGTCCTCCTCCGTCAGCTTGTTAAAGCAAACAATCTCGTCCACGCGGTTGATAAACTCTGGCCGGAGGAACTGCTGAAGGGCTTTCATGGCACGATCTTTATCCAGTTCCCCCGCCGTCTTGTTGAAGCCTACTGTTCCTTCCTTCCGGTCGCTGCCGGCGTTAGAGGTCATGACGATCACAGTGTTTTCAAAGTTGACCTTCCTCCCGTGGGCGTCGGTGATCTGCCCGTCGTCCAGAATCTGGAGGAGCACGTTGAGTACGTCCGGGTGGGCTTTCTCAATCTCGTCAAAAAGCACCACCGAATAAGGCTTACGCCGGATTTTCTCCGTCAGCTGTCCCGCCTCGTCATATCCCACATAGCCCGGCGGGGACCCGATGATCCGGGAAACCGAGTGTTTTTCCATAAATTCCGACATATCCAGCCGGATAAGGCTCTCCGGTGCATTAAACAGGTCGTCGGCCAGCTGCTTGACCAGTTCCGTCTTGCCTACGCCGGTACTGCCCACAAAAATGAAGCTCACCGGCTTGTGCTTGGGAGAAATGCCCACCCGGTTGCGGCGGATAGCGGCGGAAACGGCATCGATGGCCTGGTCCTGTCCCACCACCTTCCGCTTCAGGCGCTGGTCCAGCTCGCTCAGGCGCTTGAACTCCTCCTCCCGGATCTTGCTGGCGGGAATCTTGGTCCACAACTCAATGACCCGGGCCAGATTGTCCATGGTCAGCTGGGGCTCCCCCTGGGCGGCCAAACCGTCCAGCTCCGTCTGCAATTGCAGCTCCCGGCTTTTGATTTCCGCCATGCGCTCAAAATTGGGCTCCTCCGCAGCCTCCAGGAGTTCCCGCTCCTTGCCGTAGTCCGCCATCTCCCGGCTGATCTCCTGCCGGCGGTTGATGCCCGCGTCCTTCAGATTCATATCCGAGCAGGCCTCGTCAATCAGATCAATCGCCTTGTCCGGCAGGAACCGGTCCGTGATATACCGCTCGGAGAGCAGCACCGCCTGCCTGAGAATGCCTTCCGGAATTTTCACACCGTGGAATGTCTCATAATAGTGGGCAATTCCACGGAGAATCTGCATGGTATCCTCCAGGTTGGGCTCATTCACCGTCACCGGCTGGAACCGGCGCTCCAGAGCCGTGTCCTTCTCAATATGCTTGCGGTATTCGGTGAAGGTGGTAGCCCCGATCACCTGAATCTCTCCCCGGCTGAGGGCAGGCTTTAGGATGTTGGCGGCGTTCATGCTGCCCTCGGCATCGCCTGCGCCTACAATGTTATGAACCTCGTCGATCACCAGGATGATGTTGCCGCACTTGCGGATCTCTTCAATCAGTCCTTTCATCCGGCTCTCAAACTGGCCCCGGAACTGGGTGCCCGCCACCAGGGCGGTCAGATCCAGCAGATAAACCTCCTTGTCCCTGAGCTTGAAAGGGACTTCCCGGTTGGCAATGCGCTGGGCCAGTCCCTCGGCAATGGCGGTTTTGCCAACGCCGGGTTCGCCGATCAGGCAGGGATTGTTTTTCTGCCGCCGGTTGAGAATCTGTATCACCCGCTCAATCTCCTGCTCCCGGCCTACCAGATGGTCCAGCTTTCCGGACCGGGCCCGCTCGGTGAGGTTGATGCAGTAGCTGTCCAGGTATTTTCGCTTGGGCGTCTTGTCCACCTTGCGCTCCTTGGTCTCATGGCCTCTGCCGGCGCTGTCGCCGCCAGAGGGAGCCGGAGACTGGTCTCCGCCGCCGCTTCCGGTATTAAACAGCCGGTTGAGAAAGGGGAATGTCGCGGTCTTGCCGTCCTCGCTGTCCTCCTCGTCCTCACCGTCCTTGGGAATCAGGCCCTCCATGGACTCCGCGCCGCCAAAGGCGCTCATCATCTCATCATTGATCATGTCCAGGTCCTCGTCGGTGATTCCCATGCGGCGCATCATCTCCCCCACCTGGGGCAGGCCGATCTCCTTGGCGCATTTCAGGCACAGACCCTCGTTAACCGGCTCGCCGTTTTCGATTTTGGAAATGAAAACCACGGCTACCCGTTTCTTACATCTGGTACACAAGGTTGGTTGCATAGATTCTACCTCCATAGCCTCCCCCGCAGGAGAGCGCATGCTTTGTATTGTATCTTTTATATCAAATCATCTCTGCCGGAACATGAACAATTTGAAAATTTTCAGCCAGTGGAAATATTTTTTCATCTCAACAGGCCGCCGGTGCACTGCGACAGCAGCCCAACCGCCAATGATTTTTCCATCATTTCCGCCGTAACGGCGCCGGTCTGCTTCAGGACCCAAAGAATCAGACACACAAGAATCAGCCCCTTTCCCAAGCCCAGCAGTGCGCCGCCCAGCTCATTGAGCTGCCGCACACCCGGAAGCTTCTCCGCCAGCCGGAGCACCCTGGCCGCCAGCCGGAACAGCGCCGCCAGAATGACAAAGAAGACGCCGCACAAAACAGACTGGATCAGGCTCCTTACCACGCCGTCCAGAACCGCGTCGGCCACATCCTTTCCCGCCTGTTCCATCTGCTCCCGGGCAGGACCGGCAGCCGCCTCTGCGGACGCGCCCAGTCCCTCCAGCACACCCCGGGCCTGTTCCCGAACAAAGTCATTGGGAATGGCCTCCACCACCTGCTCCAGCTCCTCCAGAGGCGAAACGGATGGCGTACTATCCCGCAGCAGCTCATTCACTCTCTGCTCAATCGCCGCGTGAGTGGCGGGCCGGAGCACCCTGTCCACGACCACCGGCGCGGCAGCCCTGGCCGCCTGCGCGGAAAATACCAGCGCCAGCACTACTGCCAACAGCTCCGCCAGGGTCCGCACCAGCCCCCGTTTCCAGCCCAGCACCACAAACAGCGCCAGCACCGCCGCAATGATAACGTCGATCATATCATATACCGCCCTAAAAGGCTATCCCCTTTCTATGGAAAAATGGAAAACTGTCAGGGCAGGAACCTCCAGGCGGAGGACCCGGAAATCAGCAGCACGCCGCCGCCCTCCTCCATAAGAATCTGCCCGGCGTAGTCCGTATCCGTCAGCCGCGCGTACTCTGTCAGATCCCGGCGGTAAACCACCAGTCCCTCGCCATAGAGCACCGCCAGATAGTCTCCTCTGGCGGCGATGTCCAGCACCTCGTCTGATATCTCCACGGAGGCGATTTCCTTCCCCTCCAGATCATAGGTGGTCAACGTGCCGATGTTGCCCGCCTGGTACCGGCCCAGCAGCAGTGCACAGAAGTCCCTGCCTCCCAGCGCGTAGTCATGGAGATAAAGATTGCCGTAGGACCGGTCCAGAACCGTCTCTCCCTCCAGATCCGTCATGGTAAAACGCTTGTCGCACAGCGCAAGTACTCTGCCACTATTGCAGGCATAATCCAGAACCAGTCCGTCCAGAATGGAAGCGCTGCTTTTAGGCTCCTTGCTGTCCAGATTATAGACCAGCAGCCTGCTGGCAAAAATGCCTCCCTGGGATTCCAGGCTTACCATCACCACGCTGCGCCCATCCTCTGTAACCTTGGCATCGCTGATGTAGTTGTGATAGGAATCAAAGCTGAAAATCAGATTCCCATTGGGATCATACACCGAGACGGAGGATTTAAAGCCGGTTTTCTGCCCTGTGACGGCCAGATAGTCGTTTCGGTTGAGATTGGCGGAAAAATAGCGCTGTCCATTCTCCGCCTTCATGGTGCGCCGGATACCGTTCTGGTCCAGGATGTACAGCGTACTTCCCCCTGCGTCGCATACCGCTGCCTGCCGAGAGCCCACGGACAGCTGCGGCGCGGCCAGACGCAGGGTGAGGTCATAGAGGACGGCTCCGTCCTCCCCGATCAGCTGCGCGGTATTGGGATTGACCACCAGCAGGCTGTTCTCCAGCTTGCCGTACCGGTTGGCGGAGTCGGCGGCATAGGCGTAAATATCCTGCGCACCGCCACTGTCACCATACATCAGCCACCGGCGCAGGGATGCGAAGTGACTGCCGTCCTCCATGGTGGTCAGCACCACCGCTGCCAGCACCAGACACAGCACCAGCAGCAAAGTCAGTATTCTGCTAAAAAGGCCCTTTTTCTTTCGCGGCGTCTCCGGCGCGGAGGGCCCGCTTTCATTCCGCCTGGTCATTGAGCCGTTCATCCTCATACCACAGTCTTGTCAGGTACAGTCCCCCCGGCGGCACCGTCGGCCCCGCCAGAGTCCGGTTGCCGCTGGCCAGGATTGCCGGGATATCCTCCGGGGCCAGCTTTCCCTCGGCGGCATACAGCACAGTGCCCGTAATGGCTCGTACCATATTATACAGGAAACCGTTGGCGCATACCTTCAATTCCAGCAGTTCCCCATTTCTCGCCACACGGCAGTAGTGAATGGTCCTCACAGTGGTTCTGGTCTCCGTCCCCACGCTGCGCACCGCTCGGAAATCGTGAGTCCCTTCAAAGGCCCTGGCGGCCCGGTCCATCACCTGCTCATCCAGAAGCTTCGGGTAGAAATACGCCCGGTGCACATAGAAGGGATTTCTGATCCGGGAATTGAAAATCCGATACGTATACTCCTTTTTCAGGCAGGAACCAATGGCATTGAACTCCGGGGCCACATCGAAAGCAGCCCGGACCACGATGTCCTCCGGCAGACGGCTGTTCACCGCCAGAGGAAAACGGCCGCAGGGAATAGTCGAGCCGGTGCGGAAGTTGGCCACGTAGCGCTCGGCGTGAACCCCGGCATCTGTGCGCCCGCAGCCGGTAACTTTTATTTTCTCCTTGCAGATGGCGGTCAGGGCCTTCTCCAGCGTCTCCGCTACGGTGGCTTCCCGCTTCTGCACCTGCCAGCCGTGGTAGTTTGTTCCATTGTACATGAGAAGAAATGCGACGTTTCTCATTGACAGTTTCCCTCTGCCGCTGCCCCGCGGCGGTCATTTTCAGCACTCAGAGCCCGAAATGCGCCAGCGCAAGCACTCCGGCAAGCACGACGGCATAGGCCGCCAGCACCAGATAGTCTCTTGTCTCATATCGCAGGACGTGGAGCTTGGTCCTCCCCTCCCCGCCATGGTAGCAGCGGCACTCCATGGCCACCGCCAGCTCGTCCGCCCGGCGGAATGCGCTGATAAACAGCGGCACCAGAATGGGGACCAGAGCCTTGGCCCGCTCAAGCAGGCTCCCGCTTTCAAAGTCCGCTCCCCTGGCCCGCTGGGCAGACATGATCTTGTCCGTCTCTTCAATCAGCGTGGGGATCATTCGCAGCGCGATGGACATAATCATTGCCAGCTCGTGGACGGGAACCCTGATTTTCTTGAGCGGATTCAAGAGAGATTCCAGCCCGTCTGTCAGGGCAATGGGACTGGTGGTATAGGTCAGCAGAAAGGTCCCCATAATCAGCATGGTAATCCGCAGCACCATGAAGAAAGCGGTGAAAATCCCTTCTTTTGTCATCTTGAAAATCCAGAAGGAGACCAGAACCTCGCCGGGAGTATAAAAGAGGTTCAAGACCGCCGTAAAACAGATAATGAACAAAATGGGCTTCAGTCCCCGGACCAGAGCCTTGGGGGCCACGCCGGAAATCCTGACTCCCGTCACCAGCAGCAGCGCCACCACGCCGTAGGAAACAAAGGACTTTGCACAGAACAGCGCCACAATGTAAAGTACCGTCAGCAGAATCTTTGTTCTGGGGTCCAGCCGGTGAGCCAGGGAATTTCCCGGGAAAAACTGTCCCAGGGTGATATCCTTGAGCATCAGCTTCTCCCCCCCTTCAGTGTACGAAGCGCATCGCGGAGCGCCTCTACCGTATATACGGCGGGATCAATGCCGGCTCCCCGCTCCGCCAGGGCCATGGCCACCTGCGTCACCTGAGGCACGTTGAGCCCCACGTCCATGAGCTCCCCAGCCCGGCTGAACACCTCGTGGGGCGTACCGGACATGACCACCCCGGCATTGGCAAGCACCACGATACGGTCCACGTTCTCCGCCACCTCGTCCATGCTGTGGCTGACCATGACCACGGTAGTTCCCTTCTCCCTGTGGTAGCTGCGGATGTTTTCCAGCATGCTTCGCCGTCCCGCCGGGTCCAGCCCTGCCGACGGCTCGTCCAAAATCAGCACCTCCGGCTCCATGGCGATGACCCCGGCAATGGCCACCCGCCGCTTCTGCCCGCCGGAGAGGTCGAAGGGGGATTTCTCCAGCAGGTCCTCCTCCAGCCCCGCAAAGGCGGCGGAGGCGCGGACCCGGCGGTCAATCTCCCGCTCGTCCAGACCCATGTTCTTTGGGCCGAAGGCGATATCCTTATAGACGCTCTCCTCGAAGAGCTGGTATTCCGGGTACTGGAACACCAGCCCCACCCGGAAACGGACCTCCCGTATCTTTTTCGGCTCCGCCCAGATGTCACGGTCCCCCAGCAGGATTCTGCCGCCGGTGGGCCTGAGGAGGCCGTTGAGATGCTGGATCAGAGTGGACTTTCCCGAGCCGGTGTGGCCGATGATGCCCAGGAACTCCCCCTCCATAATCTCCATATTCACGTCCTTCACCGCGCTGCGGCAGAAGGGTGTGTTTTCTCCATAGGTGTGGGTCAGATTTTCCACGCGCATGATAGGTTTCAATGTGGCGTCCTCGCTTTTATTTTTCTCACTTTACGGAAAAGTGTTCCAGATGCATATTCCAAAGCGCAGTGTATATCCTTACGCATCATTACAGGAGCTGCCGCAGCTCAGCTCTTTGATAAACGGGAAACTTCATACGAAGCGAAACGGATCGGGAATGCCGCCGCCAAACGTTTTGACCGCCATTCGATACATTGCCTTTGCGTGGATACGGTCATGCCAAATAAACCGCCGCAGCACTTTCCGCAGCGACCATTCCTCGCCATAGCTGCCCGGATAGACAATATTCTCCAAAAAATCTGGCTGGCTTTCCAGCATCGCAAACCCTCGCTGCCGGCATTCTACAATCGTCCCCTCGTGGTCAGTCTCAACGCCAATCTCCCCAAAGTAATAATCATTGACATTTTTGGTATGTTCATACATTTCAGATGCTGTACGGGGCACTTGCCCATAGAAGGTCATCCGGACCGGCAGGCAGCTTTTCTCTCTGTCAGGGATTGCCTCATACAGATCCAGAAAATCCTGTGCGGATTTCAGCGCAAGCGCTTTTAATTCTTCGTATTCCACTCCGGACAGAGTTTTTCTCTCTTCCTCGAAAAGAACATCCGAATCTGCATCTGAAATCATAAGTCCAGAAGCTTTCTCCTGTACGATCATGACCTCCAAAGCATCAGGGAGCGCCTCACCCTTCCATTTCAAATAAGATACGATCTCTCCCGCCATCTTTTGAAGGGCAATATCCTTTGTCTCGCCGCGCGTATATGCCCCAACATAGCTGCTGGCATGCAAAATGCTGTCACTACCATTGTGCTCCCACACACATGATATTTTCATAACCATTCTCCAATAAACGCTGATTTATCTATCCCTGCACATCAAATGTCCATCTGCCGCAGTCCGAAAAGGAAGTTACTTCTTCAAACTGCCAACGATCGCATCAGCGCACTCCCGAATACCCAGGGCATCCAGCGGCACGTCAAAGCCGTCCTGCCGCAGTCCGTAGAGCAGCTCTACGGTATGGGGCGCGGCCAAGCCGATGGCCTGCAGCTCCTCCACCCGGACCAGGATCTCCTTGGGCGTCCCGTCCATGACCACGCTGCCGCTGTCCATCACCACCACCCGGTCCGCCAGAGCGGCCTCGTCGATGTGGTGGGTGATGAGGACGATGGTGATTCCCTTCTCCCGGTTCAGCCGCTTCACGGTGTCCAGCACCTCCCGGCGGCCCAAAGGGTCCAGCATGGCGGTGGACTCGTCCAGCACGATACAGGCCGGTTCCATGGCGATGACCCCGGCAATGGCCACCCGCTGCTTCTGCCCGCCGGAGAGATGGTGGGGAGCGTGGAGAGTGAACTCCTCCATGCCCACCGCCCTGAGGGCAGCGGCCACTCTTGTCTGAATTTCCTCCGTGGGCACGCCCATATTCTCCGGCCCAAAGGCCACATCCTCCTCCACCACGTTGGCAACGATCTGGTTGTCCGGGTTCTGGAACACCATGCCCACCTTCCGCCGGATTTCCAGCAGCAGGCTTTCGTCCGCAGTGTCCATTCTGTCCACCCAGACCGTTCCTCCCTCCGGCAGCAGCACCGCATTCATATGCTTGGCCAGGGTGGACTTACCGGAGCCGTTGTGGCCTAAAATCACCACAAAGCTGCCTTGCTCAACAGCAAGATTCACGCCCTTCAGGGCGGGAACCGGCTCCTTTCCCTCGTCGGGGGGATAGGAAAAGGTTAAATTCTCGGTTTTGATGATTTCCGTCATGAATATTCCTCGCTGTCTATAATGTGATCCAATACCGGCGGATTCTGCCGGAGTTCCCCAGGCCGGGCGTATCCTCCACCTCGTTTTCCAGCACACCGCCATTGGCGAGGATGGTCTTCTCCGAGCCAGGGTTTCCCTGATGGTCGCAGGTCAGCAGGACCCGTTCCTCCCCCGCCGCCCGGCATTTTTCCAGGGTCAGACGCAGCTGCTCCTTGGCGTACCCCTTCCGCCGCTCCGACGGACGGATGCTGTAGCCAATGTGCCCGCCGTACTGGAACACGAACTCCGACAGGGGACTGGGACGGTAGTTGATAATACCCACCACCCGGCTGTCGGACCGCCGGATGGTCAGATAGGTGTGGGAGGGAAGCCAGCCCTTGCGTTTCTCACGGCCCCGAAAGTCCAGCCACTCCTCGTATGTCTCTGTATTTTCCAGACCCGAACAGCCTTCAAAGTCACTGCCGCACTCCAGCATTTCAGCCTTGAAATCCATGACCTGGTCCTTATGTTCCATGGTGGGTTCGACTAATTCTAAAATATCCATAACATGAAATCTCCTCACAAATCGGGGCACAAGCCTTCTCAGTCCCTGCCACAGCAGATAACCGCAGAACACACCCAAGGTGTTTAATATAATGTCATCAATATCGAAGGCGCGGCCTACGCACAGCTGCCAACACTCAATAAAGGCCGTGATGCCAAGGCCGGTGAGAAATGCACGCTTCCAGGTGTATCCCCGCCACAAAAGGGCGGAGAAAAAGCCGAAGGGCACAAACATGATGATGTTCCCCAACAGCATATAGCTCTGCCACAAACCGCCCTCAAAGCAGCGTCCCGGCACCAGATTCCAGCTTCCTCGGCTGAAAAAGGGACCGTGTACGGGCTTTAGTCCCTGTAAAAGAGGCAGCCAGTCAAACCATCCCGGCGTCAGCGTCAAGACCGCCATACCGCCGCAAAGCAGCCAGAACAGGAACAGCGCCGCTTCCCGCAGGAGCGAACTGGAGAGCCCCTGCCCCGCCAGACGCCGGACGCGCCAGGGGCGAAGGGCCAGGAACATCAGCGCGGCCAGCAGGAAGCCCGGAAACATGCGGATGATGTAGCGCAGCGTGTCCTCCACAAAAATAGAATAAAGGACTCGCATGCTACCTGTCCCCCCTCCACCGTCCCGTGGCCCCGCAGGGCAGAGCCAGCCCGGACTCCGTCACCGGCAGACCGATCTCGTCACTGACAGTGCGGCCTCCGAACTTCCGGGAAACCACGGTCTCCAGAATATAGGTCAGCACACTGGGAGCCAGCCCTGTTGTGTAGGAATTGATCATGACGAACAGCGGCTCATCCGACAGCGCCCCGGCGCACAGCTCCACAAAGGGGTACAGGTTGTCCTCCAGCTTCCAGACCTCGCCGGTGGGGCCCCTCCCATAGCTGGGCGGGTCCATGATAATGGCGTCGTACCGCCGCCCCCGGCGGATCTCCCGCTCTACGAATTTGGCGCAGTCATCCACGATCCAGCGGATGGGAGCGTCCTCCAATCCGGAAGCTCTGGCATTTTCTCTGGCCCACTGAACCATGCCCTTGGCCGCGTCCACGTGGCACACCTTGGCCCCGGCGGCCGCACAGGCCACCGACGCTCCGCCGGTATAGGCGAACAGATTCAGCACGCTTACCTCCCGGCCTGCGGCGCGGATACGCTCCTGTGCAAAGTCCCAGTTCACCGCCTGCTCCGGAAAAAGCCCTGTGTGTTTGAAATTCATGGGCTTGATCTGGAACGTCAGGTTCTGATACCGCACCTGCCACGCGCCGGGCAGCCGTCCCTTTTCCCAACTGCCGCCGCCGGAGCTGGAGCGGAGGTACCGCCCGTCAGGCCGCTTCCAGCCTGCGTGACGCCGCCGGGTATTCCAGATCGCCTGGGGATCCGGACGTACCAGGAGCTTGTCCCCCCAGCGCTCCAGCTTCTCTCCTCCGCCGCAGTCCAGCAGCTCGTAGTCCTTCCATCCCTCCGCGATCCACATATCCCGCTCCTCCTCTCCCCTGATACAAAAAGTCATCCTATTATATACCAGCTATTGGCAACCGTCAACAAAAGAAATATGAATATTTTGGACAGTTTACCAAAAAATTTCCGACCATAGCAGAAATCTTTTTCCGGCATCTGCCGGCAGCCTGGACTTCAAATGCTTTTTTGTAAAATTCTGATATCACTTTTCATTGAAATCATCGGCTAATTCTGGTTTTTTCCTTGCTATTCCCCCAAATGTATGATATCATGAATATATACATTACACACTATGCCGGAGCGCGGAAGCGGTCCGGCACCGGAAAATGGGAGGGGCCATATGAAAAAACAAAGCGCGGCTGGCACGCCGCCAGACACTTCTGTTCCGTGGCCCATACATCCGGGCGGCGGAACGGTAAAGCAGCATTGATGAGGTCCGCGTATTATTGATGATGATACTCTGGCCATTTTTGGCAAACCGCTGGAAACGGCGGGACGCAAAGCCATGGGGCCTAACGCCTTTTCCGGGAACAGCGCTCGTAAGAATTGCCCATGGGCAATTCTTGTTGTGGGATCCCACAACGGACGCTCCGGAAAAACAGGGAAACATTCTGCGCCCTGTGAGGCAACGGCAGCCCGGCTGCTGATTTTGGCAAACCGCCGGAAACGGCGGGGCGCAAAGCCATGGGGTCTAAACGCCGGAAGCGGCGCATGACAGCCCGGCCGCAAAATTAGCAAACCGCCAGAAATGACGGGACGCAAAGCCATGGGGGCTACGGTGCTGGAGACTGCGAACGTGGAAAGTACTATGCCAGCCCGGCCACCGGAACTTTGCATCCGAATTGTGCAAAGAATAGAAAGGGAGATTGTATTTGTGAAGCATAAAAAGTTTTTCAGCAAGCGCGGACTGGCAATGTTTGTTTCTCTGGTTCTGTGCGTCAACGCCTTGTCGCTCACTGCATGGGCGGGAAGTTTTTCAGACCTTCAGGCTCTGATTGATAACAATGAAACTGTCATTCTGGGGGAGGATTATTCGTATTCCGCCGAAAAAGATGAGAATACCACCATCAATATCAACCAAAATGTCAATCTGAATCTGAACGGCTGGACTATCACCGGAAGCAGCAATAATTCCGTCATTACTATCGGTCAGAACGGCAATCTGACGCTCCGGGACGAGCAGGGCGAAGCGCCTACTGCTACTTCTACAGCCACCTCCTCTGCGCCGGTGAACACCGGCGATGGGGCAGGAAGCACTGAGAAAACCGGCACCATCACTGGCGGCACAAACAACGCTTTTGGCGGCGGCATCTATGTGAACGGTGGTTCCCTTACTATGCAGGGCGGCGCCATCACCGGAAACACTGCTCAAAATGGCGGCGGCGGCGTGTATGTGACTAATGGCGGTAATTTCACTATGGACGGCGGTAGTATTGCTGAAAATGAAACTAATAAAAATAATGGCGCCGGTGTTTATGGCGGCGGCGGCGTATTGATTCAAAGCGGCACGTTCACCATGAACGGTGGTGCTATTACTGAAAACAAGGCCGGTGGCAGCGGCGCCGGTGTTTATGTAAATACAAACGCTGCTTTTACTATGACCGGTGGTGAAATTTCCAAAAACACCAGTACCGCCGGTGAAGGCGGCGGCGTGTATGTGATGGGCACATTTAACATGGAAGGCGGAGAAATCACCGGCAATACTTCCAACAAGCCTCAAGGCGGCGGCGGTGTGCGTGTGTGGAACGGCAAGTTTACTATGAATGGCGGCTCCATTACTGGAAATAAGGCAAACAATGCGAAAAATGACCTACAGTCCATTGCCGCTAACCCTGATAATGCTGCTGTTGTTAACGCGGGAACCATTGGTGAAGATGCTGAACGCTTTATCAGCAGTGATGCGTGCACGCGTATAACTGAGGGCGGCATTATCACTGTTCCTGCGCATAACTGGTCAGATGCTACTTGTAAGGCTCCTGCAACCTGCACAGTATGTAAAAAAGAGGCCGGAAATGTTGACAGCAATAATCATACTGTGGAAACCATTCCCGAACAGCTTGCTACATGTACTGCACCTGGCTGGACAGCTGGCACAAAGTGTTCCGAGTGCGGTATTTTTCTGGAAAAGCCAGAGGAAACAGAACTGTTATCGCACCAAGAAACTCCTGATGACGTGAAGAACACATCCGCTACCTGCACCAAAGCAGGTTGGGAAGGCGCAACAAAATGCTCTGATTGCGGTAAACCGCTAAATGTAGGAACCGAGATTCCTTCCACCAGCCATCACTTTGGCAATTGGAGCGACTGGGTTGTGAATGAGGCCGAAGGCACTCAGACACGTACCCGTATGTGCACTGATTGTAAGTATGAAGAAAAGGAAAGCGCTCCTGTTCCTCCTGAAGAGGGCGGCAACACCACAGATCCCGTGGCCCCCGGCGAGGAAGATGAGACGGATCCTCCCGTTGATCCTGCTCCCGGCGAGAGCGAAGATCCCATTACGCCTGCGGATCCCGTGATCCCTGACGGCGGAGACGACATTCCTGCCGCTCCAGACGGCGGCGTCACCATTATCCCTGACGACGACATTCCTTTGGCCGGCACACCGGCCACCGCGGCGGCCGGCGAGGATACCACAATCATTACAGAGGAGGAAATTCCTCTGGCGGGCCTGACCGCCATCTGCCAACTGCTCGACGAACTCTACCGTTATGAGGAGAGCCCCGCCGCAGAGCTGCCCGAGGAGTTCCCCTTTGCGGAGCACGACTATGCCCAGGCCATCTGCTGGAGTCTGGACAGCGCTCTGGTTTTTGACACTGAAGAGGAGCCCTTTGATCCCGACGAGCTGCTGACCGCCGGTATCCTGCGGGAAGTTCTCTCCCGCTTCGCGGCCCGCAAAGGCATCGAGGAGCTGGAGTTTACCGTGGACGGCGAGGACGAAGATCTGATTATGGATCTGGGCGATCAGCTTTCTACCTTCTACACGCTGCTGGAAGAGGCTCTGGCGGATACTGCCGCCTGAGCATTTCCCAGATTCTGCCCCGGACACTGTGTGCCCGGGGCACTTTTCTTTCCCGCGGTCCCGGCATCAGCCGCGAGGCACTCCCCGCCCCTAATCTCAAAACTGATTTCCCGGATTTTTCCCCATTTCCCTCTTGACTTTTCCGGAGAAGTAGGGTATGATATGCAGGAATGTAAAGTTGCTTCGCTTTACACAAAGGAGGGCGAGCCGTGAAAAACCAGACCTACCGCATGACCATGCTGTTCGATTTTTACGGGGAGCTCCTCACCGAGAGGCAGAAGGAATTTTTTGATCTCTATTATAACGAGGATCTCAGCCTCTCCGAAATCGCGGAGAACAGCGGCATCAGCCGTCAGGGAGTCCGGGATGTGATTGTCCGGGCCGAAGCGGCGATGCAGGAGGTGGAAGACAAGACCGGCCTGATCCGCCGCTTTCTCCAGATGCAGCAGCATATTTCCGCTATTGAGGAGGCCGCCGGGGAGCTGAAAACCATCAACTACCGGCAGTACGAAGATCCGCGGATTGACGAGCTTGCCGCCGCCATTATCCAGGCGGCCCAGGCATTGAAGGAATAAGGAGTGACAGCCCATGGCATTTGAAGGTCTTTCCGAAAAACTGAACGCCGCGTTCCGCCGCTTGCGCGGCAAGGGACGCATCACCGAGGCCGACGTCAAGGAGGCCATGAAGGAAGTCCGTCTGGCCCTGCTGGACGCAGACGTGAGCTTCTCTGTCGTCAAGGATTTTGTTGCCAAGGTCACGGACCGCGCCGTGGGCGCGGACGTGCTGGAGAGCTTGACACCAGCCCAGCAGATCATCAAGATTGTCAACGAGGAGCTCACCGTCCTCATGGGCGGCGGCAGCGAGAAAATCAGCTTTGCCTCCAAGCCTCCCACGATCATCATGATGGTGGGCCTTCAGGGCGCCGGTAAGACCACCAACGGCGCAAAGCTGGCGGGGTATCTGAAAAGCACCATGGGCAAGCGCCCCCTGCTGGTGGCCTGCGACGTGTACCGCCCTGCCGCCATTACGCAGCTGCAAGTGGTGGGGGAACAGCTGGACATCCCTGTCTTTGCTCTGGGACAGATCAACCCGGTTCAGATTGCCCAGCACGCCCTGCGGCATGCCCGGGATAATGGCTTCGACACAGTGCTGCTGGACACCGCCGGACGGCTGCATATAGATGAGCAGCTCATGAACGAGCTGAAAAATATCAAGAGCGCGGTGAATCCCAACGAGATCCTGCTGGTTGTGGACGCTATGACCGGTCAGGACGCCGTCAGCGCCGCCTCCGCCTTTGACGAAGCGCTGGGCATTGACGGTGTTCTCCTGACCAAGCTGGACGGGGACGCCCGGGGCGGCGCAGCCCTTTCCATCCGGGCGGCCACCGGCAAACCCATCAAATTCGTGGGTACCGGCGAAAAGCTGGATATGATCGAGCTGTTCCATCCGGACCGTATGGCTTCCCGCATTCTGGGCATGGGCGACGTACTCTCCCTGATCGAGCGGGCGGAACAGAGCTTCGATGAGAAAAAGGCGGCGGAGTTAGAGGAGAAGCTGAAAAAGAACCGCTTCACCCTTACCGACTACATGGAGCAGATGAGCCAGTTGCGCAAGATGGGCGATTTGAACCAGATGGCGGCCATGTTTCCCGGCCAGCTGGGCAAGCAGATGGCCGGAGCGCAGATTGATGATAAAATGCTCAACCGTCAGGAGGCCGTCATTCTCTCCATGACCCCCAAAGAGCGCAATAACCCCTCCCTTCTGGACGCCAGCCGGAAACGCCGTATTGCGGCTGGCTGCGGCCAGCAGGTGGCGGATGTCAACCGCCTGCTCAAGCAGTACGAGATGATGCTCCAGCTGACAAAGACCCTCTCCAAGGGCAAAATGCCTTTGGGACTTGGTAAAATGCCGCAGCTGGGCAAGATCGCCGGTACCAGCAAGATGCATGGCTTCGGCCGGAAGAAGCGCCTGAAATAATCCCCGTCGTAAATGCCCCGGCATTTATATGATACACAACAACAAATTTATTGACTAATTGGAGGAAACACATCATGGTTAAAATCAGACTGCGCCGTATGGGCGCAAAGAAAGCACCTTTCTATCGCGTCGTCGTGGCTGACAGCCGCTATCCCCGTGACGGCCGTTTCATTGAAGAAATTGGCACGTATAATCCCTGCGTCTCCCCCGCTGAGATCAAAATTGACGCCGCCCGCGCCAAGGAGTGGATCAAGACCGGCGCTCAGCCCACGGATACGGTCCGCGCTCTGCTCAAGAAAGTTGACGTGCTCTGATGGACGCGGTCAAGGATCACAACCTGAAAGATCTGCTGCTCTACATTGCAAAGAACCTGGTGGAAAACCCTGACGCCGTTACTGTGACGGAAGTGGAGGGCGGCCAGGAACTGACGTTGGAGCTGCGCGTCGCTCCAGACGACATGGGCAAGGTGATTGGCCGTCAGGGCCGCATTGCCAAGGAAATCCGGACTCTGGTCCGCTCCTGCGCACAGCGCACCGGCCAGAAGGTCACAGTGGATATCGTCGATTGACGCAAAATAAATCGAAGCCCCGTCCGGTTGGACGGGGCTTCGATTTATTTATTGAATCACCACATTTTCCTTTCCAAGGACCTCTGTCAGCTCGTCTACCAGCGACTTTCCCAGCAGACACTTGGTTCCCATCCGCTTTCCGGTGTCCATGAAAAAGATTTTCGCCGGCGTATTCCCGGGAAACATGGCGATCACCCGGTTGATGTGAGCCAGCTCCGGCGCACTGCCGGAAGACAGCCGCAGCCACAGCGTATTCCCCTCCAACACCTGCACCCCAGGCGCTGTTCTGGGCTGGGGAGGCAGCGAAGGCGGCGCTTCCCCACCTCCTCGGAGCGCATAAACCTCGTTGCAGATAATCTGAGGCGGCTTTTCGTCCCGGACGGACAGCCTGCCACGGATCAGCACCGCGCTGCCCGGACTGAGCAGGCGGCCAAACTGCTCCAGTGTTCTGGCAAAGCACAGCAGCTCAATGGACCCGCTGTCGTCTTCCACCGTGGCATAGGCCATCAGAGTGTTGCTCCGGGTGGTCCGGGTACGGTAGACGGTCACAATCCCTGCCACAGAAATGGTCTGCTCATCGTGATAGAGAACCGGACCGCCCTCCTGAGCAAAATCCTGATTGATGGAGCCGATGGAAACGGCTCCGGCCGCCTTCATTGCCTCCCGGTAGGCGTTCATGGGATGCCCGGAGAGGTACATCCCCGTCACCTCCCGTTCCTGCCGCAGCCGCTCATCCATGGCATACTCCGGAATATCGGGAAGATGAATACTGGCAGCGGATTGCCGCACTGCCCCAGCGGATAAACCGAAAAAGTCCATCTGTCCATCCAGATTCTGCCGCCGGCTGCCGGCAATGGAGTCCAGAAGCTTGTCGCTGACGGAGATCAGCTGACTGCGGAAAACCCCAAAGCCGTCAAACGCGCCAGCCCGGATCAGATTTTCCACCGCCCGCTTGTTGATGTCTCCACCGTACATTCTCTGGCAGAAATTCTGGAAACCGGTAAAGAGACCGTTGGCCTCCCGCTCCTTCACCACCCCCTGGATAAAGCCCCGTCCAATGTTCTTGATGGCCACCAGACCGAAGCGGATGCCCTCCTCCTCCACGGTGAAGCTGTCATAGGAACGGTTCACATCCGGCGGCAGCAGGGCAATGCCCATCTCCCGGCACTCGCCGATATATCCCGCCACCTTGTCCGCCACATCCAGTACCGACGTCAGCAGGGCCGCCATGTACTCCTTTGGATAGTGGAGCTTGAACCACGCGGTCTGATAAGCCACCACCGCGTAGCAGACCGCGTGGGCCTTATTGAAGGCATAGTTGGCAAAATCATAGATTTCATCATAAATCGCCTGCGCCACATCCCCGGGAATACCGTTGGCCACACAGCCTGCAATACCCCGCTCGGAGTCTCCGTGGAGGAATGCCTCCTGTTCCCTGGCAATATCCTTCGCTTTCTTCTTACTCATGGCCCGGCGCACCATATCGGCCTGTCCCAGAGAGTATCCCGCCAGCTGCTGGAAAATCTGCATCACCTGTTCCTGATAGACGATGCAGCCATAGGTGATGGATAGAATGGGCTCCAGGGACGGATGCTTGTATGTCACCAGCTTCGGGTCGTGCTTGCAGGCAATGAACCGCGGAATGGATTCCATGGGTCCTGGCCGGTACAGCGCCACAATAGCTGTCAGATCTTCAATGGACTGAGGCTTAAGCCCTACGCACACACCGGTCATCCCCGCGGACTCCATCTGAAACACGCCGCTGGTCTTTCCCTGGGTGAGCATCTCATAGACCGCCTGATCATCCTCCGGCACGTCCTCCAGGGTAAACTCCGGCTCTCTTCGCCGGACCATCTCCACTGCATCCTCCAGCACCGTCAGATTCCGCAAGCCCAAAAAGTCCATTTTGAGCAGGCCCAGCTCCTCCAGCGTCACCATGGTGTACTGGCAGACGATCGTCTCGTCATTTTTCGCCAGCGGAACATACGTGTAAACAGGGTCCTTGGTGATGACCACTCCGGCGGCATGGGTGGAGGCGTGACGGGGCATGCCCTCCAGGGCCTTGGCGGTGTCAATCAGCTTTCTGACCTTCTCATCCCCGTCGTACATGTCCTTCAGCGGACGGCTCAGCCGCAGGGCGTCGTCCAGGGTGATGTGCAGCGCCCCCGGACCGCTGGGTACTTGTTTGGCAACCACATCCACATCAGCATAGGGCATGTTCAGCACCCGCCCCACATCCCGGATGGCGTTCCGGGCCGCCATGGTGCCGAAGGTGACGATCTGGGCCACCCGGTCATCGCCGTACTTCCGCCGAACATAGTCCACCACTTCGTCCCGGCGGGTGTCACCGAAATCCATGTCGATATCCGGCATGCTCACCCGCTCCGGATTCAAGAACCGCTCGAAGTACAACCCGTATTTCATCGGCTCCACGTCTGTGATATCCAGACAATAGGACACCATGCTCCCGGCGGCGGATCCTCTCCCTGGTCCCACCGGGATGCCTGCCTTTCTGGCGAAGCGGACAAAGTCGGAAACAATGAGAAAATAGTCGGTAAATCCCATCTTTCCAATCATATCCAACTCATAGTCCAGCTGCTGGTGATATTCCGGGTGCTTTCCCTGATACTTCTTTGCAAAGCCCTCTTCGCAGAGGCGGCGGATATAAGATCCGGCATCCTCGCCCTCCGGCACCCTGAACTCCGGTAGGTGGTACTTTCCGAAGGTGAATTCCAGATTGCACAGCCCGGCAATCTTCTCCGTGTTCGCAATGGCCTCCGGATAGTGGCTGAACAATTTCTCCATTTCCTCTGTGGTGCGGACGTAAAAATTCCGGGGCTCGTACCGCATCCGCTTCTCGTCCTCCACCAGCTTGCCGGTCTGGATACACAACAGCACGTCATGGGCTTCTGCGTCCTCGGGAGCCAGATAGTGGCAGTCGTTGGTGCACACCAGGGGGATCCCTGTCTCCTCATGAAGCCGCAGCAGTCCCTGGTTCACTACCGCCTGTTCCCGGATGCCGTGGTCCTGAAGCTCCAGGTAGAATCCGTCTTCTCCGAAGAGATCCCGCATCTCCAGCGCATAGGACCTGGCGCCCTCGTAGTCCCCGTTCGCCAGCCCTTTGGGGATTTCTCCCGCCAGACAGGCGGACAGAGCGATGAGCCCTCCGCTGTGCTTTTTCAGCAGCTGCATGTCAATCCTGGGCTTGATGTAGAAGCCCTCCACAAAGCCCTTGCTGACCATATAGCTGAGATTTTTATACCCCTCCTCATTCCGGCACAGCAGCACCAGATGGCGGCTCTCCGCATCCAACTCGTGGACCCGGTCGAAGCGAGTGCGGTTTCTTGGCGTCACATAGACCTCGCAGCCGATAATCGGTTTGATCCCCTCGGCCTTGCAGGCCCGGTAAAAATCAATAGCGCCGTACATGACGCCGTGGTCTGTGACCGCCACGGCGTTCTGCCCCAACTCCTTCACCCGTTTGGCAAGGCCGTTGATTTTGCAGAAGCCGTCCAGAAGGCTGTACTCCGTATGGACGTGGAGGTGGACAAAAGACATCTGATTTCCTCTATCTTTCTCTGCGACGCGGTGCGGCGCAGGACATCTGCGCAGCTTTTGCTGCTTTCCTTTTTAAAACAACTGCGTACAATCAATTTCCGCTTTCCATCCGCCCGGATTTTCAGAGGAGAAGCTCGTCTCCGCAGGCAAAATATCGCATCCTGTCCACTCTCTTCGCCAGATATTCGAACGCTTTTTCTCCGGTGCAGTGGCAGGTGTAAAAGTCCATGTCATACTGCCGGAGCTCTCCGGCGATTCCCTCCAGAATCTCCTCCGGCACAGTCCGCTTTAAGGCAGGAATGGTCAGATGATACCCGCCGATGCAGACCTCAGGCCGGTACTCCGCTGCCCGCTCCAGAATGTTCACCACGCCGCAGTGCCCGCAGCCCATAACCAGCACGTTCTTTTCCGCAAAGATCATCAGGTTCTGCTCATGGGCAAAACTGTCCCGCCCTTTTTCATCATACAGTGTATCATTAGCAGCAGAGTAGAATTTTGCCGTATCCGTCACCGTAAACAGCAGAAGCTCCCTGTCAAGCCGTTGCTCGCCCTCCACCAGCACAACCTGGTGGTGATTCTCCAGCTGCCGGTCCAGGCCGATGGGAACCTTCACAAATCCAAGCGACTTGGAAAAGTGCTTTTCAAACGCCTTCCGCTGGACATAGATTTTCGCGGTATGATTCATCTTCAGAAAAGCATCCAAAGCGCCGCCGTGGTCAAAGTGCCCATGGGAGATAACCACTGTGTCCACCTTTGTCAGATCGATCCCCCGCTTTTCCGCATTTTTCAGCAGCGTCTGGTCAGGGCCCAGATCAAACAGCAGCTTATGCTCTTCCGTCTCTATGTACAGCGACAGCCCATGGACCGCCGCCAACTCGCAGGCAGACTTGTTTTCCACCAATGCCGTAATTTTCATACCCTTTCTCCCTTTTTCTACGATCTGCTCAATTCCACCAGCTTCCGAAGCCGGTGATTAAGGCAGCTTTTGGTAATGGGCGGCTCAAATTCCTCCGCCAGCTGGCTCAAGGTCAGCTCCGGGTAGGTTTCCCGCAGGACAATGGTTTCCTTCAGCGCTGCCGGCAGGCTCTCCACCCGATCCAGACGATACAGCCGGCGAATGGCTTCCAGCTGCTCCTGGGCGGCGTCAACCGCTTTATCCAGGTTGGCCGCTTCACAGTTCACCCGGCGGTTCACACCGTTGCGCAGTTCCTTCTCCGCCCTGGCGTTCATCAGCGCCATGGCCGATACTGGTGCCCCCATCAGCGTCAGCAGCTCTTCAATCTGATCGCTGCTCTTAAAATATGTCACCTGACTGCCGTTGCGGATGGTCTGCCCCGGCTGGCGGCCCATGTCGGCCAACAGCGCCAGCAGCTCCCGGCTGGCCTGGGCATGGCTGGTGGCAAGCTCCAGATGGTAGCGCTTGGCGGGCTCCGTCACGCTTCCCCCTGCCAGAAACGCCCCTCGCAGAAACGCCGCCCGGCAGCACTCCTCCTCCAGCAGACCGAAGTTGATATGCAGTACAGGACTCTGCCGGGAATCAAAGCCGAAGGCGTCAATGATCCGGTGAATCTTCTCCTCCCCGGTCAGCTGGAAGATATACTTCCTCTCTCCCTCCCCTGGCAGCCGGTCAAACTTCAGGTCAAAGGCCCGGTCCAGCAGCAGCGGCAAACGGCCTGCGAAGCTCTCATTCTCAGTCATCAGCCGCACCTCCCGGGCGGTAAAGGTGTTGCCGTACAGCAGAGCGCCGTATGCCTCCGCCCGGGCGCAGCAGGGCCTGTCCAGCCCCGCCCGGCACAATTCAGTTTTTACGTCGCTGGAAAAGGACATGGCGCAGCCTCCCGCAGTCAATGTTTTTTTCAGTATATCATTTACAAGCAAGTAAATCAACGCCGCCGCTGAAATTTTGCACGAAAAGAGACGCGGCGGAGCTGCCGCGTCTCTTTTCTATATATCAAAAATCCCGCCTGCGTCCCGGACACGCTAGCGAGGATCTTTGCGCGTTCCGCACATGTGATACCAGATAAAAATCCTGTTACCTGTGGGTTATCTGATGCCACACAGAAATCCAGAAGCGACTGTAATCTGAAGAGCGCGTCAAAGCTTTTCCGGTCCTTTATCTTCCGCGAAAAAGATCAGGCGGCTGCTTCACTGGGAACTCTCTCCCGGAACAGCAGGGAGACGCACCACAGTCCGCCCAGACCAACCAGCGCGTAAATCACCCGGGAAACCACAGCCATCTGGCCGCCAAAGACAAACGCTACCAGATCCAGGCCGAACAGTCCGATTACGCCCCAATTCAGCGCACCAATAACCACAAGAATCAAAGCGATCCGATCCAAAACCATATCCGTTACCTCCTTTTTTGTTGTAAAAGCCAGCTCAGCTGGCTCACAGGTGTAGTTTTGCCGCTTCTCTTTTCCCTATCCATACAAAAAATGGGAACGGCTTATCTGTTGCGATACGCCGTTCCCTGTTCACGTCTGTTTTTGCTGGAAAAATTTTTAAACCACGTCTTCCTGCGCTTAGAAGAGGTCCGCCAGAGTGGAATCCAGCCGGAGGGGTCTTCTTGTCCCCGACGTATTCTTTACGGTTTCTGTTGAAGTTTTGCGGGAGTGGCAGCTCTCCCATACCGCTGCGGGAAAGCACTGTCATTCGCATTCTGCGTGACGCTGGTATAGGCTTTTCCCAATCAGGATAGCAATGTCGTTACCGGTTCCAGGCGCGAAGATCCTTCAGTTCACCGAACAGCCGGATATAGCTCTGGTGGCGGCTGGAGGGGATCTCTCCAGCCCTGACCGCACGCAGCACCGCACAGCCCTTCTCCTTCGTATGGCTGCACCCAGCGAAGCGGCATCCGTCCAGATAGGGACGAAATTCCACAAAGCACTCCGGCAGGCGTTCTTTCAACTCCAGATCCAGCTCCTGTGCGTCAAAGGAGCTGAATCCCGGCGTGTCGATCACATCCGCGCCGCAGTCCAGATGGTAGAGCTCCACATGGCGGGTAGTATGCCTGCCTCGGCCAAGCTTCTCGCTGACCTCCGCCACGCGGAGGGAAAAGTCAGGCTGGACAGCGTTCAAAAGGCTGGATTTTCCCACGCCGGAGTTCCCTGTAAAGGCCGACAGCCTGCCCGTCAGAAGCGCTGTCAATTCGGCCACGCCCTCCCCTGTTTCCGCGCTGGTCCGGACCACGGGAAAACCTGCGCGCCGGTAAATCTCCGCCAGCTCCTCCCCGGGTTCCAGATCGCACTTATTGACGCAGACCACCACGCCGCAGTTCTTCAGCGCCGCGATGGCCGACACCCGGTCAATGAGAAATGGATCCGTCACCGGAATGGCGGCGGAAACCACCACCACCAGCTGGTCCACATTGGCCACCGCCGGGCGGTCAAAGGCGTTCCGCCGGGGCTCGAGCTCCCAGACCATGCCCTCGCCGGGGCCTGTTTCGCGTACCTCCGTCCAGTCTCCCACCAGAGGACTGAGGCCCTCCTGCCGGAATTTCCCCCGAGCGCGGCAGGTGACGCACATTCCGTCCACGTCCACGTAATAGAAGCCGCTGAGGGCCTTTTCTATCCTACCCCTGCTCACTGAAGGTAATCACCTCGTCCCGATAAAGCTGATCGGCAGCATAGATTTTCAGAACATGGTTTCCCGCCGGGGCGTACACCATCTGCTGAATCTGGCCGTAGTCCCCGGGGACCCAGCTCTCCAGCTGTGGCACGTTGTCCAGGAAAATCTGCACAAATACATCGGAGTCGCTGTAGGGCACGTCAAAGGTCACAAGATACTGCACCAGCTTCAGCCCGTCGCTATAAGTGAAGGTAACGACAGTGCCCTCCGGCACATCCACGCCGGTATCCACGCTCTGGGTCAGGACAGTCCCCTCCGGCTCGGAGCTTTCCACCTTGGTGAATTCCGCCTGTAGTTTCAGGCCGTCCATCAGGAGCTGGACGTTTTCCACCGTCTCGCCCAGACAGGGAACCATGGTGGAATACTTAATCTCCGGCCCCTTGCTGACGATGAGCGTCACAGTGTCCCCCTCCGCCAGCATGGTTCCTGCCGCAGGCTCCGTACGGATAACGCAGCCCGCCTCGATCTCATCGTGGTACTCTTCCTCCGCGGCCTCTACAATGTTCAGATTCAGCTCGCTGAGCCCCTTGGTCTGCAAAATACGCAGCCGGGCGGTCAGCGCTTCCGTTCCAGTTACGTCCAGCATCGCGCCGGACCGGGCTCCGTTGCTGACGGTGACATTGATCTGCAGCAGCTCACTGCCGGCGTTTTTCTTCTTCCGGCCAGCCTCCGGCGTCTGGTGGATGATCTGGCCTTCCGCATACTCGCTGCTATACTCATGGCCATCCTCCACAATTTCAAAAATCCCTTGGATTTCCGCCATTGCCGCGGCCTCTTCCACAGTCTTACCCAGAACGCTGGGAACCTCATACTCCGGAATCTCTGGAGTCTGGAAGCTCTCCATGATACTGCTGTACAGTCTGGTCACGCCAAAATATCCAACGCCGGCCACAATCAGAATCAGCAGAAGAATTTTCCACCAATTGCTCCTGGGCTGCTCATATTCGTCTTCTTCATCGTCCTCCAAAGGAGGCGGCGTATAGTGATTCTGCTTCGTTCTCGTCACCCCCGTGTTGGGAATATACTGGGTCGGTTCATCCGCCCCCCGGGCGGTTTCCCGTCGGAATTCCTCTGCGGAATATTCAAAATTGATATTGGGGTCCTTCCGGAACGCCTCCAGGTCGGCGAGCATCTCATCGGCGGTAGAGTAGCGTTTGTTCCGGTCCGGGGCCATGGCCTTCATGCAGATCTGCTCCAGAGCCTCGGGAATCTCCGGATCAATCTCTCGGGGACTGAGCGGCACTGCACTGAAGTGCTGGATAGCCACGCTCACCGGGTCCGAGCCCTCAAAGGGCAGGCGGCTGGTCAGCATCTCATAGAGCACCACGCCTGCGGAATAAATATCGCTTCGGTTGTCGGTATAGTCTCCCTTTGCTTGCTCCGGGGAAATGTAGTGAACGGATCCGATGGCCTCATTGGATGGATTGGAGCCATTGGAGAGAAATGCAATGCCGAAATCCGTCACTTTCACTGTGCCGTCCCGGAGAACCATGATGTTCTGGGGCTTGATGTCCCGGTGGACGATGCCCCGGCTGTGGGCGTGACTGAGGCCCTTCATGATCTGTGTGATGAAATGCAGGGCCTCCGGCCAGTTCAGACGGCCCCGGCGCTCCATATACTGCTTCAAAGTGATGCCGTCGATCAGCTCCATGACGATATAGTCCATATCCCCCCGGCGGCTGACATCATAAACCGCCATGATGTTGGGATGGGACAGCATGGCCACGGCCTGGGACTCGTCATGAAACCGGCGGCGAAACTCCGCGTCCTCGCTGAGATCCTTTTTCAGCATCTTGATAGCCACCAGACGGTTCAGACGGTGGCACTTGGCTTTAAATACCACCGCCATGCCACCGGTTCCGATGATCTCCAGAATCTCGTAGCGGTTATCCAGCATCTTTCCTATGTATCGTTCCATAGTCAAGCGTTCCTTTCGTTCACTGCCAGCGTATCAACACGGCGGTCACATTATCCGGAGCCCCCTGCTCCTTCGCCATCTCCAGCAGACGGTCCAGACACTGATTGTCTCCCGCGCCGCCGTGAATCTCCCGGGCCAGCTCATGGTCCGTCACCATGCCGGTAAGTCCGTCGGTGCACAGCAGCAGGCTGTCCCCCGACTCCAGAGATACCCGGTAGCTGTCGCTGAGGGCCGATCGGTCGGGTCCCAGGGCCCGGGTGATGATGTTGCGGTTGGGGTGCCGCCGGGCCTCCTCCTCCGTGATGTTGCCCTGCTCTACCAATCGCTCCACAACGGAATGGTCCCGGGTAATCCGGGAAATACCGCCTCCGGCCCGGATCAGATAAGCCCGGCTGTCTCCCACGTTATCCAGCAGAGCCTCCCCTTCCCGCAGCACAGCGGAAACCAGGGTTGTCCCCATGCCGCGAAGACCGTCTTCAGCGCAGGAACGCTCATACACAGCGGTATTGGCCGCCGCCACAGCGAAGGCTGTTACCTCCCGCACCCGCTCCCAGTCCATCTCCGGCTGGAGATTGGCCTTGCAGGCGGTAAGGAAGGCGTCCACCGCCAGCTGGCTGGCCAGCTTCCCACCTCCCGGTCCGCCCATGCCGTCGCAGACCACGCAGATCGTGAACCCGGCTTCGCCGCCGTCATGGACGGCATAGGCGTCCTGATTCTCCCGCCGGACCAAACCGATATCCGTCATCCCCCATATGTTCGTCATACTCCTTGCTCCTCTCTCCCCTTCTCCATGGCCTTCCGCCGCAGCTGCCCACAGCTGGCGTCAATATCGCCGCCCAGGCTGCGCCGCACAGTAGCGGTAATCCCCTGGCGCTCCAGACGCTGCTGGAACTGCCGCACCCGGCGGCTTGGCTTCAAGGGGCTTTCCGCCACATCGTTGAGGGGAATCAGATTAACATGCCCCGGCATCCCCCGGAGCTTTTTCACGATCATATCCGCCTGCCAGTCCCTGTCGTTGACGCCGTCGATCATGGCGTACTCAAAACTGATGCGGCGGCCTGTCCTGTGGAAATATTCGCGGCAGGCCCCGAACAGCTCCTCCACGTCATAGGCCCGGTTCACCGGCATGATCCGGCTTCTGGTCTCGCTGTCCGGCGCATGCAGGGACACCGATAGTGTGAGCTGAAGCTCCAGCTCCGCCAGGCGGCGGATGCCCGGAATCACACCACAAGTGGACAAGCTGATGTGCCGCATGCCGATATTCAGTCCCTGAGGGTGGTTCACCAGCTCCAGAAACCGCAGCACATTGTCCAGATTGTCCATAGGCTCCCCGATCCCCATCAGCACAATGTTGGAAACAGGTACGCCGCTGTCGGCCTGGGTGAAGATCACCTGTTCGGCCATCTCCCCCGGCGTCAAATCCCGGATCTTCCCTCCCAGTGTGGAGGCGCAGAAAGCACAACCCATACGGCAGCCCACCTGGCTGGAGATGCAGACGGTATTTCCGTGGCGATAGCGCATGAGCACCGTCTCAATGCAATTGCCGTCCTGAAGCTCCCAGAGGTATTTGACAGTGCCATCCGCCTGGGAAATCTGCCTGCGGACCGCGTTCAGGCCGCTCAGCCGGCACATCCCCGCCAGCTTCTCCCGCAGCGGTTTGGATAAATCGCTCATCTCGTCAAAAGAGCGGACTCCCCGATGGAGCCAGGTAAACACCTGCCGGCCCCGGAATGCGGGTTCCCCCATCTCTTTCAAGGCCGCCGTCAACTCGTCCAGGGTCATGGATCGTATGTCTGTGTTCATCGCTTCCTCATTTTGCAGACGTAAAAGCCGTCGGTATCGTGGCGCTGGGGCCACAGAGTCAGGCTTCCGTCATTCATTTCTTGTAATCCTGGCAGCGGAAAACGCTCCTTTTGGAAATCCTCATGCCGCTTCAGGAAGGCCTCCGTCACCGCCTGATTCTCCTCCGGCAGAATCGTACAGGTGGCATACAGCAGCACGCCTCCGGACTTCACATACCTTCCCGCATTGTCCAGAATGGCGCTCTGTACCTCCGGCAGGCCCGCCAGCCGGACAGGGTCCTTGTAGCGGATATCCGGCTTCTTACGGATAATGCCCAAGCCGGAGCAGGGCACGTCGCACAACACCGCATCAAAGCCCTCCAGCCAATCCTCCCGGACCTTTCGCCCGTCGGCCAGCAGAGGGTGGACGCAGCAAAGGCCCAGACGCTCTCCGCCCTTCTCAATCAGCGCCAGCTTGTGGGAATGGATGTCGCAGGCAATGACCTCCCCTTTGTCCTCCATCGCCATGGCGGCGGCAAAGGATTTCCCCCCAGGCGCGGCGCACACGTCCAGCACCCGGTCCCCGGGCTTTAGCCCCGCCGCCAGCACTGCGGCTCTGGCAGCGGCGTCCTGCACCTGAAACCACCCCTCCCGGAAGGCGTGCATCGTCTCCAGACTGCCTCCCCCCGCAATCCGCCAGCAATCCGGCAGCCAGGGGTGTGGGGTGAGAACCGCGCCGGAAGCCGTCAGACTCTCCAGCAGCTCCTCTTCCCCACATCTCAGCGGATTGCGCTGAATGGTGGTGGGAACGGCCTCATTATCCAGACGGAGGTATTCCTCCGCTTCCTCTTTGCCCAGGATCTCCATAAGCCGCCGGACCAGCCACACAGGGTGGCTGTACCGAAGTGCCAGATATTCTCCCTGGTCCCCGGCAGGAATTTCCGGCAGCTGTTCCTTCTCCCGGCTCAGTCGGCGGAGAACGGCATTGACCAGAGCGGAAGCCCGCCGGTGCTTTTTCCGTTTTACCAGCTCCACGCTCTCATCCACCGCAGCGCTGTCCGGCACCCGGTCCATATACAAAATCTGATAGGCCCCCAGCCGGAGGATGTCCCGAATGAAGGGCTCCAGCGAATCAAAATTCTGGCTGCAAAGGCTGTTCAGATAAAAATCCAGCAGCGCCCGGTTTTGCAACACGCCATACGTCAGGCGGGACGCCATAGCCGCCTCCCGCCGGTTCAAATCGCGGCAGGCGGTTTTCAGGCTGCTGTCCGACCACGCGTCCAGACGGCGGCAAGCCGTCAGCGCCTCCAACGCCGCCTCTCTGCCTCCGGCCATCAATTCCGCCTCCTGCCGCCGTCCCGTCCGGCAAAAATCAGCAGGTACCGCAGCAGCTGGAGCAGACTCATCAGCAGCGCCGCCACATAGGTCAGCGCCGCCGCGGTGAGAACCTTTCTGGCTCCCCTGCGCTCCTCCTCGTCCAGAAGCCCCGCGCCGTCGATAGTCCCCAGAGCCCGGGCAGACGCGTCAAACTCCACCGGCAGCGTCACCAGCTGAAACAGCGTCGTCAGCCCAAACAACACGATGCCCACCAGGAAAAGAGGCTGCAAATACAGAGCAATCCCCAGCATCAGCGCAACAAAGGCAAATTGTGAGCCGAACTGGGTAACGGGAATAATGGCGGAGCGGACCTTCACCGGACCATAACCCACAGCGTACTGCACCGCGTGGCCCGCCTCGTGGGCGGCAACGCCCACCGCGGCCACTGTGGCAGCATTATACACCGGCTCCGAGAGGTAAATGGTATTGTCCCGGGGATCATAGTGATCCGTCAGCTTTCCCCGGCAAGGCCGGATGGCTACATCCCGAACGCCATTGGCCCGGAGAACCTCATAGGCCGCCTGCGCCCCGGTGATACCCCGGCGGCTGCGCTCCCGGCTGTAGCGGCTGAAGCTGGAGCTGACCTTGATCTGCGCATACACGGAGAGAATCAGCACAGGAATCAACAAAATCCAATAAATCGCGTCATAATAGAAATACACGTTTTCCTTCCTTCCTGTTGACAGAAGCTACCGTCCCAGCGGATGCCCCCGCAGATAGTCGGCGGCAGCCATGCGCCGCCCTCCATCCGCCTGGAGCTCCGTGATGACCAGTGCCCTTCCGTCTCCGCAGGCCACGGAAATTCCCCGCTGATCTGCGGAGAGAACCGTCCCCGGCGCTTCGCCTGTGCTTTCCCCTGCGTGGGCGCGGAAAACCTTCCACCGCACTCCGGCCACATCCGTTGTGGCGCAAGGCCAGGGAATCAGTCCGCGAATCTGATTTACCAGGGCCTCCGCCGGCTTCTCCCACCGCAGCGGGGACATTTCCCGCGAAAGCATGGAAGCGTACTGATACTGGGGCCCGTATACCTGTGGCTCCCGGGGCGCTTTCCCCCGCTCCAGCAGCGACAGCGCTTCGCTGGCGGCCTCGCCGCCCAGCTCCGCCAGACGGTCATAAAGCTGGGATGCGTCTTCCTGAGGATCAATAGCCGTTTTCCTGGTCAGAAGAATGTCTCCGGCATCAAGCTCCGAGGCCATGTATTGAATGGTGACGCCGGTTTCCTGATCGCCGTTCAGAATGGCCCAGTTGATGGGCGCGGCTCCCCGGTATTGGGGCAGCAGCGAGGAGTGCACATTGAGCATCGCTGTCCTGGGAATATCCAACAGCTCCTGAGGCAGCAGCTTTCCGTAGGCGGCTACCAGGATCACATCCGGCTCCAGCGCCCGCAGCTCCTCCCACACTGCCTCGTCCCGGCAGGACGCGGGCTGGTAAACGGGAATATTCTGTGTCATGGCATATTCCTTGACAGGTGTTGGAATCAATTTCATTCCGCGGTTCTTCGGTTTGTCCGGCTGGGTATAGGCGGCCACAACGTCCCAGTGGTCCTCCACCAGACGGCGGAGGACTGACACAGCAAAGGCCGGGGTTCCCATGAATACCACGCGCATGCCTTACTCCTCCTCTTCCTGGGACTGATAGTAGGCTTCCAGTTCCTCCTCGCTGAGGAAATGGTCTATGCGCTCCACATAGAGGTGTCCGTCCAGGTGCTCCAGCTCATGGCAGAAGCAGCGGGCCATCAGCTCCTCCCCCTCGGCCTCGAACCATTCGCCATAGCGGTCCTGGGCCCGGATACGGACAAAATTGGGCCGCGTAACCATCCCCCACTTGCCAGGAACGCTGAGGCATCCCTCCGGGCTGGTTTGCTGGCCGCTCTGCTCCAGAATCTCCGGGTTCACCAGCTCCAGCATGTCGTCCCCATCCCCAGCGATCACCACCGCCCGGCGGAGAACGCCTACCTGCGGAGCCGCCAGCCCCGCCCCCTGGGCCTCCGCCAGAGTTTCCTTCATGTCGTCAAGAAGATCATGCAGGCGCTTGTTGAAATCCGTCACCGGGCGGCACCGCTTCCCAAGGCGGTCGTCACCTTGGATGACAATTCTTCTGATAGCCATCGTTATTTTATCCTCCTACTGCCGGGAATAAACTTCCCCGGGGTTTGGTTGGTAAATGGCGTCCTGCCATTTTCAAACACGCCCTAATACTCTGCCAAGTCAGAAATTGCAGATTGAATTGGGAGCAGGATTTTTGCAGAGCGAGGCGGAAAACGCCGGTGGGCTGACGCCCACCAAGAACGGCAGCGAAGCCATGCGGAAATCCTACCCAAAGACAAATGCAATTTTCTGGCTTGGCGGAATGCTAGTCGTCTGCGTTGCAGTCCACAAACAGATTCATCCCTCTGTTTTCCTTGTTTTGATGAAAGGCGCGAATGTAATAGGATATCAATTCTCTGGTCGTGTGATCGTTTTTTCCGATCCAGAACACGCGGTACCGGTACCGGTTGTTGACCTTCACGATGGGGGCCGGAGCGGGCCCCAGAATTTCTACCGACATATTTGCCGCCGTGGGATACCGTACTCCGCCGCGCATGGCTTCCCGCAGCTGAGCGGCGGCGCGAAGCGCCGCGCCCTCCTCCGGACCGGACACAGTCAGAGTGAAGATATCCGCAAAGGGCGGGTACCGCCTGGCGCGGCGGATGCGGATCTCCGAAGCGTAAAAGCTGTTGTAATCCTGGGCGGCGGCACTGGTGATGACCTCGTTGTCCGGGGTGAAGGTCTGGATCACCGCACGGCCGTCCTTGCTGCCCCGGCCAGCCCGGCCCACCACCTGAGTCAGCAGGCTGAAAGTCCGTTCCGCAGCATGGTAGTTGTCGATGTACAAGCTCAGGTCCGCCGACACAACGCCCACCAGTGTCACATTTTCAAAATCCAGTCCCTTGGCCACCATCTGGGTGCCCAGAAGAATGGGAATTTTCTCTTTGTCAAAGCGCTCCAGCAGCGCTTCATGATTCCCGGACACCGTGTCCGCATCCATCCGAAGGACCGGGATCTGGGGAAACAGCTGCCCGAGCTCCTCTTCCACCTTCTGCGTGCCAGCACCAATCTGCTTCATCAGTCCGCCGCACTCCGGGCACTGTCCCGGTGTGCGCTCCGAGTGGCCGCAGTAGTGGCACATCAGCCGCCCGTTGGCGCTGTGGTAGGTGAGCGGCACGCTGCATCGGGGACACTGCGGCGCCTCCCCGCACTCTCCGCACAACAGCATCCGGCTGCTGCCACGGCGGTTGAGAAACAAAATGCTCTGCTCCCCGCGCTGGAGATTCTCCGCCAGCTCCCGGCGAAGAGGCATACTGATCATACCGGCGTTGCCGGCCCGGACCTCCTCCCGCATATCGGCAATCACCACCCTGGGCAGCGGCTGCCGGTTGAAGCGGGAGCGGAGGATCAGCTTCTGATATACGCCCTTCTGGGCCTGAAAGGTAGTCTCCACCGAAGGCGTGGCGGAGCCCAGCACCAGCACAGCCTCCTGCTGGGAGCAGAGGAATTTTGCCACATCCCTGGCGTGATACCGGGGAGGATTCTCCGACTGGTAGCTGCTCTCGTGTTCCTCGTCCAGGATAATCATTCCCAGGTTTTCCAGAGGTGCAAATACCGCGCTTCGGGTCCCCAGGACAATGTCTACCTCGCCCCGCCGGATCCGTTTCCACTGGTCATAGCGCTCCGTCATGCGCAGGCCGCTGTGAAGCATCACCACCCGGTCCCCGAAATACGCGGTAAATCTGGCCATCATCTGGGGCGTCAGTGCGATCTCCGGCACCAGAATCATGCCCTGCTTCCCCCGACGGACCACCTCCTGGAGAAGCCGGATATAAACGGAGGTTTTTCCGCTGCCGGTGACTCCGTAGAGCAGGGCACAGGATGCCTTCCCCTCGTCCAGCCGGGCGAGAATCCCGTCATAGGCCGCCTGCTGCTCCCCGGTGAGAACGATAGGGCCGCCCTCCGCCGCCTCCGGCCGGGGCACCCGCAGAACCTCCACCTGGGAAAACGTCACCAGTCCGCTTTTCTCCAGGCTCTGCAGTGTCCGCATGGATGCGCCGGTGAAGTAGCAGACATCGCCGGACAACGCAGGGCCGGCAGAGCACAGTAGCCGGATAACCTCATAACGCATGGGCGCACTGCGCCGCCTGGGCTCTACAGCCGCCAGCGCTTCCTCCGCTGATACCGCCAGGGAAATCCGGCTGGCCTGCTTGTCGGAAACCCTGCGTCCGGCGGCAGCCTCAACGGTGACGGCGCCCCGCCGGTGAAGCTCCCGTACTACAGCCGCCGCACCCTCGCCGCAGGCAAGGCGCAGCGTCTCCAGCTCTGCGCTGCCGCCATGGGACACCAGGGTCTCCAGAATCCGGCTCTCCTTCTCGTTGGCTCCGGCCTTCAGGGCGGTCTCCCGGTCCACCGCCAGCGTGCAGACCTCCCGCAGCCGGTACCACAATCCGGCGGGCAGCAGCACCTTCACCGCATTGTACAAGGTACAGAAATACCGCTCCCGGAGCCAGAGAGCCAGCTTGATCTGCCGGGGGCTCAGAACGCTTTCGCCATCCAGGACCTCTCCAACAGCCTTCAGCTCTCCCCGCTTGCTGTCCTGTCCAACAGCAAGAACGAAGCCCTCGCTGGCCTTGTTGCCTCTGCCAAAGGGAACCGCGACACGCACGCCCGGCCGGACCTTCTCCAGCAGCTTCTCCGGGATCAGGTAGTCATAGGGCTTATCGATGGTATAGGTGGCGGCGCTGACGGCCACCCGGGCAATGCTGGCCAGTTCCATGGGATTCTCCTCTTTTCGCGCAAAAAGCGGCGGCAGCCGCTTTCGGGGAAATTATTCTACGTCCTTGATCTCAATATCCGACGCGGCGGCGGAGATTTTGCCGTCAGCCACTTCCTTGATCGCCAGGGTTACGGGCTTCACGTCGGTCTTTTCTCCCAGGTCCTCCGCCTCCTGGGCAATCTGGCGGGCCCGGCGGGCCACCACATTCACCAGCAGGTAGCGGTTGGGTACATTGGCGGTCAGCTTGTTCATAGCGGGATAGAGCATCATAATGATATCATTCCTTTTTGATAGATTTGAAATAGTTATAGTTTGGGAAAACTCCTCAGACAGACGGCGCTGCCGGCCGGCGCAGTGAATCATATATTGACCGCGCGTCCAAAGATACTATACTCCGGTATTCTTTGTCAATATCCTCGACGGTAAACAAAAGGCACATATTCTGGCTACTGATCTCGCCCAGCTTCATCAGTGCCCCTCCTATTGGTCAATCAGCGCAATTCGCTCATCCGGGCGGCAATGCTCCGCCACCATGATGGCGCGGATCTCATCCACAGCGTGATCCACCGTATCGTTGATGACAAAATAGTCAAAGTCCTTGGCGGCGGCAAACTCCTCCTTGCCCCGGACCAGACGGGACCGCACTTTTTCCATATCCTCGGTGCCCCGGCCGATGAGACGCCGCTCCAGCTCCGCCCAGCTGGGGGGAGCCACATAGATACGCACCGTCTCCGGCCGCTTGCGTTTCACCTGCTCCGCGCCCTGAATCTCAATGTCCAGCAGCACATCTCTGCCCTGGTCCATGGCCTTATCCACGTACAGCTGCGGCGTGCCATACCGGTTGCCCACAAACTGGGCGTGCTCCAGAAACTGGTCCTCCTCGATCCATTTTTCAAACTGCTCCATGGTAAGGAAATGGTAGTGCATACCATCCACCTCGCCGGGGCGGGGCGCCCTGGTGGTAGCGGATACGGAGAAGTACAGCGTGGGATCGCTGGCCAGCAGACGGACCACCACGGTGCCTTTCCCCACGCCGGAAGGGCCGCAGATGATAAATGTCTTTCCTCTCTTCATCACTCATCCTCCTCCAATACAGTGGGATCCACGCCGAACCGGGGGGCCAGCTTCTCCAGAGGCAGGCCGGAGAGGATCACATGATCGCTGTCCATCACCAGCACCGCCGCCGTCTTGCGGCCAAAGGTGGCATCAATAAGCATGCTGCGCTCCCGGGCCTCAGAAATCAGCCGCTTGACCGGAGCGGAATCCGGTCCCACCACCGCGATCAGACGTCCGGCGGACACCATGCCGCCATAACCAATGCTCACCAGCTCATTTTCTCTACTCAATATTCTGCACCTGCTCCCGGATTTTCTCAATCTCCGCCTTCAGCTCCACTACGTCCCGGGCAATCTGTACGTCGCTGCACTTGGAACCGATGGTGTTGGATTCCCGGTTGACCTCCTGGATAAGGAAGTCCAGCTTCCGTCCTACAGGCTCCCGGCTTTGCAGCATCTCCCGCAGCTGGGCCAGATGGCTGCGCAGGCGCACTGTCTCCTCGTCTACCGCCACCTTGTCGGCAAAGATGGCCGCCTCGGTGAGAATGCGACTCTCATCCACCGTGGCGCTCTGGAGCACCTCATTCATTCTGGCCAGCAGCTTCTCCCGGTACTCCGCCACCGTCTGTGGGGAGCGCTCCTCCACCCGGGCGGTAAGAGCTTCGATGGCATCCAGCCGGCGGTAAACATCAGCGGCCAGCTTTTCCCCCTCTTTCCCCCTCATAGCCGCGTGGGCGGCAAGGGCTTCCTCCGTCACCTCGCACAGGCTGGCGGAGAGGGACTCCAGATCCTCCTCCGCCTTGGTGATGGCCAGCACATCCGGCAGGCGGGCCAGATCGGTGGCATAGAAGCTACCCTTCACCCACCTGCCATCGCCCAGATTGTACAACTTTTTCAGCGCCTCAATGTAGCTCTTCGCCAGGGTCTCGTTGACGGCGACCACCGTTTCCTCCACCCCTATGGAATCCACGGCGACGAACACATCCACTTTGCCCCGGCTGACATTTTTCTGCACCAGGCCCTTGACGGCGTCCTCCGCAAAAATATATGCCCGCGGCATTTTCACCGAGCAGTCCAGATAGCGGTTGTTGACGCTGCGGACCTCCACCGTGATATCCCGCCCGTCAATGGTCCGGCGGGCCCGGCCGTAGCCAGTCATGCTCTTGATCAAATCCGGTTCCCCCTCTTAGTTATGTCTACGCCGCTTCCTCTCAGCAGCAGAAAAAGCGCATTCCACCAAAGCCGCACAGATTGCACATCAGGTAGGTACATGCCAGCCTTCCGCACAGATTGTCCCCGCTGCAGCCGGAGGTAAACACCTCATAGCCCTCCGGACGGTATCCCGCCTGATTATTCTCCACAAAGTTCAGCGCCTGCCGGAACTCCGCGCTGCCGGGATTCATCTGGCAGGCAGTCTGATAGTACCGCCGCGCTTCATCCACCCAGCCCCGGCGATAGCAGATTGTTCCCTTGAGAAAGTTCCACTCCCCGTTGTGATCGTCCATCCGGTCAAGCAGCTGCTCCGCCATCCCAAGGTCGTTGCGGTTGATGGCCATGCGCACCTGCTGAAAGGCGGGACTGCCCGCAGATTGCCGCTGATAGTCCGTATAGCTCTGCCGGGCATAGGCGCTGCCGCCGCTGGCGCTTCGTCCGCTCCGCTGGCGCTGAATCGCGTCATAGGCGGCGTTGATCTCCTTCATCTTCTCCTGAGCCAGATCCGCCAGAGGATTGTCGTGATAATTGTCCGGATGGTACTTTCGGGCCAGCTCTCGGTATGCCTTCTTGATCTCCTCGTCAGTGGCGGTGCTGGGAATATTCAAGACTTCGTACGGGTCGGTCATAGCTGCTCCTTGTTTCTGCCCGCAAGGCGGAAGACCGCGTCACGGGATTGGAATGTCCCCTCTAAAACGGCTCTCCCTACAAGAAAGAGTCCTTCATAAACAGTGGCCCGAATAATGGAACTCCATACGCCGAAGTCCCATAATTCAAAAGCCGCCGCCATCAGGCGGATGGAGTGGTCCAGCGTAACGGTCAGGCTCTCTCTCGCCGCCTCCGTCAGCTCCCCCTTCTCCAGGGAGAAGTGGCAGAGCAGCGGGTTATAGTTGCCGGAAGCAAAGTCCTTCGCCAGATCGTCTGCCGCGTCCACCAGATAAATCCACCGGCCCAAGTGATAGAGCAGCTGCTCCAGCACCCGGCGCTTCACTGGTTCCGCCGCCGCTTCAGCCGCCGCAGAAAGCAGCCGGGCGAAGGCGTCCGCCGGCTCGTCCAGCGATGCACATTTCGCTTCCTCCAGCCGCCGCAGCTCCTCCAGCTGCCGCCGGACTGTCCCGTCAAAGGCGGGACGGCGCTCCCTTGCCCGGCAGAACGCGCCCTTGAGCGCCCCGGAGGCCGCCCGGTATTTCATCTTTCCCTTTCCGGGATCAGCCAGCGCATCCTGAATCTGCCACCAGGCGAGGATCACACTCTCGTCCGCCGCCAGCGCCAGCGCATTGTTTTCCGGGAAATAGTCCCGGCCGGCAATGGGATGGACCATACAGCCGCCATGGAGGGGGTTTCCCTCTTCCTGCGGCCAGAACAGAACCGCCAGAAAGGTAAAATCATAGTTGAGAATCATTCTCGCCGCCTGACCATACCGCGCTCCCAGTGTACGGCAGAGGCCGCAGTAGACGCCACCGAAGCGGCTCTTGTCCTCCTCCGTCAGCCTGGCGGCGGAGGGAAGTACATATCCGAACACCGCCGTCCTACAGCTTTCTGACCACCCGGTAGGCGACACCTGACCGCTTTTTCACCACGCGGTCACAGATAACCGCGCCTCCAAGGCCCAACACAAAGCCCGCTCCGCCCCAGAAATACCGCCACGGCTCCGGCAGAGCGCCCGGCAGCAAATAGCCCAACAGGAACAGGACCACTGGCAGCCCGTACACCACCGTCGCCGCGCCCAGCACCCGGTTGTCGCTGTAGACCTCCACCCGGTCCCCCAGGGATACAGGGATGTCGCTGACGGCCCGGATGACCAGCTCAGACGCCTTCCCCGCGCAGCGGCCGCAGCCGTCGCAGCTGTGCCCGCAGGCGGTTTGGCGGGTGACGGTCAACTCCACCTCTCTTCCGCCGGAGGCGGGAATGGCAGTAACGGTAGCGGTCTGTGTCATGGGCCTGGCCTCCTCAGCTGGATATGATTTTGCCGGTAACAGTGGGCGATCCTATGGCGCCCACCTCGCTGTAGCCATCCACCAACACGGTGGCAGGAAGCGTTACCGTACCGTCGGAGGCAATCTCCGTCAAATCCACCACAATGCGGATGTCCTCCTCTGTCACCTGCTCCATATCCTCGGCGGGCCCACGCAGTTCCACATCCACAGAGGGCGCAATCAGGTCAAACCTCTGCCGTTCACTGGCACCCACGTGCTTGATGTTGGTCACGGTAAAGCTCTTTGTAACCAGTCCGTGAAACCTGATGGACAGGTTTGTGGTGGTGTAGCCGCTGATGTTCTCGCATCCTGCGGGAATCTTGATCTCCAGCGGGTTTTTGTCCAATTCGGTATAGCGGCTGAGATCCACCTCTCCCAGAACTATCTCGTCCAGAGTCTCCAGACTCAGCGGATCTCCGGCCACAGTGATCGTCTTCGGGTCCAGCTCGCAGTCGGCATTGGCCCTCCGGGACCCGGGAGATTCCTTGTACTTCACAACCAGCGGCAGTTCCTTTACCATGTATACCGGAACCGTCACATTCACCCGCTGCTCGGACACACGCACATTCTGCGTCTCAATCACGTTGCCATCACTGTCCAGCAGCTCGTAATCGTACTCCTGCCGGATGGTGTCGCTGGCCCCGGTGATGTCCACCACCACCCGAGCGGAAGCCACCATATCCACATTTTCCTGCAAACCGCTGAGGGTGAGAACTGCCGGCTCGGTGGTCACACCCTCGGCCTTGTACAAATAGGGATCATCCACCGTTCCCACCACGGTTGTATTCACCGGAATATCCCTGGAATAGAGTCTTGTCACCTGAACGGTGATGGTAGAACGGGACTGGCGCTCGATCTTGATATCGCTTTTATTGATCCTGTCCGGCGTTACCAATTGCCAGTCCAAACTGTAAGGTCCCACCGAACCGATGCTGGTCAGACTCACCTGAGCCCGGATGTCCCCAGGGCGCAGGCTGGTAATCACCGACCTAGGACCGCTGATGGTCAGATTCAGGCTGGCATCCTCTCCGTCAGCCAGCATCAGGCCCCGGCTGGGCAGGGTGTCCTCTGCTCCGATAAAGTCGATGGGAACGCCGGTGATCTCCATCTGCATCTCATTGCCCAGCTCGTTATCCACGTACAGCCAGAAAACAATTGCCAGCAGGAGGCTCAGCACTACATAGAGGATCTTGTTGCCTTTTTCACTCATCTGTGCTCTCACCGTCCTTCTTCTCCTTGACCAACAGACTCTTCAGGCTCTTGCGCTTTTTCCCGTCCTGCCCTTCATCCTCTGCCTGCTGGGGCAGCAGCTCGTTGCGCAGCAACTGCTCAAGAGTCTCAGTCATCAGATGCCGCTTGAGCATTCCGCCTACGGCCACAGAGATGGAGCCTGTCTCTTCGGAAACCAGCACCACCACCGCGTCGGAGTTCTCACTCATGCCGATGCCCGCCCGGTGGCGCATGCCCAGATCCCGGCTCAGGTTCACATTCCGGCTCAGGGGGAGCATGCAGCCAGCTCCCAGTACCCGCCCCTCTCGGACAATCACAGCGCCGTCGTGCATGGGCGCTTTCACAAAAAAGATATTTTTAAGCAGCTCCGAGGATACCTCCGCATCCAGCTTGGTGCCGCTGCGGAGAATTTCATCCATCTGGTTCTTCCTCTCAAAGACGATCAGCGCACCGGTGCGGGACTTGCTCATCTCACCGCAGGCCAAAACCGTCTGGGATATTGCGTCCTCTATGGTCTGCCGGTCCACCTGCGGCTTGGAAAACAGCTGGAGGAAGGGAAGCTGGCTGCTGCCCACCTGTTCAAGCACACGGCGGATCTCCGGATGAAACAGGATCAGCAGGGCCACCACACCCCAGTCCAGCACGTGCCGCAGCACAAAGTTCAGCGCACGCAGCCGTCCCTCGGACAGCCACAGCACCACAATCACCACCAGCACGCCTTTGAGCAGCCGGGAGGTGTTGGTCTTGCGCACCAGCAACAGCAGACGGTATATCAGATAGGCGATTACCAGAATATCCAGCACGTCCCACAATTGCAGGGAGGAGACAAAGCGGGTAAACCGGTAAGCCAGATTTGTTAATACTTCCGTGGCGTCCATGGCGTCCCTCCATTGAAAAAGAATCCCACAAGTAGCTTACATTTTACTCTAAACCGCAGGAAAATGCAACAAATTATCGCCCGGAATTTTTCCAAAAAATCCGACAACCTGAATGACTGGATCTTTTTGCACAAAAATCCAAGGAAACCAGATCATAAGCCGGTTTCCTTGGAACATTTATTGGGAAATATTCATAAAAAGTTTATATGGCAAAGCGGACGCGGGAACAGTCTTTTCACCGCAACTCCCCTTATGACAGCATCCGCAGCACCATCTCCGCCTCCTCCACGGTGTTGAAGGCCGAGGAGGAGAAGCGCAGCGTCCCGGTTTCCTCCGTCCCTGCGGTCCGGTGAGCCAGCGGCGCACAGTGGAGCCCCGCCCGCACAGCCACTCCCTGCTCCGCCAGCTGGTCAGCCAGACTCTCCGGCGCAACGTGCAGCGGCACAACGCTCAGTACGGAGCTCTCACCCATCGGGTCGTCGAACACGCGGTAACCGCCCCTCTTCTTCAGTCCCTCCGCCAGAACGCGGATCACCCGGCTCTCTCTCCTGCGAATCTCCTCCAGTCCCAAGGACCGGACAAATTCCAGGCCCGCCAGCAGGCCTGCCGCGCCGTGGACATTCTGGGTTCCCGCCTCCAGGCGGTCCGGCAGAAAGTCCGGCATTTCCTGCTGCCGGGACAGATTTCCGGTGCCGCCCGCCAGCAGGGGAACGGGATTCTGCCCCTCTCCGCACAGCAGCAAACCAGTGCCCTGCGGACCGTAAAGCCCCTTGTGTCCCGGCATGGCCACATAAGCCGCTCCCCAGCTTTGCAGGCTGACTGGCTGGATTCCGGCGGACTGGGAAGCATCCACAATCAGCGGTACCCCTTTTTCCCGGCAGATCGCGGCTATGTCGTCCATCGGCAATACATATCCGAAGACGTTGGATGTATGGGTGCAGATCACCGCCTTCACCCCCTGGTCCACCGCCCGGCGGAACCCCTCCACCATGTGTACCCGATCAAAAAGGCGGCCGTTCACGATCCGCAGAGATACATTCCCAATGGCGTGCAGCGGGCGGGTAACGGCATTGTGTTCATATCCGGAAACTGCTACCGTGTCCCCGGGAGACACCAGACTGTGTATGGCGACGTTCAGACCATGAGTGGCGTTGGCGGTCAGAATCACGTCCTCCGGCTGGGCAGCTCCGAAAAACTCAGCCGCCTCCATCCGGCAGCGCAGCATCAAATCTGCCGCCAGGCGGGCGGCGGGATGGTCCCCCCGCCCAGGGGTAGTCATGGTGCGGAGCGCATCCGCCACCGCCGCCGGTACGGAGGCCGGCTTTTGCAGCGTGGTGGCCGCACTGTCAAAATAGATCATCGCGTTTCCTCCGAAACCGGGAAGGCCGGCCCCCTGCCGCACCCGGCGGCTGGTCAGGACGGCCCTCCCATCATGATATAGTAATCTCGCTGAATGCTCCATCGCCGCCGGCGTGAAATACCCGCATCGGCATGAGGCCCTCGCTTCGCAGGCGCTCCAGCGCGAGAGGGAGGCTCCCCTCCCCGATCCGGACCGCGTAGCTGCATCCCCTGTCGGTCAGGCCCATCGGCGGGCGAAAAAAGCGGGCGGTGAGCCCCGCCCGCTCCAAAATACGGCTCATACGCTGGGCATGGGTGATGGAGCGGCTCAGCAGCAAATAGTATGGCAATGATACCGCCTCCCGTCATTAATATATGATCCAGCGACGCCGAGTGTTCCCGCCGGCGCCGGAATTCCGGGGAACAAAAAGCATCCCCCTTGTGAAGGGGGATGCACAGACGGTCCAGAATGTTCTCCGCGAAGACTGCCGTCCACAGGCGGCAAAGAAACACAGCCGCTTGTGGACGGGCAAAGGGCCTGAATACCACCGGAGACCATCACTCCTGGAAAATCAGCGCGGCGGCCTGGGCAGACATGCCGGAGCCGTCGCCGGTGAACCCCAAGCGCTCTTCCGTGGTGGCTTTAACGCTTACATTCTCCAGAGGGATGTCCAGATCCTGCGCAATGTTCTGGCGCATCTGCCGGACATAGGGCGCGATTCTGGGCTTCTGCGCAACCAGGGTCGCGTCCACATTGCCGATGGTAAAATGGTTCTCCGTCAGGAGCTCCCGCACCCGGCGCAGAAGGACACGGCTGTCCGCACCCTGGTAGCGCTCATCCGTATCAGGAAACAGCCGCCCGATGTCTCCCAAAGCCGCCGCGCCCAACAGCGCGTCCATCAGCGCGTGCAGCAGCACATCCGCATCGGAGTGGCCCAGCAGGCCTCTGTTCCATGGGACCGTCACGCCCCCCAGAATCAGCGGGCGCCCCTCCGTCAGCCGGTGCACGTCATAGCCCTGGCCGATCCGCGGAATGCTCATTCCTGCACCTCCCGGCGGTGAAGAAGCTCGGAGGCCAGCAGAACGTCCTCCGGCGTTGTGATCTTGATGTTTTCATAGGAGCCTTCTGTCAGGTAAACTTCCTTGCCAAGCAGCTCCACAGCGGAACAGTCGTCGGTAATGGCTCCCCCAAACACCCGGGCGTTTTCCAGCGCGGCGCGGAGCAGCGCGGCATCAAAAACCTGAGGCGTCTGAATGGCGCGCAGCTCCTCCCGCGGGGGCGTGCTTACCACTTTTCCGTCCCGGACCACTTTGATGGTATCCTTGACCGGCACAGCGGGAGCGGCGGCGTTGGCGCGGTGCGCCAGCGCAATGGTCCGGTCAATGAGCTCCGCCGTGGCCAAGGGGCGCGCCCCGTCGTGCACCGCCAGAAACTCTGCATTCTCCCGGCATTCCAGAGAGGCCAGATACACCGATTCCAGCCGGCTCTCCCCACCCCGGACGATTTTTGCCGGCTTCACAATGCCGTAAATTTTGCACAGGTCGCCGATGGAAATCAGATCTTCCTCCCGAGCGGCCACCACGATTTCATCCACCAGCTCCGCTTCATTGAGCGCCTGCAAAACCCGGGCCAGAACGGGAACGCCGTCGATGGGCGTCATCAGCTTGTTTTCGCCCCCCATCCGGCTGGAAGAACCTGCGGCGGCCACAATGGCGCTGCAATACGGGTGCGTCCCCCGCTCTTTCCGATGAAACAGTCTGGCAAAAAGCTTGTTCACTCTTCCGCGCCTCCCGCAGCCGCCTGATCTACCTGATTCTCCAGAGTGTCATATGCCTCTCCGGTGGACAGCACCATCTCGGAAATCAGAATCTGCTTCGCCGTACGAAGCATCTTCCTCTCCCCAGTGGACAATCCGCGCTCGCTTTCCCGATGGAGCAAGCCCTTGACCACCCTGGCAACCTCATACAGGTCGCCGCTTTTCAGTTTCTGCATGTTCTCCCGGTAACGCTGGTTCCAGCTGCCGGTGAAGCGCTCCACCTCCAGCCCGGCCAGATCCCGCAGCAGCTGCTGCACCCTGCTCAGATCCCACACGCCCCGCAGACCGGACGCAGCGGCGGCGGCGGTGGGAATCTTCAGTGTCAGGCCGCCTACAGGCATACGAAATACATAGTAATCCTGTCTGGCGCCCGCTACGGTTTCTGTTACAATCTCGTCAATGACGCCCGCTCCATGCATGGGGTGGGCAACCTTGTCCCCTACGCAAAACATATTCCCTCCGCCTCCTTTTCATACGCTGTCTTTTCCAAAATTTCCGGCACAATATACGCCTTATTTTTAGTTTACACCGTTTTTTGGAAAATTTCAAGGGAAATCTTGTAATTTTTGTGGAATTTGGTTTTTGAGAAAGAGCTTATTTGAACCTTTGACGCATACGGCAAGGCCCTGGAGGCAACTGCCTCCAGAGCCTGATTATTGCCGCAGGACGGTGGAGGTTCACGAAGCGGCGTCCCTTCCCAGCCTCGCCATTCCGCCCTCCCCAATCAGCGGGGCCAGCTCCTCCCAGGTCAGCAGCAGCTCCACATCCCCCACTGCATAAGGCGCAATCACATAGGGAGAATAGATGGCCCGCATCCCTTCGCCGTCAAACAGAACCGTCCCTGTATTCCACCGGGCAATCAAATCTCCGTAATCCTGCCAAAAAGACTCGAACATCGGATGTTTCTCCGCCTTTTCCAGCAGCAGCGCAGCAGCGCCGGCGAGAAAGCTCTCCGGGTCATCCGCTACCTGGAGAGGATCGATAAACTGCCCCGCTTCCAGATCAAACAGATAGCTGACCACGTAACGGTTGGGGTGCGCTCCGCCGGTGTAGCTGGTGTTATCCAATCGAACATTGACAACTTGTCCTGTCAGAAAGCAGCCCGCTTCCGTCTCGTCATAATAAGTTTCAGCGGCACTGTCAACTCCCTCCGACAACTCGTCCATGGTCTGACCTGCGCCAACGGCGTTGACCATCAGATGGTGCATCTTACTGTTGAAATTTTCCACGTTTTGCTGCGCAGCTTCCACATCCTCCGGAGAAATCGCATCCAAATTGGATACGGAGAGCATGAAAAGCCGGCAGGAATAGCGGGCCGCTACCGAACCGTCACCGTCGGGATACTCCTCCTGTGCCGCAGTCTGCTCAAACTGATAGACCGGCTCCTCGTATTTCACCGCAGCCTGCGCCTCTGTCTCCGGCGCCAGATCGGACGCCGCCAGTCCCGCGCAGGCTGCCAGCAGCGCAGCGCAGGCCGCCAGCAGCACAATCATTTGCTTTTTCATGGCTTACGCCTCCTTCCCTCTGTGCCCGGCAGCATCACCGGAGCGGCAGTATACTCGCTCTCCGGCACAGCCTGCGCCAGATTCGGATAAGCCAGCGCGTACAAGTCCGCGCATCGGGCCTCCTGGTCGAAAACCCGCTGGGCTTCCGCCCCCAGACGCCGGATATGGCCCGGCTTGACGAGCACCGGCAGGCTCGCGGTCCGCCGCATCTCCGCCAACAGCGTCCTGCCCCGACTGCCGGCTCCCAGCACCCGCAGATAGGGCGGCGTCTCCCCCTGCTTCGCCTGTGGAACTCCCAGATAGGCCTGAAGCAGCATCCGGCGGAGGCGGGCCATGGGGTAGCGTCTGGTCTTCGCGGCGGCAAGAATTCCCTCCACCGCCGCCTCCTTGTGAACGGCGGCGTAAAAACGGTGGTACAGGCCCTCATTTCCTCCGTCGTAGGGCTGGAAATCCTCCTCAGCCATGGTCCGCAGACGGGCCAGAAGGGCCCTCTGGCAGTTTTGCCAGACGGCAGGGGCCCGTCCCTCCCGGATTTCCCGGGAAAGAATCCCGGCAGAGGCTTCCGGCATCATGTTCTTCCAGTCTCCGCCGGATGAAATCTTCTCCCGGATGGCGGAGGCAGAGGGATACCCACTCTCCTCCCCGCTGTCGTGCCCCGCGCCCACCCGGGGCAGCGCCATGGGCTGGATGTCAGTCCTCCTCAGCGCCCGCAGATACTCTACCGCCAGAATGTCGTTGGGATGTGAAAGGCAATCCGCGGCAGAACCTGTCAGGGACCGGATCGCCTCCTGCCGGACAGCGGCAAAGGGCGCTCCCCCGCCGGTCAGGCGGCGCACCGCCTGATGATACTGCGGACTGTCCAGCGCTGCCGCCGCAACCTCCAGAGGCTCCAGACTCCCGCTCTCACTGCCGAAAGCAAGGCAGGTCACTACTCCCGTGGCAGCCAGCACCGCCACGCCGCCCTGCGCAAAGCGCTCCGCTCCGGCGGCAGACCAGGGCGCAGGCAGCTCCAGCACCAGATCCGCACCTCCCAGGAGCGCCATCTCCGCCCGGGCGTACTTGGAAAGAATCGCGAAATCTCCCCGCTGGACAAAATTGCCGCTCATGCAGATTACAACCGCCGCGTCCTCCCCCAGCCGGGCACGCAGCTCCGCCAGCTGCCAGCCATGGCCCCGGTGGAAGGGGTTGTATTCCGCGATCACTCCCGCGACAGCCACGGCACGCCTCCTCAGAGCCGGTCAGGAAAATTTTCATAAAAACTTCCAAAAAAATGGTTGCCTGACCGGCGCAAATAGTCTACAATATGGGATGGTATCTATTCTAGCCGCCTCCCGCCGGAAAAGCAAGAGACAGGCTGGAAACAAAAATAACAAAACAATAACAAATACAAGGAGAAATGACGGATGAAAATTCTCATCATCAACGCGGGCAGCTCTTCCCTGAAGTACCAGTTCATGGAGTCCGAAGGCGGCGAGGTGTTTGCCAAGGGGCTGTGCGAGCGCATCGGCATTGACGGCCGCCTGACCCACAAGGTCCCCGGCAGGGAGGATGTGAAGCAGGACATCCCCATGCCCACTCACGCCGAGGCCATTCAGGCGGTGCTGGACATCATGGTGGATCCGGAAAAGGGTGTTATCGCCTCCACCAGCGAGATCGCCGCGGTGGGCCACCGCGTCCTCCACGGCGGCATGGCCTTTACCGAGAGCTGCATCATTGACGAGAAGTGCATCGACGCTATCAAGAAGTGTATCCCCCTGGGGCCCCTCCACAACCCCGCCAACCTCATGGGCATCGAAGCCTGCCAGAAGATCATGCCCAACACTCCCCAGGTGGCCGTGTTTGACACCGCTTTCCATATGACCATGCCCCCCAAGGCATACATCTATGCCATCCCCTATGAGTACTATGAGAAGGACGACGTCCGCCGCTACGGCTTCCACGGCACCAGCCATCGCTACGTCTCCGCCCGGGCCATCGACATGCTGGGCAACCCGGAGCACAGCCGCGTGATCTGCTGCCACCTGGGCAACGGCTCCTCTCTCTCCGCCGTGGTGGACGGCAAGTGCGTGGATACCACCATGGGTCTGGGGCCCCTTGCCGGCTTCCCCATGGGCACCCGCTCCGGCGACGTGGACGCCACCATTCTGGAGTACCTGATGGGCCGGTATGGTTATGACATCAAGGAGATGCTGAATATTCTTAATAAGAAGAGCGGCGTGCTGGGCATCTCCGGCGTCAGCTCCGACTTCCGGGATCTGGACGACGCCGCGGCGCAGGGCAATGACCGGGCCCGGCTGGCTCTGGACAAGTTCATCTACGAGGTAAAGAAGTTCATCGGCGCATATGCCGTCGCTATGGGCGGCGTGGATGCCATTGTCTTTACCGCCGGCATCGGCGAAAACTCCTGCGACCTGCGGGCTAAAATCTGCGAAGGCATGGAGTATATGGGCGTAAAGATGGACGTGGAAAAGAACAACGTCCGCGGCAAGGAAGTAGACGTGTCCGCCGCCGGTTCCAAGGTCAAGGTTTTCATCATCCCCACCAACG